>NZ_JBFUCY010000001.1:0-441539 GCF_056404995.1 Mucilaginibacter sp. P2_A5
ATAATTAAGCAACTTATGGCTCAGGAGAGCGATAGATAAAAAAGGCACGCTGCCATACGGGAATGCTGCTGATAACAGTATCACCAAAATGCTTACGCTATTTCCTGAAGCAAAACTCAGGGGCGGGTAAAAAACACCAGGAGCTAAACTGCTACGCTGCCATAAGTTGCTTTTCGCAAAATTCGGAAATAGCTTGTCATCTGCAATGCCATTATTTGTGCGCAAATAAAACTTACTCAGGATGACAGGGAAATTGGATATGTCATGGTGAGCCTGTCAAACCATAGCGGGCAAAGGCATCATTTTTAGCTTGCAGGTTAACCCCGATTTAACCCCATTTTAATTCCTGAATTGTGGCATAAATGTTTATTTTAGTCGGATATGCAATCTTTTGACTTAGATAAAACCGATCTCCTTCGCATCAAAACGGCCCTCGAGGCCGATGATGCTGAATTAGAGAAAGTTCTGAAGGAATATCACGCCTCGGAGATTGCTATATTATTTGAGCAGCTGCCCCAGGAAGACAAAGAAAGGATCATCAATATCCTGCCGACTGACGTTGCATCCGAAGTTTTATCCGAAATGGATGAGGAACACAGCCCAGGCGAGCTGCTGCTTAACCTTCATCCTGAAAAAAGAAGCGAGATAGTTGAAGAGCTGGATTATGACGATGCTACCGACATTATATCCCAGCTTGATGAAGACGAGCAGCAGGAAATATTAGAAGATATTGATGCCGATGATGCCAGCAGCATCCGCGCGCTTTTGAACTATGCCGAGGATACTGCCGGCGGTTTGATGAACTCCGAACTCATCAAAGTAAATATCCGGCTGGACAAAAAGGAAGCCCTGGATGAGATCATCCGCCAATCTGAAGAGATGGAGGAGTTTTACACCATTTACGTGGTTGACGATGCCGATACTTTGCAAGGCATCCTTTCTATAAAAGATGTCATAAAAGCCCATGCCGATGCCAGAGTGAGCGACCTGGTAAAACGTGACCCGGTATATGTAAGGGCCGAGCTTGACCAGGAAGAGGTTGCCCGCCTGATATCCCAATATAATTTAACAACCATCCCGGTTGTGGACGACCATATGAAACTGCTTGGCCGGGTTACCGTTGATGATATCATCGACGTAATGGAGCAGGAAAATACCGAAGATATATTAAAGATTTCGGGTGTATCTGAAGACGAGGAATTGAGCGGTAACTGGAAAGATGCTGTGAAAAGTCGTCTGCCATGGCTGGTTATTAACCTTGCTACCGCTTATTTGGCAGCATCAGTGATCCGTCATTTCGATGACACCGTATCGCAGGTGAAAGGCATCGCTGCTTATATGACTATTATTGCCGGCATGGGCGGTAATGCGGCCACACAGGCCCTTGCAGTTACGGTAAGGCGTATCTCGTTAAGTAACCTTACTGATAAGCAGGCTTACAACATAGTTATAAAAGAATTTTTAGTAGGCATGCTTAATGGCGCCGCAAACGGCCTGGTTGTTTTTTGCATTGCCTTGTTTTATGATGCCAACCCCATGCTTGGCCTCGTTTTGTTTTTAGCGATGACTGGTAACCTCATTATTGCCGGTATTACCGGTGCATCAATACCATTGGCATTAAAACGGGTAGGTATAGATCCGGCGGTAGCATCATCAATCATCATAACAACCTTTACAGATTGCGCCGGATTTTTATTGCCCTTGTACCTGGCTACCAAGCTTTTGTTGGGGCATTAAGCGTAAACTGGCGTTTTATGCGATATTATTATAAATTTGAACCATCAAAATTTGAGATATGACCGAAGTAAGATACGACTGGACAAAAGAAGAAATAGCTGAAATATACCATACCCCATTACTCGACCTGGTTTACCGCGCGGCAACTGTACACCGCGAAAATAAAGATTACGCCGAAGTACAGATCAGTTCGCTGATTTCAATTAAAACTGGCGGCTGCTCTGAGGATTGTGCATATTGCCCGCAGGCTGCCCGGTATAATACCGGTGTAGATGTACATGCCATGATGCCCAAAGATGAGGTTATTGCTGCTGCCGAAAAAGCGAAGGCCGGTGGTGCATCGCGTTTATGCATGGGTGCGGCCTGGCGCGAAGTACGCGATAACCGCGATTTTGATAAAGTGATTGATATGGTAAAAGCTGTTAATAGCCTTGATATGGAGGTTTGCTGTACACTGGGCATGCTTACCGAGAGCCAGGCGCAACGATTGGCAGATGCGGGCCTGTATGCCTATAACCATAATCTGGATACATCTGAAGAAGATTATAAACGTATTATCACCACCCGCACTTATGACGACAGGTTAAATACCCTTAAAAACGTACGTAAGGCGAAAATTACAGTTTGTAGTGGTGGCATAGTTGGTTTAGGCGAAACTGTTGAAGACAGGATCTCGATGCTGAAAACATTGTCAAACCTGCCTAAACACCCGGAATCGGTGCCTATCAATGCTTTGGTGCCTATAGCCGGTACACCACTGGCCGATCAGCCCCGTGTACCTATCTGGGATATGGTAAGGATGATTGCTACCGCCCGTATTATTATGCCACGTTCGGTTGTCCGTCTATCTGCCGGCCGCACCGAAATGAGTACTGTTGAGCAAGCCTTTTGTTTTATGGCAGGTGCCAGCTCTATTTTTGCAGGCGAAAAGCTTTTAACTACACCAAACCCGTCGTTTGATACCGATATGGCTATGTTTGAACTGCTTGGCCTTACACCACGCAAGGCCTTCAAAAACGGCCGCCCAAATGAGGTTAAAGAAATGGAAGCAGCAGGGTAGTTGCCCGTTGTTTTGAATAATGTTTTTTGTAAAGATGCATGTAATGCGTCTTTTTTATTTTACCTCCACCAATTGTTATTTCGACAGAGAAGCGATGGTAAGAACGGGCGGGCTTAAGAGAAACTATCTCTTAAGCGCAGGGAAAATCTTCTACGCCCTGCATCTCAACGGGCCCGTTGAGATGCAGGGCGTAGAAGATTCCTCCTCGTACCTCGTCGAAATGACAAGTTTTGGTAATTAGCGGAATTAATCCCTCATATTAATAAACTGCAACGGCTGGCCAAAGTTTTCGGTACGACATAGGCTGATCACCGCTTGCAGGTCGTCAATTTTTTTGCCTTGTACACGTACCTGGTCGTCCATGATAGAGGCTTGCACCTTAAGGCCGCTGTCTTTTATCTTTTTAACCAGCTTTTTGGATGTTTCTTTGTCGATACCTTCTTTAACCTTTATCTCCTTGCGGATCATGTTGCCCGAGGCATATTGCTCTTTACCAAAATCAAGGGCGCTTGAATCCAGGTGTTGTTTCACCATGCGGCCGATGATGGAATCCTGGATGGCTTTAAGGCGCATCTCATTTTCGGTTACAATAGTTATTTCATTGGTTTTTTTATCCAGGTCGATAGTGCTTTTTGAATCGTTAAAATCGTAACGGTTAAGTATTTCTTTTTTAGCTGTATTGATGGCGTTATCAAGCGTTTGACCATCTATTTTGCTTACTATATCAAATGTTGGCATAAGTAAAAGAGTTTATAATGTTTACAAAACTAATGTATTGTAAACATTTACACAGCTCCATTATCAATTTGTTTACATACCACACTAAATAATAATCATTAAAAACAGGTTTTATGTAGATGAGTTAATATTAAATTAACAAATAAATAAGCAGTTTTGTACACGTGGCCTAAGGGGCACAAATTTTATGGATAAACAACCACCATTAATTAACAGGGAAATAAGCTGGTTATATTTTAACGACAGGGTTTTGCAGGAAGCTGCCGATCCAACCGTGCCCCTAATTGAGCGCGTGCGCTTTTTGGCTATATTTTCATCAAACCTTGATGAGTTTTACAGGGTGAGGGTGGCTACCATGACCCGCCTTGCCGCTTTAAACGAAAAATCAAAAGAGATATTAGGTTATAACCCTAAAAAACTCCTTAACCAGATAAAGAACATTGTTGTAAAGCAGGAGCGGAAGTTTAATAACCTGTATGAAAATATCATTGTTAAACAGCTTGCCGAAGAAAAGATATTTATCCTGAATGACAAGCAGCTTAACGTAAGCCGGGGTGCCTTCGTTAAAAATTATTTCAGAGAAAAACTGCTGGCCACTTTGGTGCCTATCATGCTTGATGATAGCCTGCCGCTGCCAGAATTAAGAGATCGGGCGATTTACTTTTTTGTAAAGCTTACCAAAAATAAAAAAACACGCTTCGCACTTATTGAGTTTCCGGATAGCTTATCGAGATTTATTGTACTGCCCGAAACCAACAACCTGAAGTTTATTATCCTGCTGGATGATATTATCAGGTACAGCCTGGAAGATATATTTTTCATTTTTGAGCACGACAGCATCGAAGCATATTCCCTGCAGCTCACCCGCGATGCCGAACTTGACCTGGATAAGGAAGTGAGCGGCAAGTTCATAGATGCATTATCAAAAAGCCTTCAAAAACGCAAAAAAGGCACCCCGATGCGTTTGCTTTACGATACCGAGATGCCCATGGATATGTTAAAATACCTGGTGACTAAAATGGGGCTGCACGGCGAAAGCCTTATCCCCGGTAACAGGTATCATAACTTCAAGAATTTTATTTCGTTTCCCAACGTGGGCAGCCCCGATCTGGAGTTTGTTAAATATGCGGCTTTACCGGTAGAAGATCTGTCGTTTGGTAAAAGCTTGCTGGGCCTTATTGCAAAAAAAGATTATATGGTAAGCACGCCATATCAATCATATGATTACATCATCCACTTTTTGCGTGAAGCTGCTATCGATCCAAAAGTTAAAGAGATCAGCATAGCGGTTTACCGCCTTGCCGAAAATTCAAGAATTGTACACGCGTTGGTAAATGCGGCCAAAAATGGTAAAAAGGTGAACTGTTTGGTTGAATTGCGGGCAAGGTTTGATGAACAGAACAATATATTTTGGAGCAACAGGCTGGAGGAAGAGGGCGTGAACGTGTTGTATGGTATAGCAGGCTACAAAGTACACTCGAAGATATGCCTGGTTAGCCGCCTGGAAAAACAAAAGATTGTGCACTATGCCTGTTTGTCGACCGGCAACTTTAACGAAAAAACTGCAAGGATATACGCCGATCATACTTTGTTTACAGCAAATAAAAAAATAACCGACGATTTGGATATAGTGTTTAAAGCGCTCAAAAGGAATACCTTGCCCAGGGGACTAAAAAACCTGATTGTATCGCCAATTGATTCCAGGCCGGCTATTTATAAACTGATAGATAACGAGATAAAAAATGCGAAGGCAGGTAAAAAGGCTTACATGATCCTGAAAATGAATAGCCTTGCCGATGAAGGGCTGATAAGTAAACTTTACCAGGCAAGTAACGCGGGTGTTAAAATAAAAATGATCATCAGGGGCATGTGTTGTCTTGTACCGGGAGTGAAAGGTTTTAGCGAAAATATTGAAGTGATAAGTATCGTGGATAAATACCTGGAGCATGCACGCGTGCACATTTATTGTAACGGTGGGGATGAACTGATCTATCTTACTTCGGCCGATTTTATGAGCCGTAATATTGATACCAGGGTTGAAGTTGGTTTCCCGATTTTAGACCAACACTTAAAAAAGGAAGTTAAAGACATCATTAACATCCAATTGCAGGATAATACCAAGGCACGCGAAATAAATAGTGCAAATAGTAATAAATACCACAAAACCAACGCGGCCGAATCGCACCGGGCGCAAATAGAGATATACAATTACCTGAAAACTAAAAATAAATAAAGTTGAGATACGCAGCTATAGATATTGGTTCAAATGCAGTAAGGCTGCTGATTGCCGATATTATTGAAAATCACGGTTCCTTTTCGTTTAAAAAAAATACGTTGATCCGGGTGCCTCTGCGCCTGGGCGACGATGCCTTTATTCAGCACAACATCTCAGATAAAAAGGCGGCCGACCTGGTAAAATCAATGAGCGCTTTCCGCAATTTGATGGATGTTTACAAGGTAACCCACTACCTGGCCTATGCCACATCGGCCATGCGTGAAGCTACAAACGGCGAGGATGTTGTTAAACTGATTAAGGAGCAGGCGAATATCGACCTGGAGATTATCCATGGTTCCAAAGAAGCCAAAGTTATTTACGCCAGTCATGCCGAGCAGACTATCGATAAAAGCAAAAGCTATTTATACATTGATGTTGGCGGCGGCAGTACCGAACTTTCCTTGTTTTCGGCCGGAGAGTTGATGGCATCAAAATCGTTCAACATCGGCACTATCCGTATTCTGGATAACCAGGATACAGAAGAAACATGGGATGAAATGAAAGAGTTTATCCGCGAGCATACACGGGGGTATAAACAGTTACTGGGTATAGGCACAGGCGGCAATATCAATAAACTGCACCGTTTAGCCGAAGAGGGAGACGAGACCCCGATGGCTTTTACCAAGTTAAAATCATTATATACTTACCTTAATTCTTTCTCGCTTAAAGATCGTATCAATGTGCTTGGCTTAAACCAGGATAGGGCAGACGTTATTATCCCGGCCTGTGAAATTTATTTAACAGTTATGAAAAATGCGGGTATAAAACAGATATATGTACCCCGCGTAGGCATGGTAGATGGTATAATTCAAACGTTAATAGATACGAATTTATCTTAACAAAAAAATAACGTAAAAATATTTTTACAAATTTGCTTTATAATATAAAAACTGTTAGTACATTTGTAATGCCCTCTCAAGGGCATGTTTTTCATAGGTAGATGTAGGGTCGGGTACTTGTATTCGACCCTTTTTTATGCCCGTAACTTTTGCCTTTTTGGATTGTTGGAGAGATATAATGAAGAAGAAGATTGTAGTTGCCATTACAGGCGCCAGCGGCGCTATTTATGCCCACCTGTTGTTAAAAAAGTTAAATCAGCTAAAAGATCAGATTGCCGAAGTTGCCATTGTAATGTCGGATAACGCTAAAGATGTATGGCGCTTTGAGTTGGGCAACGACGACTATACCAAACAAGATTGCAAGTTTTACGCCAAGAACGATTTTATGGCGCCATTTGCCTCCGGATCGGCAAAGTTTGATACCATGGTAATTGTGCCTTGTTCTATGGGCACCCTTGGTCGCATAGCAGGAGGTATCTCCGACGATTTGATCAGCCGGGCTGCGGATGTAATATTGAAGGAGCGCCGCAAGCTCATCCTTGTTGCCCGCGATACACCTTTTAACCTTATCCACATCCGCAATATGGCCACTGTTACCGAGGCAGGAGGGATTATTTGCCCCGCCATACCATCGTACTACAGCAAACCTCAAACTATCGAAGAACTGGCGATGACTGTGGTTAACCGGGTTATTGATTTGATGGGATTGGATAATGAAAGCTATGAGTGGACGGGTATATAATTATTATTTATAGTTTTTTGGTTGTTATTTAATAGCTTAATTATTAGTGTCTTATGTTAATACGGACATATACATCCTAAATTACATTGGATTTTTTGCATACATCAGGAAAATGATTACCTTAGTTAAGCCAAAATAAAACCCCCGCTCACCTGAATAATGAAATCTAAGTCGACTGCATACATTTTATGGTTTTTTTTAGGCGTATTTGGCGCGCATAAGTTCTATCTTAATAAAGCAGGCATCGGTATACTTTATTTTTTCACACTTGGCCTGGCCGGTATCGGGTGGATTATCGACTTGTTTACCCTGGGCAGCCAGGTAGATGCCTGTAATGCTTTAATCAAACGGAGTTCCGGAGTTAAGAATGTTGTAAATGCACCCGATTATCGTAGCGCTGCCACACAGCCCAGCCTATCAGAGCAATTACATAAACTTCATATGCTAAAAGAAAAAGGCATTATAAGCGATGAAGAATACGCTCTCCAAAAGGCCAAGGTATTATCATAAGTTGCTTTTAGTTGTATCTTTATCAGTGCATGCTATTGGAAGGATTAGATACAAATAATTAACCCCAAAGTAAAATCACTAATTCAATAACTCACTAATTCACTAATTGCTTATCTTTGCACCCTTGCAATGAATAAGAAAGTCGCTTTTTATACACTTGGCTGTAAGCTTAATTACTCGGAAACCTCGTCCATAGGCCGAATGTTTACCCAGGCCGGTTACGATACGGTTGAGTTTTCAAACACACCCGATGTTTTTGTGATCAATACCTGCTCGGTAACCGAAAACGCCGACAAGAAGTGTAAAAAGATAGTTAAGGAAGCACTCAGGATCTCGCCGAATGCTTACGTAACCATTGTAGGGTGCTATGCCCAGTTAAAGCCACAGGAAATTGCCGAAATACCCGGAGTAGATATGGTACTTGGCGCTGCCGAAAAATTCCAGATTATTGATCATATTACCGACCTTACCAAAAAGCCAAAAGCAGTTGTATACAACCAGCCGGTAAGCGAAGCCAACCAGTTTGTGCCGGCCTATTCATTCGGCGATCGTACCCGTACGTTCCTGAAAGTTCAGGATGGTTGCGATTACTCCTGTACTTTTTGTACCATTCCATTGGCCCGCGGCGCCAGCAGGAGCGATACTATTGCCAATGTAATTGAACAAGCCAAACAGATAAGTGCTTCGGGAGTAAAAGAAATAGTGTTAACCGGTGTTAATCTGGGTGATTTCGGGATCCGCAACGGGCAACGGGAGGATAAGTTTTTTGACCTGGTTAAAGCCCTTGATGAGGTGGAAGGGATAGACAGGATCCGCATTTCATCCATCGAACCAAACCTGCTTACCGACGAGATTATTGCTTTTGTGTCTACCTCAAAACGGTTTGTTCCACATTTTCACATCCCGCTGCAATCAGGATCAGATAAAATACTCGGCCTGATGCGTCGTCGCTATAAACGCGATTTGTATGTAAACCGCGTAGCCAAAATAAAACAACTGATGCCCGATTGCTGTATCGGCGTTGATGTTATTGTGGGTTTCCCCGGCGAGACACGCGAAGATTTTATAGATACTTATAATTTTTTAAACGATCTGAACGTTTCATACCTGCACGTATTTACTTACTCAGAAAGGGAAAATACCCTGGCTGCCGAAATGAAAGGTACCGTACCCGGATCAACCCGTGCGGACAGGAGTAAAATGCTGCACATATTATCCGACAAAAAACGCCGGGCTTTTTACGAAACCCAGATTGGTAAAACCGATGAGGTTTTATTTGAAGGAGATATAAAAGAAGGCTTTATGCACGGCTTTACCCGCAACTATGTTAAAGTAAAAGTCAAATACGATCCGGTATTGGTAAACGAACTTAAAAAGGTTTGCTTAACAAATATTTCATCGGATGGTGATGTCGAAATAACAGAAGGCGAAGAAATATTAGTTCATTAAAACGCTATCTTCGCTTCAAAATACAACCTATGTTCCCAACCATAACATCGCTTCTGCAATATCTTTTCGGTTTCAACTTCCCATTGCCTATACAAACATTTGGTTTTTTTGTGGCGATAGCTTTTATGGCAGCATACTGGGCTTTTGTGCAGGAATTTAAGCGAAAAGAAAAGCTGGGGATTCTTCATTCATCTAAAAGAACAGTTCTTGTTGGTCAGCCTGCTTCAGTAGCCGAATTGACCGGCAACGCTGTATTTGGTTTTATTTTGGGATATAAATTAATCGATTCGGCATTAAATTATCATGCCCTTTTAGATGATACACAAGGTTTCTTGTTATCCCTGCGAGGCAATTGGATTGGCGGTATCATAGGTGCGGCAGCTTTTGCTTACTGGGCATATTACGAAAGCGAAAAGCAGAAACTGCCCAAGCCCGAAAATAGGGAAGTAACCGTACACCCGTACGAAATGATGGGCAGCATTTTATTGTGGGCTGCTATATTCGGCTTTGCGGGTGCTAAATTATTTAATGCCCTTGAAAACTGGGGCGATTTTATGAAAGACCCGGTTGGGATGCTGGTTGGTTTTAGCGGTCTAACTTTTTACGGTGGCCTTATCTGCGGTGGTGCCGCTGTATTATACATTGCCAATAAAAACGGCGTTAAGCCTTTAGATATGCTGGATATTGGCGGGCCGGGCATGATGCTGGCCTATGCATTGGGCCGTGTTGGTTGCCAGATGTCGGGCGATGGTGATTGGGGGATAGTTAACCTTGAGCCGAAACCAGGCTGGTTGAGTTGGGCGCCTGATTGGGCATGGGCTTTTAAATTTCCTCACAATGTTAATGATGAAGGCGTTCCATTGGCAAATTGTGTAGGTAAATTTTGTCACGAATTGCAATATCCGGTTTATCCAACATCTTTATACGAATGTATCATCTGCTTGTTATTATTTGCGTTCCTGTGGAGTATCCGCAAACGGATAAAAAATTCAGGTGTGCTATTCGGTATTTATATGATATTAGCCGGCGTTGAACGGTTTTTTATTGAATTGATCCGAGTAAATACAAAATATCACGTGGCTGGTATCAGCTTTACCCAGGCCGAATTAATCTCGCTGATTATGGTTATCGGTGGTGCTGTGTTAATTGTAAATGGTTTGAAAAATAAAAAAACAGCTACGTTACAGCATGGCTAATAAAAAACAGGCTCATAAGCTGTTAAATAACCAGGTATTCAGGTTTGTGCTTTCGGCTGGCGCCGGTTTTGTGGTCGATATCTCTGCCTTTTATCTTTTTTATCATAACCTGTTGGCCAGGCATACTTACCTCATAGGTACATACACTTTCCGTAATTCTACTTTATCGTTAGCTATATCATTTTTACTTGGGGTTATCGTTAATTTTGCCATTACGCGTGCGCTTGTTTTCACCGAATCAAAATTATCTGCTTATAAACAGTTTTCTCGTTTTGTTGCAGTAGCTTGTGTAGGTTTTTTTGCAAACCTGGCGCTTATAAAAGTATTAATTCAGTTTTTCGGTATTTATCCCCCGGTAGCCCGTATAGGTGCGGCTTTAAGCTTGTTTTTTGCGAGCTTTTTTATTCATAAGGTATTTTCATTCAGCTTATCATTACGTAAACATGCAACTGCAAAACATAACGCAACAAGTAATTGAAATAGCCAAACAGGCAGGCGAATTTATCAGGCAGGAACGCAAAGCATTCGACCCTGACAAAATTGAATATAAAGGCCTGAACGATATGGTCTCATACGTCGATCAAACCGCCGAACGAATCATTGTTGAAGGCTTAAAAAAAGTACTGCCCGAATCTGGCTTTATTACCGAAGAAAAAACCACCACAATAGTAGGTGAGCGATATAACTGGATCATCGACCCTTTGGATGGCACTACCAATTTTATTCACGGCCTGCCGGCTTATTCGGTAAGTATAGCACTAAAAGAATATGATGAGCTGGTAGCCGGCGTAGTGTACGAAATAAACCAGGATGAATGTTTTTATGCGTGGAAAGGGGCTCCGGCTTACCGGAACGGTAAAGAGATTCATGTAAGCAAAAATGCCACGGTTAGCACCAGCCTGATTGCTACGGGTTTTCCTTACTACGATTTCAGCAAGCAGGCCCAATATATCGAACTATTTACCGAATTGATGAAAAGCAGCCACGGCCTGCGCCGCATTGGTTCGGCAGCTGTCGACCTGGTTTACACCGCCTGTGGCCGGTTTGATGCCTTTTACGAATACAACCTGAACGCCTGGGACGTGGCAGCCGGAATAGTAATTGTTAAACAAGCAGGTGGCGATATTGTGAACTTTAAGGGAGGGAGTGAAGTATTGGAAGCAAGGGAGCTATTAGCAAGCAATGGTAAGATAACACAGGAGATGCTGACGGCGATACAAAAGTATTTTAAGTAATACACACGAATAGCACGAATTGAATCGAATTACATACACACGAATTCCACGAATTGAATCGAATTTCACGAATTTTAATAAATACGAATTTTATAGATTAGATAGAATTGCCACAAATGCAATGGCACCAATCTATCCGGACACTGATTTGTGCTATTCGGATAAATTGGTGCCATTCGTCTTTCTAATTCAATTCGTGAAATTCGAATAAATCAGTGCAATTAGTGTGCATTATAATGCTTCAGATACCACTTCGGTAACTTCAGGAACCATACGTTTAAGTAGGTTTTCGATGCCGGCCTTAAGTGTTATTGTTGATGACGGGCAACCGCTGCATGAACCGCGAAGCTCGACAGTTACCACGCCTTCGTTAAACGAACGATAGGAGATAGCACCGCCATCCTGTTCAACGGCCGGGCGAACGTAATCATGTAATATCTGCTGAATTTTAACTTCAGTTTCAGATCCTTCAAAGTTTGTTTCTTCAGACTGCTCTTCTAATTGGATCTTCAGTTCCGATTCAACCGCGCCTTTTACAAACTCCTTCATGATCGGTTCAACATCGGCCCAGTCGCTTTCATCGGTTTTAGTGATGGTAACGAAGTTGCTGGCGAAGAAAACACCATTTACAAACGAAAATTTATATAACTCCTTAGCGAAAGGTGATTTATCGGCGCTTTCTTTAGTAGCGAAATCGACACTGCCATTAATCAGCAACTTGTTCACAATGAACTTCATAGTTGCCGGGTTTGGCGTTGATTCGGTATATACGTTGATATTCATCGAAATTCTATTTAGATTAATTAAACAAATTTAATCACCTTTTTGATTTAAATACAATACTAAAATTGTTATGACGGGCAGATGATAGATGTGCAGTACCTCTATGTCATTGCGAGCGTAGCGTGGCAATCGCGAACTATGCAATTTCGATATGCACAGTTCGCGATTGCTTCGTACCTCGCAATGACATAGTATTAAATCCCCGTATAATTCAAAGGCGTAATCTTCTTTAACTCAGCCTTAACTTCCCCGCTAACATTTAACCTATCAACAAACCCGGCAATAGCCTGCGCGTTTATCTGCTGGTTTGTGCGGGTAAGGTCTTTTAATGCCTCATATGGGTTAGGGTAGCCTTCGCGCCTTAATATAGTTTGGATGGCTTCGGCAACTACCGGCCAATTGGCTTCCAGGTCGGCAGTGATGGCGTCCTGGTTAAGGAGTAATTTGTTTAAGCCTTTAATGGTTGATTTTATGGCGATAAGCGTATGTGCTACCGGTACGCCAATGTTGCGCAACACTGTCGAATCGGTTAAATCGCGTTGCAATCTAGATATAGGCAATTTAGCAGCCAGGTGTTCAAATAGCGCGTTAGCAATACCTAAGTTACCTTCCGAGTTTTCAAAATCAATCGGGTTAACCTTGTGTGGCATGGCCGATGAACCTACTTCGCCTGCTTTTATCTTTTGCTTAAAGTAGTTCATGGATATGTAAGTCCACATATCGCGGTCAAGGTCTATCAGTATATTGTTGATGCGTTTTAAAGCATCGCATTGGGCTGCAAAGTTATCGTAATGCTCAATCTGGGTAGTAAACTGCGAGCGGCTCAGTCCTAAAATATCATTTACAAAATGGTTTCCAAAAGCTTTCCAGTCCTTATCTGGATAAGCAATATGGTGCGCGTTGAAATTACCCGTAGCGCCCCCAAATTTGGCCGAGTATTTTACTGATTTTAAAATCTCCAGCTGGCCCTCAAGCCGCTCTACAAAAACCTCAATCTCTTTGCCAAGTCTTGTCGGCGAGGCTGGTTGCCCGTGTGTATGCGCCAACAATGGGATATCTTTCCAATCGGCAGCATAACCTTTTAATGTATCAATTAGCTGGCTGATAGCGGGGTAGTAGGTGTTGTTTATAGCAAGTTTAAACGTGTAAGGAATAGCTGTATTGTTGATATCCTGCGATGTTAAACCAAAGTGGATAAACTCCTTAAACGCATCTAAACCGCCTAATTTATCAAACTCATTTTTGATAAAATACTCTACGGCTTTTACATCGTGATTAGTAGTTTTCTCAATCTCCTTGATGCTTTGGGCATCGGCTTCGGTAAAGTTTTTATAAATATCGCGTAACTTTTCTACCAAACAGACATCAAAACCCTGTAACTGAGGCAATGGATATTCAACCAATGCGATAAAATATTCAATCTCGACAAATACACGGTATTTGATCAGGGCGTATTCAGAAAAGTAATCAGCAAGTTCGGCGGTGGTGTTTCGGTAACGGCCATCAATTGGCGAAATTGCAGAAAGCGGAGACAAGTTCATTGAAATATAATTTTTTGCAAAGATAAGCATTTAGATGTGCAGACGGGTTGAATTTGAGGATTTGAAAATTTGAAGATTTGAAAATGGCTGGGGTGAATTTGAGGATTTGAAAATTTGAAGATTTGAAAATGCCTAGAATGAATTTAAGCATATGAAAATTTGGAGATTTGAAAATGGCCGAAAGTCCTTGATCTTATAATTTTCAAATTTTTAAATCCTCAAATTTTCAAATAAACAGGCCTTTTGTCTTAAAAAAGTCATTTCCGATGGAAACTTTGAAATCAAAAAATGTTTCCTTAGTTTTGACTCGGAAAGTCAATGAGTCAAATAGAAAGAATAATTGAGGGTGGCGAAGAGCTGTTTTTAAAGGCAGGCATCAAGAGCGTAACCATGGACGATATAGCCAGGCACCTGGGCATGTCGAAAAAAACCATATACCAGTTTTTTAAAGACAAAAACGAATTGGTAACAGCAATGGTTAAAAAAAAGCTGAAAGAGGATGAGGAGCAAATGATTGAGTTCATCAGTAAATCGGCTAACGTGATAGAGGAAATGATCAATATGACCAAATGCTCTGAGGATATGTTTTCGCGTATCAACCCGATAGTAATTCATGACATGCAAAAGTATCATCCTGATGCCTGGAAGGTTTTTCAGCAATTTAAAAATGAGGTTTTGATCAGCACCCTGGAAGAATTATTAACAAAAGGTATTAAACAAGGTTACATAAGGCCCGAAATTGACGTAAAGATAGTTGCGCGCATGAGGGTAAACACCGTGGAACTTGGATTTAACACCACGATATTCCCGATAGCGGAGTTTAATACCTGGAAAGTACAGGTGCAATTTTTAGATCATTTTAACTATGGAATTTGCACACTTAAAGGGTATAAGCTTTTAAATCAGTACAGGAACATACAAGAAGATTAATTTAATACTGCTGACATAAGGCTGTCAAAATCAGCCACGATATTTGAGGCAGAATAGATGAAAAATCACCAAACAACTATATACACAATGAAATATTTACTTTTTACGGCCACATTTTTTTGTGCTATAGCCTTTAAAAGCTATGCTCAGGAAACGCCACCTAATAGCCAGACTTTTAACTTCAGCGTGCAGGATTGCGTTAATTATGCTTATGAGCACCAGAATACCGTGGTTAATGCAGGCCTTGATGTTAAAAGTGCCGAATATAAAATTAAGGAAACAACAGGTACCGGCTTGCCGCAGGTGAGTGGTACCGCATCATTTACCGATTATCTTAAAGTACCGACAAGTTTATTACCTGGTGAGTTTTTTGGCGCTCCGGGTACCTTTATCCCGGTGAAGTTTGGTGTGAAGTACAATTCAAACTTAGGCTTAAGTTTAACACAAAAAATATTCGACGGGAGTTATTTTGTTGGCTTAAAGGCTTCAAAAACCTATAAAGAGTTGTCTGAGCGTAGTTATACCCGTACCAAAATTGAAGCTAACGTAGCCGTAACAAAGGCTTATTACCAGGTTTTGGTAAGCAATGAGCAAATAAAATTGTACGATGCAAACATTACTCAGTTAAAGCAACAGCTTGATCAAACAGTAGCGCAAAACAAGCAGGGTTTTGTTGAAAAAATTGATGTTGACCGCATAACTGTTCAATACAATAACCTGATAACTAACCGCGAAAATGTGGTACGCTCGCTTGCACTGAATTATCAGATGTTAAAATTTCAGATGGGTATGCCAATTGAATATAACTTAACGCTTAAAGATAAATTGGTTGATATTAAGTTAGATAATAACGTGGCAGAATTAGGCACCGATACTGCCTTTTATCATAAGCGCATTGAGTATGCTTTACAGGAGACCGATAAAAAAGTAAATGAACTGCTGCTCCAAAACAAAAAAGCGGCGTATTTACCTACATTGAATTTCAATGGCAATTATGCTGCATCGTATCAGGATAATAGCTTTGGAAATTTATATAAAAACTCTTTTCCGTCCAGTTATATAGGCCTGTCATTAAACGTACCTATTTTTAGCAGTGGTCAGCGCAGTAACCAGGTAAAAGAGGCGAAAATTTCGTTAATGCAGTCGCAAAACAACCTCGTGAATTTAAAAAACTCGCTAAACCTGAATGCTAAAATGGCCTCTGTTGCCTATATTAATGGTTTACAAACGTTAAACAATCAAAAAGCCAACCAGGCACTGGCGCAGGAGGTTTTAAGGGTATCAAAAATAAAATACCAGCAGGGGGTAGGCTCAAGCATTGAGGTTACGGAGGCACAAACCGCACTCGAAGAAACCGACAACAAATATATTCAGGGATTATATGATGCACTGGTAAGTAAAGTTGACCTTGACAAAGCTTACGGACGAATTCAATAAAACACAAACTAAACTCACTATATAAAAACGACATGAAAAAAATATTATACATACCGGTTTTGGTTCTTTTGGCAGCAGCTTGCACAAATAAACCGAAAGACAAGAAAACGGAACTTGCCGACCTTAAAAAACAGCAGGCCGACTTAAACGCAAAGATTACCAAGCTACAAGCTGAGGTGGGCACAACCGATTCGGCTAAAACTACGGATGTAAGCACTGTAGTCTTAAAATCAGGTACGTTTACTAATTATGTGCAAGTGCAAGGTAAAATTGATGCACAGGATAACGTAACAGTTTATCCGCAGGTGGCGGCCATTGTTACCTCTTTAAATGTAAAACCCGGAGATCATGTAAGTAAAGGACAAATACTTGCAAAATTGGACAATAGTGTATTGCAACAAAATATTGCCCAAAGTGAAACACAGGTGAGCTTAAATCAAACGCTATATGATCGTCAAAAAAATCTTTGGGATCAAAAAATAGGTACAGAAGTACAGTATTTAACGGCGCAAACTACGCTGCAAGGTAGCAAAAAAGCTTTGGCCGCACTTAAACAACAAGCGAGCCAATATCGCATTGTTTCGCCTATTAATGGTACTGTTGACCAGATGGACCTTAAATTGGGGCAGTCAGCTACACCGGGCCAAACATTAGGCATCCGCATTGTAAATGCTGATATGTTAAAAGTTAAGGCCGATGTACCCGAATCATATTCGGGCAGCATAAATACAGGTAATGAAGTGAAAATTTTAGTGCCGGACGCGAAAGATTCATTAATTACAAAGGTGACTTTTGCCGCCAAGGTGATTGACCCTTCGTCTCGCAGTTTTGGTGTGGAAATTAAACTGCCGGTACGTAAAACACTTCGCCCTAATATGACTGCCATTATACAAATTGCCAATTACACTAAATCGAATACCATAACGGTGCCGGTAAAAGCAATCCAAAAATCAGAATCAGGTGATTATGTTTTTCTTGATCAAAATGGCATCGCTAAAAAAGTAAATGTTAAATCGGGGGCAACCTACGGCGGCCAAACAGAAATATTATCAGGATTAAAAGCCGGCGATATGTTAGTTACCGACGGCGCTACCGAAATTGAGGATGGTGATAAAATTAAGGTTTTAGAGTCAGCGAAATAATTTATTAAACATTTGATCTGTCAATTATGAAAGATTCAACTAAAGAATTTGGGCCCTCAAGCTGGGCCATCGACAATAAAACGGCCATATATGTGCTCATATTTTTGGTTACGGTATTGGGTTTGGTAAGTTATAACAACTTGCCTAAAGAAAACTTCCCGGATATAGCGCAATCGAAGGTGTTTGTGTCAACCGCGTTTATAGGGCAGTCCCCTCAAAATGTGGAAAACCTGGTAACACGCCAAATTGAGAAAAAGCTAAAGTCATTAAAAGGGCTTAAAAAAGTAACCTCAAACTCGGCCCAAAACATATCCATAATAACCGCTGAGTTTAATGCCAACATAGACATCAGAGATGCCAAAATTGATGTTAAAGAGGCTGTTGATAAAGCAAAACCGGATTTGCCGCAAAATGATAACAATCTTAAGGAATCGACCATAAGTGATATCAATGTGGCCGATCTGCCGATCCTGTACATCAATATATCAGGTAACTACGACTTGAAGAAACTAAAGGAATATGCCGATAACTTAAAAGACGACATTGAAAGTTATAAGGAAATTTCGAAAGTTGATGAAGTAGGCGCGTTAACGCCAGAGATCCAGGTTAATGTGGATATGAATAAGATGACAGCTGCGCAAATCAGTTTCAAGGACATCACTGATGCTATCGGCGGTGAAAACATCCTGGCTTCGGTAGGTAATGTTACAACTGATGGAGTACGCCGGAGTATTGATATTAAACAGGATTTTAAAAATGCCGACCAGGTGGCGGCCATGGCTATCCGTAACCCCAAAGGACAGGCAGTTTATTTACGCGATATTGCCGAGATTAAGGATTCGTTTTTGGAGCAGGAAAGTTTTGCCCGCTTAAAAACCAATGAGAACGCCAACTTTAAAAATGTAATTACATTAAACGTAAGTAAAAGGGCAGGTGAAAACCTTATCCAGGCATCGGATAAGATAAATGAACTTATTAAACAAAAGAAAAAAACAGTTTTCCCTAAAGGCTTAAATATCACGGTAACGGGCGATCAGTCGGACAAAACCCGTACTACACTTAACGACCTGATAAATACCATAGTAATTGGTTTTATACTGGTAACAGTTATCCTCATGTTTTTTATGGGTACTACCAATGCCATATTTGTAGCTTTATCGGTGCCGCTATCCTGCTTTATAGCTTTCCTGATAATGCCCTGGATTGGCTTTACCCTAAATATGATTGTGCTGTTCTCGTTTCTGCTGGCTTTAGGTATTGTGGTGGATGATGCCATTGTGGTTATTGAAAATACCCACCGCATATTTGCCAATGGAAAAGTACCTATTAAGCAGGCCGCTAAAATTGCTGCCGGCGAGGTGTTTTTACCGGTATTTTCGGGTACCATGACTACGCTTGCACCATTTGTGCCATTGGCATTCTGGAATAGTTTGATAGGGCATTTCATGTTCTTTTTACCTATTACATTAATTATAACCCTGCTGGCCTCATTGGTTGTGGCTTATATTATTAACCCGGTTTTTGCGGTTGATTTTATGAAACCTCATTTTGACGGAGAGCATGATCATCCCAAATTTGATCGTAAGGTAAAGCGGGCAATGATATACCTGCTTATTGCCACAGTTGTTGGTTACCTGATAAACTTTGGAATTGGCAACTTTATGGTGCTGATAATAGCGCTGTATCTTTTAAACCACTTTGTACTGTTAAAGGTTATTGACAGGTTTCAGAAAAATGCCTGGCCGCGTTTTCAGCAATGGTATGCCAAATGGCTCGAAAAGGCTGTACACTTTCCTAAAACCATGTTATTCGGTACTATGGGTTTATTTGTGTTTGCTATAGTTTTAATGAACCTGATTGGTAAAACACCTGAGTTTTTCCCATCTGGCGACCCTAACTTTGCATATGTGTACATTACCATGCCGATAGGTACCGACCAGACTTATACCAACGAAGTGACCAAAAAATTGGAGAAACGTGTTGCCGAGGTAGTTGAACCGGATAAGGACATTGTATCGTCGGTTATTTCAAACGTTACCAAGGGGGTTGCCGATCCTTCTGATGAAGACCAGGGCGATTATGAAAACAAAGGTAAAGTAACCGTTGCATTTGTTGAATTTGGCAAGCGTAATGGCAAAGATACCAAAGCAATTTTGAAAAGGATCCGCCAGGCAGTTCAAGGTGTGCCCGGGGCTAAAATATCAGTAACACAGGAAAATAGCGGCCCGCCGGTACAAAAGGATATCAGTATTGAAATAATTGGTGATAACCTTGATTCCCTGGTTAAAACAGGAGATCGTTTGAAAAGCTATTTGGTTAAACAGAATATTGCCGGCATTGAGAATTTAACTGCCGATGTACAAAGTGACAAGCCTACCATTGTTTTTGATGTTGACCGTGAGCGTGCTAACCGCGAAGGTATATCTTCTGGTACCATTACCCAAAATTTGGCTACCGCAGTATTAGGTGCCAAAGCCGCTGATTTTAGGAATACCAAGGAAGATGATTACCAGATAAAAGTACGTGCATTGCAAAGCCAGCGAGGCGATATCGACGCCCTTAAAAACCTTAAGGTTACTTATCGTGACATGGCAACGGGCGGTTCCATTCGCCAGATCCCCATTTCTGCATTTACTGATGTGCGCTATACAACTACCTACAGCAACATAAAACGTAAGCAACAAAGGCGGGTGCTTACATTAGGATCAAACGTTATAAAGCCATTTAATCCTAACGATGTTAACGCAAACATTAAATTGGCCATCAATAACTTTAAAACGCCCGATAATGTATCTATAAGAATGGGGGGTGGCCAGGAAGACCAGATGGAAGCAATGACCTTCCTGTTATCTGCACTTGGCGTATCATTCGGTTTAATATTGGTTATTTTGATGATCCAGTTTAATTCGATTGGTAAAACGTTCATCATCATCAGCGAAATCTTCTTTAGTATCATTGGGGTATTACTGGGAGTTACTATATTCCATATGACCATGTCTATCGTAATGACGGGCATTGGTATCATAGCCCTTGCCGGTGTGGTTGTACGAAACGGGATCCTGCTGGTTGAGTTTACCGATATGCTGATAGAGCAGGGTGCAAATGTACATGATGCTGTGGTTGAAGCAGGCCATACCCGTATGACGCCGGTATTGTTAACCGCTACTGCAGCTATATTAGGTTTGATACCACTGGCAGTTGGTTTTAATATCGACTTTGTTGGTTTGTTTACCCACTTTGCGCCGCATATTCACTTTGGTGGCGATAACGTAGCCTTCTGGGGGCCGTTAGCCTGGACAATGATATTCGGCTTGGGTTTTGCAACCATCATTACATTGATCCTGGTGCCATGTATGTACCTTATTCGCCATAACCTTAAAGCAAGGCTTTTTGGTAAGAAGGAAGAAAAACACGCGCTGGTTTTAGAAGCTGAAGAGGTTTAACTTTTTAAACCATACAAAAAAAGCCGCCTCCGAATTTATCGGGACGGCTTTTTTAATTTATAGCAATTGGGCAGAACATAATAAGCAATGTTTGGTTTTAATGGTATATAAACAGCAATATGGAACTCAAGATATCACATCCTTTTTGGCAGGTTGTCGGGCTTGGCGCCTTGGCAGGTATGCGGTCAACATCGGCACCGGTTATTGTCAGCCATATATTAAGCCACCATCAATCCCGAAACCTCGATCGTTCACCGTTAAAATTTATGCAGTCCAGAAATATCGCGCTGGCATTAAAGATATTGGCTGTAGGGGAAATTATTGGGGATAAACTACCATCGGCACCAAACCGTATCAAACCTGGTTCATTAATTTTTAGAATGCTATCCGGGGCACTTGCCGGTGCAAGCGTATATAAGGCAACCGGGAGCAAAGCGGCAACGGGTGCTTTAATTGGCAGTGCCGCGGCGTTTGCATCAACATTTGGTAGTTTTTGGTTACGTAAAGATGCTATTAAAGCCAGCAATGTTACCGATCCGTTTGTTGGCGCCATAGAAGACGCCCTGGTGATTGGCAGCGGGATTGAGTTTTCAAATGCGGCTTAAGCTTCAGTTTTAGGTTGCAGGTATTTTTCAAGATTGCTCATTTCATTGCGGATCCTTGGCAAACTGCCCGGATAATTTTGCTGAATAAAGCTTACCAGGTTTTCGCGGATATAACAACGAAGATCAAATGCTTCTGACGAGTTACGTGCGCTCATCAATACACGTACCTCAATGCTGTTTTCTTTGGTATCGGTAACCTGTACAACCTGCACTTTTTTGTCCCAAAGCGGGCTTAAATTAATCAATCGCTCAAACTCTGTCCGGATGGCATCCAGCGGGATGGTATAATCAACATATAAAAATACCGTACCTAAAATCTCGGATGATGTACGTGTCCAGTTTTGAAAGGGCTTGGTGATGAAGTAATTGATGGGGAGTATCAACCTTCGTTTATCCCAGATATTAAGCACCACGTAGGTTAGGGTAATCTCTTCCACGCGGCCCCATTCACCTTCAACAACCAGTACATCATCAATACGGATAGGTTGGGTAAACGCTATCTGGAAACCGGCCAGCAGGTTACCCAATGAAGTTTGCGCTGCAAAACCAACAATAATACCGCCAATACCCACGCCGGTTAACAAACCGGTGCCTATTTTGCGCATGCTGTCAAAACTAAGCAGGATGATGGCGATAGTTACAAACACAATAAGCACCACCAAAAATTTACGGATAAACTGTATCTGGGTACGCACTTTGCGTTCAACCAGGTTATCGGCTTTGTTAAGATCGTAAGTGTGGTAAATATAATCTTCAAGCACCCTTATGGAGCGTACCAGGATGCCGGCGAATGATATGGTCAGGAAGATCTCGATTGTTTTATCAAGCGGGCTTAGGTAGGCTTTATCCATCCGCATTAGCGGGATAAACAGGTTGAACAGGAATAAAGGGATAAAATAAGTTATGGCCTTGCCCAGGTTTATGATGACCGATCTGAAGAAAGAATAATCTGTGGCTTCTTTTTTTGCATAAACCTTAAACAGTCGCGTAACAGCAACCTTTATGAGCAGGCCAACCAGGATGGCTGTTATCATTATAATGAGGTTCCATACTATAGCGGGTATTTGTTTAGAAAATTCAAGCAGATCGGGGGGCAGTCTGTTTACAATATCCATAGTAGCTAATGTTGTTAACTACTATGATAAATACTACGAATGTAAAATTGTTTTAACAACACGTAATGAAAGGGGTGTTGATACAGTTATATATAGATTTTTTGATAGATTTGTTTAAAAAGTCAGGAATTTAGTTTTTTAACTGGCGGAAATTATAATTACTGTACGCAATGGCTGCAAACAACGACCATCAGGATATAAAAAGAGAAAAGATATTGGAGGCCTCGTACGAGCGTTTTTTACATTACGGTTATTCAAAAACCACGATGAATGAAATTGCCGGCGACCTTTCTATGTCGAAAGCGTTGCTGTATTATTATTTTCCGGATAAAAGCCAGTTATACATGGCAGTGATGCGAAAACTGGCTGTAGATTACCTGAAAATATTGGAGGATAAAGCAGATACATTTGCAAGCCTGAAAGAAGCCTTTGTTTTCCAGATTAATACGCATCACGATTTTATAGTAAGCAATTATAACTTTTTTGATTTTTTCAGGCTCAACGAGCAAAACCTGCCCGATACCATATGGGAAATTGTTGAGCAGGTACATAAGGCCGAACTTACACTGTTGGGCAACGCTGTAAAAAACGAGATAGAAAAAGGCTGCATAAACCCGATAGAAAAACCAGAAGAACTGGTAGATCTTCTGTTGGACGCTATGCACGGAATCAGGGTAGGGGCCGTATCTCAAAAGAAAACCAGTTTCCCCCGTAAAGAGCACCTCGAGGAGATCAGGACTAAGAAGCTTTTACTTACCGATATATTTATTAAAGGTTTGATGTATTGCTAATGCAATCGATTAAATACCGGTTGGTATATATGTCAATATTTCGTAAAAATGACCTCGTTACCGTATGTCAACTGTATATTATAGATACCTTTGTTTAAACATTCAATTATTAGTTTTTGCAAAAGCATCTATATATTAATTGTTTATAACTTCCTATTTAATAAGAGGTGATTGTTTTAGAGTGATTTAGCCGGATGAAGATTTATTTTTCATCCGGCTTTTTTACTAACTCTTTTTTAATGCTTTTAGTGATGTTTTGTTTCGCCATTGTGGATCAACTGATGTTGAAGCATTACAACCGAACGTCCTTCAACCTGGATCGTTTCTTCTGCTTTAAATATTCCCTTCACTTTCACGTTTGCTTTTTTATGGGTGTCAATTAAAAATTCCCAGTTGGCTGCATATTCAGTAGTTGGCAGTTTGTAGTTTAAAGGCTCATCATGGGCGTTAAAAATAATGTAAAAACTATCATCTACTATCTTATCGCCTTCGGCGTTAACACTATGTAATCCTAAGCCGTTCAAAAAAACAGCTACCGACTTCGCAAAATCATGATTCCAGTTATCCCCGCTCATTTCCGACCCATCCGGCAAAAACCAGGCTATATCGGCTACACCGCTTTTTTTCTCAACTTCGCCGTTAAACCAGCTCTTACGTGAAAATGCCGCATGTTCTTTTCGCAATTTAATCAGCCTGCTGGTAAAGCCTACCAGGTCTTTATCCATCTTTTCCCAGTTAATCCATGATAATTCGTTATCCTGGCAATAAGTATTGTTGTTGCCATTTTGGGTGCGGCTCATTTCATCGCCGGCAACAAGCATCGGTACCCCTTGCGAGAGGAACAGGGTCGTTAAAAAATTCCTTTTTTGTTTTTCACGCAGTTCATTTATACGCTCGTCATGGGTTGGCCCTTCAACGCCGCAGTTCCATGACCGGTTATGGTTTTCGCCATCGTTATTGTCCTCGCCGTTTGCCTCGTTGTGCTTTTCGTTGTAGGTTACCAAATCGTTAAGCGTAAAGCCATCGTGCGCGGTTACAAAGTTGATACTGGCAGTTGGCCGGCGGTATAATTTATACAAATCAGAGCTGCCCGTTATTCTATCGCCAAACTCGGCCAGCGAACTTTCGGTACCGCTCCAGAAATCGCGGATGCTATCGCGGTATTTACCGTTCCACTCAGCCCATCCCGGCGGGAATTTACCTACCTGGTAACCGCCTTCGCCAATATCCCACGGCTCGGCAATCAATTTTACCTGCGATATGCAGGGATCCTGGTGAATGATATCAAAAAAGGCGCTCAACCTGTTTACTTCATGCAGTTCGCGGGCAAGGGTAGCAGCCAGGTCAAACCGGAAACCATCTACATGCATCTCCAATATCCAGTAGCGCAGGCTGTCCATCATTAGCCGTAATACATTGGGCAGGTTGGCATTCAAGGTGTTGCCGGTTCCGGTATAATCCATGTAGTACCTGTTGTCCTCGGCCAGGCGGTAGTAACTGCAATTATCAATGCCGCGGAACGATAGGGTAGGCCCCATCTCGCTGCCCTCGCCGGTATGGTTGTAAACAACATCCAGTATTACTTCGATGCCTGCTTTATGCAATTCTTTCACCATGTTTTTAAACTCGACCACCTGTTCGCCACGCACGCCGCTTGATGAGTAACGGGAATCGGGCGCAAAAAAACCGATGGTATTGTAACCCCAATAATTGGTCAGGCCCTTTTCAACCAAATGCCGGTCATCTAAAAAATGATGGATAGGCATTAGCTCAATGGCCGTTATACCCAACTTTTTTAAGTATTTAATGGTTACCGGATGGCCAATTGCCGCGTAGGTGCCCCGGATGTCTTCAGGAATTTGCGGATGCATTTTAGTGAAGCCCTTTACATGGGCTTCGTATATAACCGAATTATAGTATTCAATACAAGGGGCTGTATCGCCCTCCCAATCAAAGTTATGATCAATAACCACCGATTTTGGCATAAAGGCGGCATTATCTGTTTCGCTAAAGCTCAAATCCTTATCATCGCTGCCTATCTGGTAACCAAACAGCGAGTCGTCCCAGTTAATGGTTCCCGAAATGGCCTTGGCATAAGGATCAAGTAGCAGCTTATTGTTATTAAACCTATGCCCGTTTCCGGGTTGATAAGGGCCGCTTACCCTGAAGCCATAAAGCTGTCCGGGTTTTAAGCCAGGTATGTAAATATGCCATATCAGTTCAGAATATTCGGTAATGGGGATCCTGGCTGTTTCTACTTCATCTTCGGGGCTGTTAAACAAACAAAGCTCAACACCGGTAGCGTTCTCGGAGTATAGTGTGAAGTTAACACCCTTGCCGTCCCATATCGCGCCGAGCGGAAAGGATTTGCCGGGGTAAGTAGTTATTTTCATATGTATATGTCCGGGTTTTACCAAAAATTAAATTATCAATCAATTAAGTAAAATGCAATGGATTTGTTTGGATGTTTAATATATTTTGTCGCCACACAGTTAATAATGGCATTGTAAAATTGAAAATAATCGTTGCTTTTTGTTTAAAATTGTTAAGTTATAATTGATGGTTATGAATTAACTTGTGTAGCTTTGTATATCTATTATAATAAACCTATGGGCAAAAAAATATTTGTTGTTGAAGACGATGCAGATCTGTCTGACGCGATACAGATGATCCTGCACGAGGAGGGCTACCGTACCGTTGCTTCGTTGGATAAAAACTCAATAAAAGGGGTTATATTACACATGCCCGATATGGTATTGGTTGATTATAAGCTAAAAGATGGTTTTGGCAGCGAACTTTGCGTGGCTATAAAAAAGCATCCTTTAACCTACCATATACCGGTAATATTAATATCCGGCTATCCTGGCTTAGGCGATATTGCCAAGGCATGCGGCGCTGATGCGTGGCTAAGCAAGCCATTTGAACTGACCGATCTGACCCGTTTGGTTGATCATTATTTGAAACGTGCTGCTTAATTTATAGTTAATTTATCTTTCTTTTTATAAAGTAGTAATGTTAGGCGGCTTGCTCGTAAATAATCTCTTAAAATAGAGCGTGGACTGTTAGCAACCCAAAACCGAAAATTTAAACCGGCCACTAAATAATTGGTAATAATTCATAGTATTAAATATGCGGTTTTTGACGTTAATTTGCTGGCTCTAAATCCTGTATCTGCTTGTCCTGCAGTTTTGCAAAAAATATAACCATACAAGTTGCCCCAATCATAGCAAAAAGCATATCCGATTGTGTATCCCATATATCGCCTTGTGTACCTAAAAACGAATCGCCGGATGAGCCGGACGCCACTGATACAAACCACTCTATAAACTCGTACAATACGCTGATGGTGGTGCAAACGCAAACCGTTAGTATAGCCAGCCAGCCACGTTTTTGAATAATGTTTTTCCTGGCAAATAGTTCCCTGGCTATCAGGGCCGGCACAAACCCCTGGGTAAAATGGCCAACTTTGTCGTAATTATTGCGCACTTGATGAAAAACTTCTTTCACCCAATCAAACAAGGGTACCAGGGCATAAGTGTAATGACCGCCTATGAACAATACGTAACAATGTACCAGTATCATGATGTATGTAAAATAGGTAAACCTGAACCGTTTAAATGTTAAAACCAGGACGATGAAGCCTAAAATTCCCGGGAAAACCTCCAATATCCACGTGAAATAATCATGCGGAGCTATGGCCGAACCTATTAAGCCTGCAAAAAACAGGAACACTAAAATGTAGTATTTTTTCATATCACAATATGGGTATTAATTTCGGATAGTCGCAACCTGCCCGATATTTTGTCGTATCCATACAGCCTTGTAAAAATATACGGGTGTTAAATTTGAATAATTAACCCTTAAGAAGATGAAAGATAAGAAAGACGACAATCCATTACATAAACTTTCAAACCCGGCACAGCGCTCTTTAGCCAATGCGGGTATAACTGATATAAACCAGTTATCTGCCTGGCACGAAGCTGATTTTATGAAATTACACGGCACAGGAAAAAAAGGCCTGCAAATACTTAAAGCTTTAATGGCCGAAAGGAATATTACGTTTAGGCAATAGTAAATTGCACTATCAGCTTAAGTTAACATTGGGCGTTCCGGCTGCTTTTCTTTTCGACCTGATCTTTAATAATTGATATAAAACGCCTATTACAAATATGGCAACAAGAGTCATTAATCCCATTTTAGCTACCGGATCATTAGGGCCTGCTGCCAGCGGGTGGCTGATGGGCAACCTGGTTAAGGTTTCGATAGTTGCCGGTATCATGGAAAAAAACAGGGTGAGCGACATGATAAAAACCTGTACGTATTCGGCCGATTTCCCCAAAAAGCTAATAGACCGGGCGTAAACACCCAAAGGTAACAGCGCTAAAACGATAACAGCCAGGGCGTGCCCGGCCGTAAAATGGCCGGTTTTCATAATAGGCAGCGCTGTAAGGCAACCGATGACAGTAAACAGGATATACAATTTACCGGGACCGCTTTTAGGATCGATTTTTCCCTGGCGAAACAATGCATAAAGGGCAACAAGCACGGCAAGAATGCTGATGGCGGTGTGGAAAATTCCAAGTGGAGACAGGTGATTAGGCATGATGTGATGTTTTAAGGGTAAGCAGAAATATTTTAAAACTACCGGTGGTACAACCAGTAGTTCTAAGCTACACAAAAGCCTTTATATTTACAAACCGCTTATAAAACAAGTGTTTATTTTAAGGCTTTGGCGATAGCTTCTTCGGTAATCTTTGCCATAATTTTATAACCTGCCACATTGGGGTGTACACCATCGGTAGTTAATTCGGCTTTTTGCCCGTTGCGCTCATCAGCCAGTGGTGAAAAGTAGTCGAGAAGGGTAAAATTATTGGCCTCGGCATACGCCTTAATTTCTTTATTTAAGGAGATGATCTTATCGGCCGGTTTAAGGCCTTTGCGCCATGGATAGTCAAATACCGGAAGGTATTCGCAAAGGATTACTTTGATGCCATGCAGCTTAGCTAATTCGGCCATCGAACGTACATTATCCATGATAGTTTGGTTGCTTACGTGCCCGGTGTTGGCCGCAATGTCATTGCTGCCTGCCAGGATGATAACCGCTTTGGGTTTCAGGTTGATAACGTCCTGCCTGAAACGGATTAGTAGCTGCGGCGAAATTTGCCCGCTGATACCCCTGTTCAGGTAGGGCCGGCCGGAAAAAAATCCGGGCATTTTGGTTTTCCAAAACTCAAATATCGAGCTGCCTAAAAACACCACGCGTTTTTCGCCGGGTTTGGGTTCGCCTAATCGCTGGTTTTCTTTTTTGTAGTGCGATAGGGCTGCCCAATCGTCTTTAAAGTCTTCTTTTATAGTATCAGGTTTGTTTTGCTGAGCAAACACATTTACTGCAAAACACAAAGATAAAGCCAGGGAAAAAATGCGTTTCATAATTTGTTTTTTTAGGTGTAAACAAAAATAGCAGAATTCTCCACCCTGCGATTTTGTAGGCGGTATTTAGGGTGAATTAGTTAAACGTCGTCAAATTCTCCCGGTAATTTTTCCTATTAATTTATTTAAATTAATTTATAGTTATAAAACCTTTGTGTTTTTTTCTTGTTATCGTTTTATATCTATTAACTATATGAAAACTTTTAACGAACATGAATCTGTGATCTATACCGATCCCGACGGCGATAAGATTGATACATTTGTTATATATGATACCGATAAAATTACCGGTCTCACGCACATTAACCACATGAACTTAAAGGTTCCAACGGATAGTTTGCAATTACATCCGGCATCCATTGCCAAATGGAATTTGCCAATGCAGGATGCTTTTAGCTTCCAGATATTTAAAAAACTGAAAGAGAAATACCAGGAACCTGCTATCCCAATTGTAAAGCGTACATTAACCGCCGAGCCTGGCTACAAGCTGGCAAACGCTTCTTAATAATTAAACTGAAATTTCGTTCAGTAAAAAACTCCGCCCTTTTATAACAGGCGGAGTTTTTTACGATCTGTGCAGTGGTTTTATTAATTTGTTGCACCCCCATTTACCAGCAGGTGCTGACCATTAACAAATGACGACAGATCGCTTGCAAAAAATTCGGCAGCGTTGGCTACGTCTTCCACTTCGGCCAGGCGGCCCATAGGGCAGCTGTCAAGCAGTTGTTTCCTTAATTCGGGGTAACTGCTGGCTTCTGCAAATATCCCCGAATGGTCAACCGCAAATGGAATGATAGAATTAACAGTAATCCCTTTATGACCTATCTCTTTTGATAATATATCAACCAGGTAACGTGGCGTTGTTTTGCTGCCGCCATAAACAGCCATCCCTGGCACCGGAAATGAGGTTGTACTGGATGCTATGTAAATGATACGGCCGTTATCCTCTACATTTTTGGCTGCCTGTTGCATTGTAAAGTAAGACCCTTTTGTATTAATGGAAAATACCCTGTCAAACTGTTCTTCGGTAAAATCAACTACCGGAGTTTCTACAAGCTCGATACCTGCGTTGGCCACTACAATATCTATTTTGCCAAATGCCTTTTTAGCTTCAGCAAACAATCTTTCAATATCAGTCACTTTGCTTACATCGGCTTGTACCGCTATAACTTTTGCACCCATTGCGGCTATATTACTAACAACTTCATCGGCCGATGCCTTGTCCCGCGAATAATTGATCACAATATCGGCCCCTAATGCGGCATAGCGCTCGGCTATCGCCTTACCTAATCCACGTGCCGATCCGGTTATTAATGCTACCTTATTATTTAATGAGTTCATGATTTCTATTTTTTGCTATTCGATGTTTTTGTCTTAATTCTAATCTCTTGACTCTGTTTTAAGCCATAGCGCCATTTGCGCCAATGTTTTGCGCGCTTATCCATTTGGCATCGTCGCTGGCCAGGAATACTACTATTTTGGCAATGTCTTCAGGTTCGCCGATGCGGTTAAAAGCCGAAAGCGATGCCAGTCGGTCAATTACTTCCTGTGGTTTGCCCTTGGTAAACAATTCGGTATTTGTAGGGCCCGGAGATACGGAGTTTACATTAATGCCCCTTGCGCCAACCTCTTTGCTAAATACACGGGTCAGTTGTTCAACAGCTGCTTTAGTGGCAACATAAGTACCATAAGTTGGCATTATTACCCGGGTTGTGGTTGATGAGAAATTTATGATGCTGCCGTTATCGGCCAGCTTGGTTGCTGCCTGGCGCATTGTATTAAACGTGCCGCGTACATTGATGTCAAACTGGCGGGTAAAATCCTCGTCGGTAGTATCTTTCAACAGTTTGGTTATCATAATGCCGGCGTTGTTTACCAATACATCAATTTTGCCGTAGTGTGCAATGGCGGCATCAAACATGGCGGCTACTTCATCGGCTTTGCTTACATCGGCTTGCAAGGCTATAGCATCGCCGCCTGCTGCTTTAATGGAGTTTACGGTTTGCGCGGCCGCTTCAAGCCCGCCGGCATAGTTAATAATTACTTTTGCACCGGCTTGTGCCAGTTTGTGGGCTACTGCTGCTCCAATGCCTCTTGAGGCTCCGGTTACTAAAATTACTTTTTCTGCTAATGTGTTCATGGTTTCCTTTGTTATTTTATGTTGATGTCTTGTTTGTTTCGACATAACAAAGGTGAGGTTTGGGGTTACCTCAAATGATACACATATTAAAGCATTACATATAAATATCTAAGATGTGGCGGCTATTTGCTGTTTCCTGAATAAAACCGGCGACAGACCCGTGTGTTTTTTAAAGTAATTGCTAAAATGGGTCGACTCGGAAAAGCCCAACTGGTAGGCAATCTCCTTAATAGATATAGTTGAGTTTTGCAGCAATGCCCTGGCCTCCGATATTGTTTTTTCTGTTATCCAGGTGCCAATGGGTTTGCCGGTTTTTATTTTGATAACGTTGCTCAGGTAATTGGGGTGCAGGCTTTGGGCATCGGCATAATCCTGTACCCGGTATGCTTTTTCAACTAAGCCATTGCCCAGGTCGCGATAATGTTTTTCCAGCATTCGCTTAAACTCTTTTACAATTTGCGAACTGCGGTTGCCTTCATAAATGGGGTTATAGTCCCTCCAAAAGTTTTCTTTTATCTTTAAAAGGAGTACCACAAAGAGATTTCCGATGATACGGTTGCGATAAGCACTGTAATTTTGATACTCCTTATTTATCAGCAGGTACAGTTGTTCAAACTCCAAAAATGCATCGGAAGCCAAAACGCGGGGCTGAACAGTTTCGGCAAGTAGGAACGGGAACTCTTCAAAAATATCCGGATGAACATTCTCTTTCAGGAATGATTCGCTAAGTGTAATCAGGTATATTTCCTCTATCTTATACCAGTTATATGATTTGTAATGCCCCGGATTTGTAAAATATATAGTGCCAGGTACCGTATCAAAAACAAGTTCATCGGTAGTATACTTGCCGTATCCATTCTTTACAAATACAAATGAGAAAAAGTTAGGCCTGAAAATGAGCGATTGGTAGGGCAGGGTAGCATGCACATCCTTTAGGTTATGGATGGCAAAATCGGTTTTATCATCAATGCCATCCGCAGGCAATCCAAAATGGATGTATTGCTCTCTAAGATTGTTGAAAATTAGTTTCTGTTCTTCCTTCATAGTTAGCTGCCAGCCTCTAAGTTAATGCAATCAAGCTATTTAATAGTTTATATTTCCCCGCTAAATTTTTTGCTAAACAAATTTAAAGTTTATGTAAAATGATTGTTATAATTTATTACATTGTACTTAAATTCATTTTTTAAAAAGTGGATGGTTTTAAATTAAATATGCCCGAAAGTATTGTAGGTATTTATGATGACAATGTTGCCATATGGCTTGCCTTTAAAGAAGGTAGCTGGGATGCCTATACCCGGTTGTATAACGATCATTTTAAAGTACTTAATAATTACGGATACAAATTTACCCGCGATGTAAACATTATTGAAGATGCTATTCATGATTTGTTTATTAAACTTTGGACTAACCGGGCAACCCTTGGCAACCCTGCATCGATAAAAAATTACCTGTATAAATCGCTGCGTGGTATTATTTTTCGCAAAATACAGGGGCAGTCGCGTTTTGTTGGTTTGGAATCGGAAACCGATTACAATTTTTCCTTCGAGATCTCCTTTGATCACCAGATTATTGCCAATGAAGAGGAACGCGAGCTTCAGCATAAAATAAAAACGGTAGTAAAAACTTTGCCGGCCAGGCAGCAGGAAATCATCTATCTGCGTTTTTACGAAGGGCTGGGCTATGAAGAGATATCCGATATTATGGAAATCAACATCAACTCCACATACAAACTGCTTTACAAAGCATTCAACAACTTGCAGGGTGCGTTAAAAACCTCGAAACTGGTTATTGTTATTGGCCTTTATAGCTGTTTAGGTACCCATATTCACTCAAATTAAATTTATTTTTATTTAGGAGGGATAATTCCAGCGTGCTCATGTATATAAGGTTTAAATCAGAAACTTATATAGCATGGAGATTGCAAAATACGCCTCTTATACCCTACAGGATTTTTTAGATGATGACGATTTTCTTCAGTTCGTTATCAACCCATCTCAAAGTGACATCAGCTTTTGGCAATCGGTTACAGCTATGTATCCTGCTCAAAAGGAAATTATTGATGAAGCTGCCCAAATTATATTAGCCTACCGCAAGCAGGATGTTTTTACAAACGAAGCAAATCAACAAAAAGTTTGGAACCGCATTGAAGGTACTTTACACGGTAAAAGAGCAGTAAAACAAAAAGTATTCCGCTTAAACACCTTCCTGCGCGTAGCAGCGATGATCCTGTTGGTATCATCAGTAGGGATAGCTTTCTGGATGCTGAAATACAACACAAAAAATGAAGTAGTTACCGCTTTTGGTGAATTACGTACCGTTACCCTTCCCGATAATTCGATAGTGATACTTAACGGTAACTCTAAATTGTCGTACGCCAACAACTGGGATAAAAAGGCGAGAGAAGTTTGGATCAGCGGTGAAGGCTTTTTCAGTGTAAAACATATTAATAAAGATCCCCGCCATATAAAAGTTACCGAAAGATTTATTGTGCATTGCAACGATGTTAATATCGAGGTGTTAGGTACCTCCTTTAATGTACGTAACAGGCACAATAAAACCAATGTGGGCCTGGTAAGCGGCAAAATTATGCTCGAATACCTTGACCTGGCATCGCATAACAACAAGTTGCTGGTGATGAAGCCGGGCGATTATGTGGAATACGCCCACCGGAAGGTGGTAACCCAAAAGAAGCTTGCTGTGCCCGAAAAACTGACACAGTGGACAAACCACCAATTACTTTTTAACAATGCTACGTTATCACAAATCGGCGAGGTCATGACCGACGATTATGGATATCACATTGATTATACCGACCCGGCTATTGCCAATCTGAAAATTGAAGGAGAGATAAGCGTATCAAACGTTGACGAACTTTTGGAAACTATCTCCACTACATTATCGGTAAAGGTCACCCAAACAGACAAAAACATCACAATCACAAAAAATTAACCCCTAAACAACTCATTTATGCGAAAATTTGACTTTTCAACTTTTTTAAAATGTTGCTGTTTCTTGTTGGTGTTGCTAGGCCAGTCGGTTTACGGCTACGCCCAACTGGCACTTACCAGCAATAACAGGTTTCATTCAAAAGCCCCGGGCTTTGCCATGCAGCAGCAGGCTGCCGAAACCAAAGTGCTGTTAAAGGATGCACTTGAAAACATCAAAAAGCAATTCAATGTGCAAATTGCATATCAGGAAGGGTTGTTGGATAATAAATTTATACCGGTAAGCTTATTTAATAACTCTAAACAGTTTAACCTTGACGAAAACCTGAAACAACTGTTGTCGGTTTTCCAGTTGCAATACCGTAAAATCAGCGATAGCCAGATCTCTATCTATTCGATAAAAGAAACCACTGTTAATTCGGCGCCGGCAATTGCCGCTGTTTTAATAGGTAAGGTGGTTGACGAAAAAGACGGTCTGCCGGTTATAGGTGCATCGGTATATTTAAAAGCCGACCCTAAAATCGGTACCTCAACCGATGTGTCGGGTAATTTTAAACTGGTAGTGCCCGATAAGTTTACCGGAAAACCATTAACCTTATTAGTTGCTTATATTGGCTATAATAAGGAGGAGGTTACGGTTACCGATTTAACATCGCCAGTTCAAATAAAATTAAAACAGAATAACAGTACGCTTAATGAGGTTGTGGTAACTGCGCTTGGTATCAGCAAGCAAAAAAAATCATTAGGCTACTCTGTTACCGAAGTTAAAGGAGCCGAGTTTACCCAGGCCCGCGAAAATAACGTTGCCAACGCCTTAACAGGTAAAGTAGCGGGTGTAAACGCAGCAGGTTTATCAACAGGGCCCGGTGGTTCAAGCCGGATAATTATACGCGGTAACGGCGCACTGGCCGGTGATACACAGCCTTTGTATGTTGTTAACGGTATGCCTATTGATAATAGTGTCCCCGGTGGCGCACCGACAGTTAATGGTATTACCAATAACGTTGACCGTGGTGATGGTATCGCGGCTTTAAATCCTGACGATATTGAGTCGATCAGTGTGTTAAAGGGTGGTACCGCGGCGGCTTTGTATGGATCACGGGCAGCCAATGGTGTTATCCTGATTACAACCAAAAAGGGACGGGTTCAAAAAGGATTAGGAGTTGAGTTTAATTCAACCGCTACTTATGACAATGTTGCAGTTTTTCCGGATTATCAGTATGAATACGGCCAGGGAGATGGCGGCGTAAAACCAACAACGCTGGCAACTGCCCAGGGAACCGGCAGGCGTTCATGGGGAGCAAAAATAGATGGTTCGACAGATTACATGGCTGTTGACGGCAAAACACATCCTTATGCTGCACAAAAAGACAATATCAAAAATTTTTATCAAACCGGGAGTACCTATACCAACAGTATTGCATTTGTGGGGGGCAACGAAGCTATTACCTATCGTTTTTCTGCTGCAGACTTAAACAGCAAAGGTATTTTGCCAGGTACAACTTATGATCGTAAAACTTTTAACCTGGCTTTAAACAGTAGGCTGGGGAGCAAAATTTCTATCGAGGCCCTGGCACAATACAATGTTGAAACCGGCCATAACCGGACCGGTGCGGGAGATGCATTGGGCAACCCTAACTGGACCCCGCTTGAAGTAGCTAATACCGTTGACATACGGTGGCTTGCACCAGGGTACGACGCCAAAGGTAATGAACAGGTTTGGAATGATGCTGCCATCGCTTCAAACGGTTACTTTGTGGTTAACAAGTTTAAAGAGAATGATGTTAAAGATCGTTTTATAGGCCAGGGATCTATTTCATACACACCAATTGAAAACTTGACTTTAAAAGCTACCATAAGCCGGGATTTTTATAATTACAATTATTCAAACGTATTGCCTACCGGTACACTTTATGTCCCGAACGGTCAGTACCAGGCAATTAAATCAGACTTATCCGAAACTAATGAATTGGTAACTGCAACCTTTAAAAAACAGGTGTTAAATGATTTTAATTTTAGTGTCTTGGGAGGTGTTAACAGTCGTAAGCTGATTTCTAATGCCCAAAACCTAAATGGAGAACAGTTTATCATACCTTATCTGTATACCCCTATCAATTTATTAACCGCATCTACAAATTATTACAATTCTAAAGTTGTAACTAATTCTGTGTTCGGTTCGGCAGATTTTGATTATAAAAGCATACTGTTTTTATCGTTCACCGGCAGGAAGGATTGGTTCTCAACACTTAGCCTGGCCCACAATAGTATATTTTATCCAAGTGTAGGTGGCAGTTTTATACTATCCGATGCAATAAAATTGCCCCAGTTTATCAGTCTTGCCAAATTAAGGGCCTCTTGGGCCCAGGTGGGTGGTGGTGCTCCCGATCCTTATGCAATTAATCTTAGCTACAGCAATATTGCCAGTTCGGGACAACCGCTGCAAAACGTAACAAGCGGCAGCATAACCAATAAAAATCTTCAGCCATATACCTCAACAACAACCGAGGCCGGCCTCGAATTGCAATTGCTGCAAAATCGTTTAGGATTGGATGTAACGGTATACGACCGTAAAACTACCAAAGATATTGTAAATACAGCCATTTCAACAACGTCGGGCTATAGCAGTGTAATCCTTAACGTTGGCGAGGTGCGCAACAAAGGTATCGAGTTGTTGTTAAATGGCTCGCCAATAAAATCAAAAGACTTTAGCTGGAACGCCAGCTATAATGTGGCTTATAATGATAATAAGGTAATAAAGCTTGCATCTGGCTTGTCCACCATACAACTGGCTACATCGGTAAACGGTTATGCAGTACTTAACAACACCGAAGGAATGGCATTCGGCACTTTATACGGTACACATATGGTAAAAAACAGCGCCGGACAAGTAGTATTCAATGCAACTTCGGGCTACCCTGTTCAGTCGGCATACGAACCGCTTGGCAAAAGCGTTGCACCGCTTACGATGGGTTTAACCAACGAATTCAGGTACAAGCGCTTTTCGTTCAGCTTCTTGCTCGACGGCAAGTTTGGCAACAAGGTGTTTTCTTTAATGGAAGTATATGCCACCCGTTTAGGTTTAATGAAAACAACCCTGCCGGGGCGCGACAATGGCCTGGTGCTAAATGGTGTCGACAAAACTGGCGCCGCCTATACACGTACAGTACCGGTAAGTGGCTTGCGCACATACTATGATAACTATAAGATCTACTCAGACCTATTTGTACACGACGGCAGCTTTGTAAAGCTTAGGCAGGTAATATTATCTTATAACCTGCCCGCCCTCGATCTTAAAAAGGTTCATATCCAGTCGGCAAGTATTTCGCTGGTGTCACGTAACCTGTGGACGCTTTACAAAAAGACAGATAATTTTGACCCCGAACAGAGTTTTACTAACAGTAATACACAGGGTTTTGAATCAATTGGTTTGCCGCGTACCCGTTCACTTGGTGTAAACCTGGCAGTTAAGTTCTAATATTTAAAGTTGATTAAGATGAAAAAACACATATCAAAATATACCACGTGTTTGCTGGTGATGCTCGGCATTCTGGCCACACAATCATGCACCAAAAACTTTGACACGCTGAACATTAACCCCAACGCGTCTACAACACCTATTCCGCAATATATATTTACCAAGGCCGAATATGATGGTACCGCCCGTATGCTTAACTTTCTGCTGGGTGCCATGCAATATACCACCAGCTTTAATGATGTGGCCGGTTTTGGCAGTAAATACGTTTTAGCCCAAACCCAGCAGACGTTTGCCGCATTTAGCAGCGCTTATCCTAACGAGATAAACGAATTGGTTGAAGTAATAAAAGCAGCTGGTACCGATGCTTCGCAGGTTAACCTGGTTGCCGAGGCCCGCATCTGGCGGGTATATTGCTTTAGCAGGCTTACCGATTTGTATGGCGATATTCCATATTCGCAGGCCGGGCAGGGTTATAACAGTTCAATATTTAAGCCTGCATATGACGCCCAAAAGGATATTTATGCAGATATGTTGAAAGAACTTGAACAGGCAGCTACCAGCCTTGATGCCGGCAAAACCACTTTTGGTGCAGCCGACCTGATATACGGTGGTAATACCAGCCAATGGAAAAAATTTGCGTATTCGCTAATGTTGCGCTGCGCCATGCGCATGACTAAGGTTGATATAGCATCGGCACAATCATGGGCCACAAAGGCTATTGCCGGCGGCGTTATATTAAATGATGCCGATATTGCAAAAATGCCTTATTTAGCATCGGGCCAGGTTATCAATAGAAACCCATTAGCTAATGATCTTTGGAACAATGATTATATTGCTCAAAACGGAACTACCAATACCGAAGGCGGCAAATATCAGGAGCCATTTATCACCTACCTGAAAACCAATAAAGATCCGCGTTTAGGTGTTGTGTCTATAGTTTACAATTCAGGTGTAGCCGATACAACTTCATCGGTGCAAAAAGGTATGTTGGCTTCATTGAATGCTAAACCGGCGGATTTTGTAACTTACTCTGAGCCTAACCCTAAAACCATATTACTTTTAGGGTCTCCGCGTTTGGTATTTACCGCTGCCGAAAGCTATTTCCTGCTTGCCGAGGCTGCTTCGAGAGGTTGGTATAGTGCAGCTACAGCTTCTTCTTTATATGAAAGCGGTATCGCTGCATCTATGCGGCAGTGGGCTATTATCGGCGGCAACGCAGGCGCTATAAGCGACGCGCAGATTAATACCTATATCAACTATCATAAGTTTAATTCGGCAGGCACGCTTGATCAAAAAATGGCGCAGATTTACACCCAGTTCTGGATTGGCATTTTTCCGGATGCGCAGGAAGTATTTGCTACTTACAGGCGCACGGGCTATCCGGCTTTGGTGCCTAACAATTATGTAGGTAACGCCACTGGTGGTAAAATATTCCGGAGGATGTTGTACCCCATATCCGAGCAAAATCTTAACGCGGCATCTTATGCGGCAGCCATCGCCCGCCAGGGGGCAGATGAGTTACTGACAAGAATGTGGTGGGACAAATAATGTAAAAGTGTTAATAAATTGATAGATTGGTTTAAGGAAGGGTTTGGTTGCCCTTCCTTTTTTTATTTTTACAGATGACGAGATATTTTTGTTTGTTAGTTCTGTTGATATGTTACAATGGAGCCATTGCCCAAAACGACCTGGTGAAGGACGATAACGCCAGTAATTATAACCTGAACAAGCCCGAACGGGAACTTTGGCTTAAAAATACGGGGTTGGGCTTGTTTGTCCATTTTAGTATGGATGGGCAGTTGGGCCTGGTTATCAGCCATTCGCTGGTAGGGGCAAGTGACGATTATGTGAACCGATATTTTGCCGAACTGCCAAAAACTTTCGATCCATCTAAATTTGACCCGCACCAGGTAGCGGTTTTGGCTAAGCTTGCCGGAATGAAGTATATTGTTTTTACCACCAAGCACCATTCCGGTTTTTGCATGTGGGATACCAAAACTACCGGTTTTAATATCACCCATACTCCTTATAAAAAAGACCTGTTGAAAGAATTTGTTGATGCCACGCGCGAGGTCGGTCTGCAGGTGGGTTTTTATTTTTCGCCAGAAGATTTTAATTTTTTGCATGACCATCACATTACGATAAGCCGTACCGATGTTAAAATGGATGCTGCCACCCGCAAAGCCTATGATGATTATACCCAGCAGCAATGCGAAGAGCTAATGACCAAATACGGCAAAATAGATGTGCTTTTTATTGATGGCGACCCCAAAGAAATTGTAAAGGAAACCTGCTGGAAATTGCAGCCCGATTTGCTTATCACCCGCGGCGCTATAAAAACGCCGGAACAGATTATGCCTGGGGCAATGATCAATGAACCATGGCTGTCATGCATTACCATGGGTACCGCATGGGGTTACCAGCCTACTAATGAACGTTATAAATCGGGTAGTCAGTTAATAGGTTTATTGATAGAGGCGAGGGCTAAGGGAGGATCATTGTTATTGAATGTTGGCCCCAAACCTAACGGCGAACTGCCGGTTGAACAGGAAGAACGGCTGCGCGAAATGTCGGCTTGGTATTTTGTAAACCGCGAATGTATTGACGATGTACGGAGTTGGGTTGTAAGCAAAGAAGGTGACATTTGGTTTACCCAGAAAGGCGGGCATACCCTTTATGCCATAGTAACCGATGCGGCAGATTGGAAGGAAGGCACGCGTAAAACTTTCACTATTCGTTCGGCAATCAGTACGCCCGATACCAGAATAAGCGTTTTGGGACAAAATAGCCAGGTAATTGAATATAAAAGCGATGACGTAAGCTGCAGGTATACCCAAACCGCCAAAGGTTTGGAAGTATCGGTAGTGAAAGCGCAGCGTATTTATGACGATCATCGCTGGCCAAACCCCGTTGTTATTAAACTGGATAATGTAAATCCCGCGTTTAAAGAAGCAGTTATTGTTGAAACCGGTGCTACGGCATTGTGGAAGGGCCGGGTGATATTAAAAGGCAGGATAGCAAACTACAAAACGCCCTCAGTTAAACTGGCCCGTTTTGATTACAGGCCTTATCATGGCCAGGTTGAAACCCTTTATGCCGGTAAATGGACAGTCAGCCCCTGGGTACCTGTTAAACCTGATGGAAGCTTTGAACTTACATTGCCCCTGAAAGGAAGCTATGAATATAAAGCCGTAACTCAGCAGGAAAACGTGGAGATAGAAGGGGAGAACAAGTTGCTGAGATAAATTGACGGCTGCTTTTACCAGATTTTTATGGCCTGCGCTGTTCCGTTTTTTGCAAAAAACAAAAGATGTACGACAATCTGTGTCGTACATAAATGTAATTTAAAACTGTTTAATATGTTGATTATTAATTATTTATAGACGTATTTTTGCCTGTTTCATACATGTGTTGCTAACTGTACCACAAAGTTATGGAACAGTACACTATGCATTAATTTGGTATACTGAGTTTGCGGCGGTTAGTAATAAAATTGGAGGTTTATAAATAATCAGAATTAAGATGCTACTTTTATCGCTCAGGAAAAGTAAACGTCCTGTTAAAAGCATTTATGTTCAAATCGTTATTGTTAACCGCCCTTTCATTCCTGTTTGCTGTGCAGCTAATCAGCGCTAAAGTAACCTTGCCATCCGTATTTAGCGATAATATGGTTTTGCAGCAAAAAACCAAAGCCGCTATTTGGGGAAAAGCCGAAGCCGGTAAAAAAATCACCATCACAACAACATGGCCTGGCAAAAAATATAACACTACAGCAGATGCCGATGGAAACTGGAAGATAAAAGTTAGAACCCCATCTTATGGCGGACCTTTTACCATTACTATATCCGATGGCGATATCCTGGAGTTGAAAAATGTACTGATAGGCGAAGTTTGGCTATGCTCGGGCCAGTCGAACATGGAAATGCCGGTGGCAGGCTGGGGAAAGATAAACGATTATGAAAAGGAAATGGCTGCGGCCAATTATCCCAATATCCGCCTGTTGCAGGTGGAGCATATGACCAGCAGCGTGCCATTGGCCGATGCCAAAGTAACTAAAGGCGGGTGGGTGCCCTGCACACCCGAAAACGTGGCTGAGTTTTCATCCGCCGCCTACTTTTTTGCAAAGGAAATTTATAGCAAAACAAACATACCTATCGGCTTAATCCATACCTCGTGGGGCGGAACCATTGCCGAGGCCTGGACAAGTGGCACTGCGTTAAGGGCCATGCCCGAGTTTGTTGCGCCGTTAACTACTGTTGAAACAGAAAATAAAGAAGAAGCCCAAAAAGCTTACGTACTTAAGGCGCAACAATGGCAAAACCTTATTGCCGAAAAAGATTCGGGATATAACCAGGGCAAGCCGGTTTGGCTTGCGAATGACCTCGACGTTTCTAAATGGCATGATATGGTTTTGCCGTCCATTTTAGAAAAAACCTTACCGAATTTTGATGGCGTTATCTGGCTACATAAAAAAGTAATTGTTCCCGACGACTGGGCAGGCAAGCCCATTAAATTAAGTTTAGGCGCGGTTGACGATGCTGATATTACCTGGTTTAACGGAGAAAAAATCGGCGAAATGGCCGTTTATAATACGCCACGGGTGTATACTATACCCGGTAACCTGGTTAAGGCAGGAGAAAATATAATAACCATCCGGGTGTTTGATGGCTCGGGCAACGGAGGCCTTTACAGCGATGCCAAACTACTTTACCTTGCAAATGGTAATGATCAGCAGATTCCTTTAAATAATGCCTGGCAATACCATATAGGTCTCAACCTCAAAAGTATGCCGCCTTTTCCAACAGATCCTAAAAGCCCAAACAGGCCATCGGTATTGTTTAATGCGATGATTAACCCATTTACCCAATACGCTATCAAAGGCGTTATCTGGTACCAGGGCGAATCAAATTCTGGTAGGGCATACCAGTATCGTCAATTATTCCCCACCATGATAAACGATTGGCGTAACAGGTGGGGCGAGGGTGACTTTCCTTTCTATTTTGTGCAATTGGCCAACTACTATATCACCGAACCGCAACCCTCAGCTTCAGATTGGGCTGAACTGCGGGAAGCACAATTTAAAACACTCTCACTGCCAAATACAGGAATGGCCGTCGCTATTGATTTGGGCGGGTACGATATCCATCCAAAAAATAAACAGGAAGTAGGACGCAGGCTGGCTTTGGCTGCCCTTGCTAAAACCTATGGCAATAATTTAGAATATTCGGGCCCTATATTTCAAGAATATACAATTAATGATGATAAAATAACGCTCTCGTTCAAACATAGCGATGGCCTTAAAACAACCGGGGGGCAACCGTTAAAAGGCTTTGCTATTGCCGGCGCCGATCAAAAGTTTTATTGGGCGGATGCCGTGATTGTTGGCGACAAAGTTATAGTGAGCAATACACAAGTCAGCAACCCGGTAGCGGTGAGGTATGCCTGGGGAATTAATCCGGTATGTAACCTGTACAACGCCGCGGGCTTGCCTGCATCGCCATTCCGTACCGACGAATGGCCCGGTGTAACGCTGGGAAAGAAATAACGGTGTTATGATATTACTTTAAAATTTGGCCGTCCATATATAAAACGCTTTCCCGCAAAATCAAAATATTGTATAAGTTTAGCCAATGAAATTTAGCGAAGCTATTGTAAACAATAAAGATCACAACATTGAATGGATAAACAATTTACGGCTGATAAGCATGTTTGCTGTAATTGTGTTACATACCGCTTCGCCTTTGCTTTTTGCCTATAAAAGTGTGCCTTTGGGAGATTGGCTCACCGGCGATGTTTACAACGCGCTGGTACGTTTTGCGGTACCGGTTTTTGTGATGATAACCGGGGCGCTATTGCTACATCGTGAATATGAGCTTGGCGGTTTTTTAAAAAAGCGTATAGGCAGGCTTATTCTGCCATTTGTTTTCTGGAGCCTGGTGTACGTTGGCTATCGCCTGTATAACGAAGAGTTTACATTTACCGGCCACCTTTGGCCCGATGTGAAATTTGTTTTAAACCAACTGCAATCAAGCGCTTATTATCACCTTTGGTATGTATATCTGCTGGTAGGATTATACCTTTTTATCCCGGTGCTGGCAAAATTTGTACAGCACGCTACCGAGCGGGAAATATTGTATTTTCTTATAGTTTGGGTTTTGGCCATGTTACTGGCCACCCCATATCTGAGTATTTTTAATACAGCCATTGATGTTCACAATTTTACCGGGTATGTTGGTTACCTGGTATTAGGGCATTATCTTACCTATAAGCGGTTTAACTTTGGCCCACTGCCCTTTATCGCGGCGCTGGTGTTTGTTGCCCTGGTGGCATTAATAAGCTGTGGCACTTACTATTTGCAGGTAAAAGATCATGAACTTAAAACTTTCTTTTATGAGCCGGTTGGCCCCTTTGTAGTTATGCTGGCAACATGCGCTTTTTTGATAGCCAAATACACCAAATTGAAACTTAATAAAACCGCGAAGCTAATTTGTAATAATGCAGGCAAATACACACTTGGCATTTACTTAAGCCATCCTTTAATATTAAACCTATTCGATTTAAATGATATTAATTTTACCATTTTTAACCCCGTGTTCAGCATTCCATTAATAGCTTTTATTTGCTTTTTGCTATCGTGGGTGTTGGTATATTGCATGAGCAAGATGCCGATTATTAAACATTTAGTAGGATAGCGCCGATCAAATACAATAATCAGCAAACATTATCCGCCTAAACGCATTATTGAAAGCAAAACATAAATATTGCCGATGGATTCAGTTACCCATATTACTTTAGGCGCCTGTGTTGGCGAACTTGTATTGGGCAAAAAATTGGGTAAGCAAGCTTTGTTATGGGGAGCCGTTGCTCAAAGCTTACCTGATATTGATAGTGCCGCTGCATTGTTTGTTTCGCCAGACCGGGCACTGTTAATTCATCGCGGCATAACCCATTCCTTCTTTTTTTCGATAATTGCCGGCCTGGCGCTGGCTTTTTTGGCCAGGCGGATACATCAAAAGGTTTACCTGCAGTTTATTACGCTGGCTTTGTTCTTTTGCCTTCAGCTTCTTTTGCATGATCTGTTGGATACATGTAATGTCTACGGCACAGGTTTGTTTGAACCATTTAGCCACCAACGTTTTTCTGTCAATTTGCTTTATGTAGCCGATCCTTTGTTTACCATCAGTTTACTTGTAGCTTCAATAGTTTTGGCGTTCAAAAACATTCGTTATCAAAACCGGGCTAAATGGGCTTTTACCGCCATTACAATTACGGGCTTGTACTTGTGCTTTGCCGGTTTTTGCAAATTGTACGTTGGTAGCAGGGTAAGGGCATCCTTTAAAGATAAACAGGGGCAAAATTACTCCTATTTAACAACGCCTGCGCCTTTTACCAGTATGCTGTGGTATGTTATAGTACCGGAAAATAACGGCTATTATACGGCCTATAGTTCTGTTTTAGATGATGCCAATCAATTTTTAGCTTATCGGTATTACCATAAAAACGATTCGTTATTAAACCAGGCTCAAAACAAAGCGGTAGTAAATAACCTGCTCGCTTTTTCTGACAAATACTACACTTTAACCAAGGCAGGGGGCAACATTCATATCAATGTCCTCCGTTTCGGGCAGGTACAGGGCTGGGCATCAACCGATGCGCCATTCGCTTTTAGCTATCCCTTGGTTGCGGGAAAAAGCCAAACATTGTTACTGCAAAAAGGCCGTTTAAGCGGCTGGAACGGCTACTCGTTTAAAATTTACCTGGAGCGGATCCTCGGCAAGTCAACTATCAACCACAAACCTAACCCCGACAACTAATATGAATTGGTATTTACCCGCAATTGCGCTTTATCTTATCCTGGTTATTTTTGTTTGTTTCCGTATTTTGTATGATATCCGGTCGGCCAGCAAAACGTTTGCGTATTTGCTTATTACCATCCTTGTGCCGGTAGTTGGTATGGCTATTTATTTTGCGGTAGGCGCCAATTACCGTAAAAATAAATTGTACTCCAAAAAAATTGTGAGCGATCGTAAGTTGCGGGCCGAGATCCGCGAAAATATTGTACGGGAATCTGAGAAGACATGGAACACAGGGGACAGCGACTTAAAAGGCCGCAAAAAGCTTGCCCACATGCTGCTAAATGATAATAGCCCCTTAACCAGCAATAACGATGTAAAACTGTATATCAACGGCGAAGAAAAATTTCCCGACGTAATAACTGCCTTAAAAAACGCCAGGCACCACATCCACATGGAATATTATATTTATGAGGATGGTGACATTGGTAACCAGATAAAAGATATCCTGGTAAAAAAAGCAGCCGAAGGAGTAAAAGTTCGTTTTATTTATGATGATTTTGGGAGCCGCTCCATACGCCACACCCTGGTGCCCGAATTAATAGCTGGTGGTGTGGAGGCTTACCCTTTTTATAAGATCCTGTTCATCGCGCTCTCCAACCGGACCAATTACCGCGATCATCGCAAGATCATCATAGTTGACGGCTGTACCGGTTTTGTTGGTGGCATTAATGTGAGCGACAGGTACATCAACAATAAGGGCAAAAAGCAAGTGTATTGGCGGGATACGCACTTACGCATTAATGGTCCCGGGGTATATTATCTACAATACTTGTTTATATGCGATTGGAATTTTAGCGCAGGTAAAAAGCTGAAGCTGGAGAAGGATTTTTTCTGTTCGGCAGAAAGCGCCAAAGGCGAGGCCATAGTGCAAATTGCCGCCAGCGGGCCCGATTCGGATATACCCACCATCATGTACTCGCTCATCCAGGCTATTGGCATGGCCGAAGAAGAGCTGCTGATAACATCACCGTATTTTATCCCCGGCGAAAGTGTCTTGGATGCGCTTAATGTGGCTGCTCGCAGCGGCGTTAAAATTAAGCTGCTTGTACCCGGCAGGTCAGATTCGGCGTTGGTTAACGCGGCGTCGCGGTCATATTATCGCGAAATACTTGACGCAGGCGTTGAGGTGTATTTATACAGAAAAGGATTTGTACACGCCAAAACCCTGGTAGCAGACGGGCAATTGTCAATGGTTGGCACTGCCAATATGGATCAACGAAGTTTTGAACTTAATTTTGAGGTAAACAGCATAATATATGATGATAAAATAGCCGGCCAGTTAAGAAACGTTTTTTATAACGATATAAAAGATGCCGTTATGATTAACCCTAAAACCTGGGCTAAACGCAGTTTGTTTAAGCAATTGCCCGAAAAACTGATCCGGCTTTTATCGCCATTGTTGTAATATTGATATATAAAATGGCAAATTAGTTATGCTGTTTTTAAGTTTTCAAGTGTAGTAAGCCAATTGTTGAAATGGTGACAAGCGGCTCTTAGTTTATCCAAACTTATTGCTTCGGCAATCAAAATTCCATCCGCAACTTTTTCATAGGATGGTATAACAGATAGTATTCTCTTGGATGGTGAGGTTAACGGGCTATCGTTTATATGTTCGGGAGTTTCAAATTTGTTTCTGATATTTTGCAGGGCACCGCTGGGGAAATTATAATCCAGCGATAAAAACTCTTCAAGTATAGCGCAATCTGAAAATAGTAAGGCTCCAAATTCATGAAGTAGAAAATGAGGTATAAACCTATAAACAGATAGGTCCGCGTTTTCAATATCTGATTTAAACGCCTGCTCAATAGCTATAGCTTTTGCGTAGGGTTCCATGGCTTTGCTTTCTTCATACCCCGGATACTTATTTCCCATGCCGTAAATGTCTAAAAGTGTTGATACGTAAGCAGCAGAATCTTCTTTTAGCCATTGAATAACATTCGCCTTAAGTTTACCGTAACTTGATCCGGTTTTTATATTGCGAGGTGTTACCAGTATGTTTTTAAGAATAAAGTGAGGATAAAGGATTTTGGAGATAAAGTTTTCTTCTGTAGAGCCCTCACATATTATATTTATCCGAATCACGGTTTACCTCCCAATACATTTTGCTCCCATAGTTCGCCGATTGAATAAAGTTTAAGCCAGGAATCTAAGCTTCCCTCATCCAAACGGGTAAATGTCGAACTGCCACCTCTATTTTCAACCACCAGAATGTTTTTGGGTTCAAACTCGTTTACAAGATTAACCGACTGGGTTGAAATGATAATCTGCGCTTTTTTAGATGCCTTCCTGATTAATGAGCCCAGCAGGGTTATTGCCGATGGATGTAGACCTAATTCTGGCTCATCTAATAATATTAAGGGTGGAAGCTCCGGTTGCAATAATAATGTCGCCAGGCAAATAAAACGTAAGGAACCATCAGATAAGTCGTTGGCGTTGAATATCACGTCAGAATTTTTATCCTGCCACTCCAACATAATCGTTGATTTGTTGAAAGGGTTAGGTCTTAGTACAAAGTCTTTAAAATATGGCACAACTAACTCCACCGTTTTTACAATCCGGTTATAGTGTTTTTCATTAACCAATTTCATGTGATAAAAAAATGCAGCTAAATTTGAGGCATCGCCCCTCAGATAATCTACATCAGTTATGTCGCCCGTTTTTTTTACAGCGGCACTTGAACTGGTATCATGAAAATGATAAAGTCGCCAGCTTTTTAATACATCAAAAACATATGTCTGAACGCTTTTGATGACCTTTCTATTTATCGTTTCTTCAAGTTTAGATTCCCTACCTCCATTATTTATATTTTCTTTGAAAACAGTATCTACCGAAGTGTCGAAATAGCAATATTCATTTTCAAATAAGAATGAATCATTGGCGGTGGGTAATAAACTAAATTCGTAATAATTAGGGGCGAAATTTAACGATACGTGTAATTTTTTTGTGGTTTTACTGCCGTAATATAATAGCTTATTTGCGCCGCCATTAACACCAGTATAAATTTGAAGATGGTTTTCAATAACCTCCCTTAAAAATTTGAACAAGCCTATAAAGTTAGACTTGCCGGCACCATTTGGGCCGATTAAAACATTCAGCTCATTAATTTCTATATCAAGTTTTTTTATCGATTTAAACCCCTCGATAAGTATGTTATTCAGTTTATGCGCCATAGCAAAACTTTGATTTATTGTACTCCCACATAATTGTTTATACTGCCCTAATAAAATACTGCGATCAAAAATCGAAAGTAAGTTAATTAATTTAGTTCTTAAACGATTTCTTAAGTTAAGAGTTTTATATCAAATTTTATTGCGTCGTCACCCTTAAACTCAATGTATCTGTTTGCATAGCTGTAAAAATGCCCAGGCCGTTGGTTACATTGGTGGGCTCGTTAAGCAAGGCCTGCGAATCGCGGGTGATATTGGTTGTCAGTATGTTGAGGTATTCCTGGTTCACCCGCATTAATATTACTTTATAATGGCCGTAATAATTAAACGATGATTGTACCAGGTTGTAATAAGATGCCTGTTTCGCGTTAATCTGGAAGCTGGGCTTATTATCGCTGCGGATGTAAGATATATAATAGGGGTCGTTATCAAGGTTTTTAAATACCAGCAGGTGGTACAATGAATCAGGGTTGCTCCACTTAATAGTAGCCCTTGGCACATCAGCATATAAAGGGTTGATGGTGCTGGGGACATGAAATATACTATCCGACAGGGTGAAATCTTCCGGTTTGCCCGGCATAATAGTAGTAGCGCTGATTACCACACCGGCATAGGTAAACTGCATGGTATACGTTTTACCGGTGGCGATAAACGATTGATCGGCATAGGTATAAGTGCCGCTTGCGCTTTCGGTTAGTTTAACGCTTTTACTGCCATCAGATACGCTGATGCTTAAACCTGTAAGTGCCGCGCCGTAAGTTGTAGTATCGGTAAGGGCCTTTTGCTGGTAAACTTTGATACTTAATATCTGGCCGGGGATAAGGTATGATTCTACCACCGGTTTATTAGTAGCCAATATATCCGATTGATTTTTTTTACACGATGCCAGCAGTATTAAACTGCCCATTAAACTTAATGCGATATAGCGCGTATATATTTTTATTTCCATCTTAAGCTGAGTGTTAGGTTGGGGGTAAAACCCAGGTAATTTACATTGGTGGTTATCACCTGGTTGTTTTGCACCTGGTACTCCTTATACCAGGTATTGGTATGGTTGTAAACGTTGAAGAACGACAGGCCTATTGAGCCTACTTTATGGCCATCAACCTTCAGCAGATCATACGATACCGACATATCCAAACGGTGATATGCGGGTAGGCGTTCGCCGTTTTTGTCGCTGATGTTCAGGTAAGTTTTACTGTTACCATCGGCAGTTTGAATGGTGTAGGTTGATAGGGGAGCAGTATACGGCCTGCCGGTACTAAACAGGAATGTTGCTGCAAAGTTAAACCTGTTGTAATGGTACATATTGATGGATTTAAACTCATGTCTTACATCCTGGTTGGCATCGTAATAATAATCGCCAAAGGCGGCAAATTTGTTCTGGGCTTTTGCAAGTGTATAACTCACCCAGCCGGTATAGTTGCCCAGCTTTTTTTGTATCAGAAATTCAACACCGGCATCGCGGCCGGTGCCCTGGTAAAAATCCTCGGTTACCGTTTGCGTTTGCTGAGTGGGCATCATGAAACCGCCACCGCCGGTTTGGGTTTGTTTTACTGTATACTGCGTTAGCCCGGTAAGGGTTTTGTAGTAGCTTTCCACGCTGATCAAAAATTCATCATTTTCATAGCTAAGCCCGCCTATGTAGTGCCTGGCCATACCAACCGGGATATTGCTGCCATTGGATAATACCCAAAAGTTACGGTCGCCAGAAAGGATATCCTGTCTGATTACCTGGTTTTCAAACTGGTAAAATTGGCCGGTAGCACCTTTTACTGTGAAATGATCGTTTAAATTATAACTGGCCGAGAGCCGGGGTTCAAAATAAGGCTTGCCTGTTGAGCCGTAATAACTGGCTCGTATGCCTGGCTGTATATGGAAGTTATTATTCGGGTCGATAGAAAGTTCGGCATAAACGCCTTCCAGCATGGCGTTGTTATGTTGATTAATCAGCTTGCCGGTATCGTTTTGGGTGTATTCGTAATCAATTTTTTTATAGTTAACAAAGCCTCCAAAAAGTAGTTTGTAGGTTTCGGCAGCCTGCCATTCCCATTCAGATTTATAGCCTATATCCTTCAGGTGATTGGTTTCCACGGTGTTATTGCTAAAGGTGTGGGCAATGCCGTTACTATCCAGCAAAGAGCCGCCCGAACTGGCCCGTTCCCGGTTATTAAAATAAGATGAGTACGTAATATAATTGTTGGAGTATAATTTTTTGCTCCACTGCCTAAACCATTTTACGCTGCTGCCCAGGTTGCCGTATTTGGTGTAGTCGGTAATACCAATTCCACTGCCCGATCCTGACAGGCCCGGCGGCAGGCCAAGGGTACGGCTGTTATCGGTTTTGTCGGTTCCTGAGTAATAGCTGACAGAAATCTTGTCCTCATCGCTGATGGTGTAGGTATACTTGGCGTTGGCATCATAAAAATAGGAGGCCGGGGTTACCTGGTTGGCAAAGCCGCCGCCAAAACCGCCGCCCGGGCCACGGCCCCCGCCCTGGGTGGTCGACGTTTGGTTAAACTGGTTGAATATCTTGTTATAAAAAGGCCCCTGGTATGATCGTCTGATAGAAAGCAGCAGCGTTTCGTTTTTTGACAGTGGTGTTTCCAGGAAACCGCTCGCGCTCAGCAAGCTCAGGTCGACACCCATATTGGTTTCGTTTTTGTTGCCTTCTTTACCATTAATTTCGGTAACACTTGATAGCCTGCCGCCGTATTTGGAGGTGAAGCCGCCTTTGTACAATTGCACATCCTTAACCGCGCTGGCGTTAAACGCGCTGAAGAAGCCGTACAGATGATCAACCTGGTAAATGGTGAAGCCATCAAGCAAAACAAGGTTTTGATCGGGGGTACCGCCGCGCACATAGGCGCCCGATGATGATTCGTTGGTACCGCTTACGCCCGGCATCAGCTGAAAAGCGCGAAGGATATCCTTATCGCCCATGGTTGGCAGTTTATCTAAATTTGCCGGCGAAAGCTGGAGCACGCCCACCTGCCTGCTATCGGTGTTCATAACTCCACTTTTTTTGCCGGTAATATTAACTTCATTTAATGTATTTAACGATGTGTACAGCCCACATATAAGCGTGTTATTGATTTTATCGCTGCTAAGCCTGAAATAGTCTGTTTGGTAGCCCGAATAGGATACCTCTATAACGCAGGTGTCTGAAGGTACCCGTAAAAAAGTAAAATAACCATCAGAATTACTCATAGCGGTAAGATCGGAGTTCCGGATCTTTACTGAAGCTGATGGAAGTGATTCGCCGGTCAGCTGATCAATTACCCGCCCGTTTATACTGAACATAAAATGCTTGGGAGCTACCTTTGGTGCTATGTCCTGATCGTCATCATCATTCTTTTTACGTTTTATTTTGGCATTTGCCGCCTGCAACGAAAGTTGGTTGAGTTTTTTAAGCCTGGCCAAATCGTCAGTATTTTTCAGAATGTAAATAGTACCGGTCGATTCTATCCAGTATTTCAAATCGTGTTCCTTGCAAACCTGTTTGATAACGCTTTTTAAAGGCTCTTCAAAAAAGTGCTCCACCACATCCATACTACTTAGTTGTTCTTTATCATACACAATCCGGATTTGGTAAGTGGTTGATATGGTATCCAGCATTTGATCAAGCGTGCACAAAAAAAAGTGGTTTACCATAATGTCCTTCAGTTTTTTTTGTGTTTGCTGGGCCTGAGTGGCCGAGTGGCCTAAACCTATAATGGTAAATAACAATAAGGAAAATCTCTTCATCAGGGGTGTATTTTCTTTTGCAACGAAATTGCACCCTATTTCTATCCACATAAAATAAATGCGACATCAGGCGGACTTGTGTAGATAAAGAGGAGGAATGTGTAGTGGGAGCCGGGTAAGCCTGGTGAGCGGTGAGTGGATTAAAACTGCTAAATAGTATAATGCGAAATTACGTCCCCGGGTATTTTAGTACTTCTTCCTGTTGCCATATCAATCATTACATAATCAAAATAGCCATCGCAGCATACTTTGCCGGTTGCTTTGTTGCTTAGGCTGAATTTTACGCGGCAGCCTTTATCGTCGATGCTTTCGATACCGGTTTTTACGGTGAAGTAGTCGCCCATGGTGAGTGCGCGTTTATAATCTACGTGGGCAGTGCGCACTACCCAGCCAAAACCGCGCTCCATAAATTTTTCCATAGCCATCCCGTAGCAGCGTTCCATCTGATCGTACCGGGCGGCAAGCACATAGTCGAAGTATTTGCTGTTGTGTACGTGCTGAAACATGTCGATATCATCTGGGCGTACACGGAATTCGGTTTCGAAGGTAGAGTAGATAGGAGTATCCATGGGACAAATATAGTGATTGGGTGATTAAGCCTGGTGAATGGTTGATTAAGTTGATTAAGTTGATTAAGTTGATTAAGTTGATTGGGTGAGTGGTTGAGTAGGTTGGAGAGTGGTTGATGAAGTTGATTAGGTGAGTGGTTATGTAGGTTGGTGAGTAGTTGGGGATGTGGCAAGGAGCCGTGGGAGCAGATGAAAATATACAGGAGCGGTGCAAAGTTAGCCGCGGTTTTCCTATATTCGAAAAACTCTTATCTGCCATGAAATTATTATACAAATGGTGGTTGCTTGCCAGCCTTTTTTTAAGCATCAACTCCTTTGCACAGCAGCAACCGGTAAATATGCAATACGTTGTTTCGATGGAACAGGCGGCCAACCAACTTTACCACGTCGAACTCACTAACAAGACGCCAGGTAAGACACTCGATTTTAAAATGTGCGCCTGGACTCCCGGCTACTACCAACTCATCGATTTTGCCGCCGCGGTACAAAACTTTAAAGTAACGGACAGCAAGGGCGCAAACCTGAAATGGCAAAAAATATCGGAAAATACCTGGCGCGTTTATCACAACAGCCCCGGCGCGGTAAAAATTTCGTATGATGTTAAGGCCACTGTGCCCTTTGTAGGCAATGTTTACCTTGATGAAACCCGGGGATACATTACCCCCGGCGGTTTGTTTATGTACCTGGATAATGAACTACGGCATACGGTTACAATAAAAATGCAGCCTTATAGCAAATGGAACGCGATGGTTGCCACAGGCCTTGATACCGTACCCGGTAAATATCACCTGTACAAAGCAGATAATTTTGATGTACTATATGATAGCCCTTTTTTGATGGGGCAACTTGAAGTACTGCCCCCGTTTACGGTTAAAAACAAGCCGCACAATTTTATTGGCTATAAGCTGCCAGAGTTTGACAGGCAGGGATTTATGAACGATTTGAAAAAGATTGTGGTTGCCGGCAGTAACATCATTGGCGAAATACCCTATACGCACTATACCTTTTTATCGATAGGTGCAGGTGGCGGCGGTATCGAACATTTAAACTCATCGTCGTTAAGTTTTAGCGGGGGCGAGGGTTTTAATTCGCCCGAGGCCAAAAAAAGACTTTACAACTTTATAGCCCACGAGTATTTTCACCATTATAATGTTAAACGCATCAGGCCGGTTGAACTGGGGCCGTTTGATTATTCGAAAGAAAACCACACCAATATGCTTTGGGTATCTGAAGGGTTTACGGTTTATTACGAATATATGATAACAAGGCGTGCCGGTTTAATGACCGGGGAAGATATGCTGAAAGACTTTGAAGGCAATATTAAAAACTACGAGAATAAGCCGGGACATTTTTACCAGTCGGCCACACAGGCCAGTTACAATACCTGGAACGACGGGCCAAACGGCCGCGTAAACGAGGATATTAATAAAACTATATCCTATTATGATAAAGGCCCTGTACTTGGCTTAATGCTCGATTTTAACATCAGGCATGTCACTAAAAACAAAAAAACGCTTGATGACGTGATGCGGCTGCTTTATTACAAATATTACAAAAAACTAAATCGCGGTTTTACCGAACAAGAATTCAGGACTGAATGTGAAAAAATGGCCGGCACGCCAATGCCCGAGGTGTTTGAATATGCATCGACGGTTAAGCCGCCCAATTATCCTAAATACTTTGCATATGGCGGTTTGCTGATTGATACCAACGCCACTGTTACCTATACCTCATGGGCCGGCATAAATTACTGGCAGCGACGCGATACGCTAGTGATTGGCACCGTTGAACCCAATTCGCCTGCCTGGGACAAAGGCATAAGGGGTGGCACAAAAATATTAACTATTGAAGGTCAGCCGGCAACGCAAAAATTATTAGATCAGACACTGGAAGCAAAAAATACAGGAGATGCTTTAACGCTCACCACACAAAAAGGCACGGAGAAACGGGATGTAACTATTATACTGGGTAGCAAAAAAGAAAAAACGTTTAAGATAAGTCCGCTGCCCAATCCCGATCCGTTGCAGGCGGCTATTTATAAAAGCTGGATAGGGAGTCTGTAAAGTCAAAATTCAAAAATGACTTACAATTTTAAAGGTATTTGTTTGTAGCATTGTGGGGTAATTAAAATGCTATGAAAATTACAGACCAAACACACCGGCTTGTCCGGCTTGGCCTTGATGCGGACATACTAAACCCATACCGCGAGCCGCACCGGTTTTACCATACACTGGAGCACCTGGACGATTTGTGCGGTCAACTGGAATTGAAAGGTTTTGCCGACAATAATGCCTTGCTACTTGCTACAGTATTTCATGATATAATTTACGATCCGCGTTCGGCTACAAACGAAGAGGATTCGGCTAAGTATTTTAACGCGGTGTTTATCGGCGATCAAGGTTTAAAGGATGAAGTAACGCAGATCATTCTCGATACCAAAACTCATCAACCTAAAACAGAGCTTTCAAAAGTGTTTTGCGATGCCGATTTAAACATTCTCACTCAGCCGTTTGATAAATTGCTGCAGTATGAGCAGCAGATATTTAAGGAGTTTCAGTTTGTTGATTATACCATTTACCGCGGGAAGAGGGTAGAGGTGTTGCAGAGTTTACAGCAAAATGTAAACAACCCTGCGCTGGAGTATTTAATTGATTACGTGCGTACCCGCCAGCCCAGGATAGCGGTTTACCCCGGTAGTTTTAACCCATTCCATAAAGGGCACTTTAATATACTGCAAAAAGCCGAACAGGTATTTGATAAGGTAATTATAGCCCGCGGCGTTAATCCCGGCAAAGATGCCGCCAGTTATGCTTTACCCGATATTTTAAAATACAGGCAAATGGCCACTTACGAGGGTTTACTTACTGATTTTACCGCCAGCCTGGGCTATGCTGTAACAATAATCCGGGGCTTGCGTAATGGATCGGATCTGCAATACGAATTAAACCAGTATCGCTACATGCAGGAGTTGGGCGATAAAAACATTAGTGTAATAGCCATATTTTGTGATATGGAGTTTGAGCATATATCCAGCACCGGCATAAGGCAACTGGAAAAATATGGGAAGGCAGGGGAATATTTGGTTTAGGGGGTTTAGGTGAGTGGTTGATTGAGTTGATTAGGTGAGTGGTTTAGGTTTTATGTGCAAGGATTCTCAGGCTTGTTTCAGCTGAAAGCTGAAACCCTGTAACCCACGAGCTGAAAGCTCGCGGGAGCGGCGGCGGTGCAAATACCTATAACCCAATCAACCACTCACCTAATCAACTCAATCAACCCTTCAAACCTTTTGAATTTTGAATTTTTACTTTTGAATTTAATCACTATCTTTGCACCCACAATTAACAAAAGTATTTAACGCTTTAATATTATTCACGTAATGTATTTAGGTAAAGAGACAAAGGCAGAGATCTTTGCAAAACACGGTAAGGGTGCTACAGACACTGGTTCAACCGAAGGTCAGGTAGCATTATTCACTCACCGCATCGCACACTTAACTGGTCACCTTAAGAAAAACAAACACGATTTTTCTACCCAGTTATCACTGCAAAAATTAGTAGGTAAACGCCGCGGTTTGTTAGCGTACCTGTACAAAAAAGACATTGAAAGATATCGTGCTATCATCAAAGCTTTACAGCTAAGGGATATCATTAAATAATTCTCATACTTTTTATTGAAAAGCCATCCCGATTTTGTGGATGGCTTTTTTACTTTTGAAAAAATTATACACACACATAAAAACCGGTGCGCTCCGAAAGATGAAAAGTGCACCACAACAAAAAGAAGATGAGTTTAAACGTAATTAAAAAAGTTATTGATTTAGGTGACGGCCGCACCATTGAGATCGAAACAGGTAAACTGGCCAAACAGGCAGATGGCTCTGTAGTTATTAAAATGGGTGATACCATGTTATTGGCTACCGTAGTATCATCACTGGAAGCGAAAGAGGGAGTTGATTTTTTACCCCTTTCTGTTGATTACCAGGAAAAATATGCTGCCACCGGCCGTATCCCGGGTGGCTTTTTACGCCGCGAGGCACGTTTGTCAGACTATGAGGTTTTAATCTCGCGTTTGGTTGACCGCGCTTTACGCCCGTTGTTCCCTTCAGATTATCACGCTGATACACAAGTGATGATCTCTTTAATTTCTGCAGATAAAGATATCATGCCCGATTGCCTTGCCGGTTTGGCAGCATCGGCAGCATTAGCTGTATCTGATATTCCTTTTAACGGCCCTATCTCTGAGGTACGTGTTGCAAAAATTGATGGCCAATTGGTAATTAACCCAACTTTAAGCCAGCTTGAGCGTGCAACTTTAGAATTTATTGTAGCAGGTAGCGAGCATGACATCAACATGGTTGAAGGTGAATCGAAAGAGATCCAGGAAGCCGAACTGGTTGAGGCTATCAAATTTGCACACACGGCTATCAAAATTCAATGTTTAGCTCAAAAAGAATTGACTATTGAAGTTGGCAAAACCGAAAAACGTGTTTACTGCCATGAAAATAGCAATGAGGATTTGAAAAAAGCCATCTACGCTGCTACTTATGAGCAGGTTTACGCTATCGCTTCTTCTGCATCTGCAAAAGACGAGCGCTCGGCAAAATTCAAAGAAGTTCGTGATGCTTACATCGCTACATTAGGCGAAATTGATGATGTCACTAAATTTTTAGCTAAAAAATACTACCACGATGTGGAGTACGATGCTATCCGTAACCTTGTATTAGACGAAGGCAAACGTTTAGATGGTCGTACAACTACCCAGATTCGTCCTATATGGAGCGAAGTTGGTTATTTACCATCTGCACATGGTTCGGCAGTATTTACCCGTGGCGAAACCCAGGCATTAACTACTGTTACTTTAGGTGCTAAGGATGATGAGCAAATGATTGATGGCGCGTTCATCAACGGTTACCAAAAATTCCTGTTGCATTATAACTTCCCTGGTTTCTCAACCGGCGAGGTTCGCCCGAACAGGGGTGCAGGCCGCCGCGAAATTGGTCACGGTAACCTGGCCATGCGTTCGTTAAAACAAGTATTGCCATCTGAGGATGAAAATCCATATACCATCCGTATCGTTTCTGATATTTTAGAATCAAACGGTTCATCGTCAATGGCTACGGTTTGTGCCGGTACATTGGCTTTGATGGATGCTGGTATCAAAATCAAATCGCCGGTATCAGGTATCGCGATGGGATTGATCACCAACGAAATGGGTACTAAATATGCTATTCTATCGGATATCCTTGGTGATGAAGATCATTTAGGCGATATGGACTTTAAAGTAACCGGTACAACCAATGGTATTGTTGCTGTGCAAATGGACTTGAAAATTAATGGCTTATCGTACGAAGTGTTAACCAACGCTTTAAACCAGGCTAAAGATGGTCGTTTACACATCCTTGGCGAAATGGCTAAAACCATTACTGCCCCTCGTGTTGACCTGAAACCACACGCTCCGCGTATTGTTACCATCAAAATTGATAAAGAATTTATTGGTGCAGTTATCGGGCCCGGTGGTAAAATTATCCAGGAAATGCAACGTGAAACCGGTGCAACCATTTCTATCGAAGAAAAAGACAACCAGGGTATCGTTCAGATTTTTGCAGATAACAAAGCGTCTATCGACCAGGCTTTATCACGCATCCGTAATATTGCCTCTAAACCAGAAGTTGGCGAAATTTACGAAGGTAAAGTGAAGTCAATTATGCCGTTTGGTGCATTTGTTGAGATTATGCCAGGTAAAGATGGCTTGTTACACATCTCTGAAATCGACCACCGTCGTATCGAAAAAATGGATGGTATATTCGAAGTAGGCGATGAGGTAAGGGTTAAATTGCTTGATGTAGATAAACAAGGTAAACTTAAGTTATCGCGTAAAGCGCTGTTACCAAGGCCAGAAGCTCCAAAATCGGACAAATAATTGTGATAATTATAATATGCAAAGCCCTCTTTATGAGGGTTTTGCTATTTAAGCTGTATTTTTTACAGTTTTTTTGAAAAAAATTAAAACAAAAGTTGGATGTTTAAACTTTGTATTAGTTAACAGATAGTTGAAAAAACCGTAAAATCCGATCCTGCTTGTAAAAACGATGACCCCTGCTACAAATGATCCTTTAGATTTTCTCAACAGTAATCCGCAGGGAATGCAATCGGCTACCCAAACCGATTTAGTTCAGCTGTTGCTATATGAGATTATCCGGGTTAAAGAATTAATATTGTATTATGACTCCATTCCCAATGGAGGTGGTCAGCTTGGCTCGTCAATTTTGAATGAGCTGGTATCAGAAGCCTATCAATCACTTGTAAACTACGATACAGTGCTTATGAAAAAGTACTATGATCTGTTACTGAACTGTGATTAAGAGCCCCCTAACCCCCTGAAGGGGGACCGATTTAGCATATAATCATACTGTTTATCCAACGACTATGTGACATTAACCGCCTTGGTTATACGCATACTATATCAACATAAAGCAAGCTTAGGAGTTAAACTGATAAAACTTTACAAATAATTACAGTTGGCAATGTGTGGGATTTATATATTTGCACATGAACCATCTGATAGCGCCATCTATTTTAGCAGCCGATTTTGCCAACCTGCAACGCGATATTGAAATGATCAATAACAGCGAAGCTGATTGGGTGCATGTTGATATTATGGATGGCATGTTTGTGCCCAATATCTCTTTCGGTTTCCCGGTTGTTGCCGCGGCAAAAAAACATGCCACCAAACCGCTGGATGTTCACCTGATGATTGTTGATCCGGATCGTTACCTTAAAGCTTTTAAGGATGCCGGTGCCAACGGGATAACTGTTCATTACGAAGCCTGTCCGCATTTACATCGTACAATACAAGCTATTAAAGAGCTTGGTTGCAGGGCAGGGGTGGCCCTTAACCCACATACGCCTGTTGCTTTGCTTGATGATATTATTGCCGACCTGGATATGGTGCTTATCATGTCTGTAAATCCGGGCTTCGGCGGACAAAAATTTATTGCCAACACCTACAAAAAACTTAACGATCTGAAGGCGTTGAGCGAAAAGAAAAACCCGGGCTTATTTATCGAGGTTGATGGTGGTGTTGATCAAAATAATATTAAAGAATTGTTGCAGGCAGGCGCAAATGTGCTTGTTGCCGGCAGTTCGGTATTCTCATCGGCCAGTCCGGCCGATGCAATTTCACACCTCAAACATCCCTAAAGGTTATTACAATTGTAATAATTACTACCAACCTTATAGGATTAATTTAATATTTGCAATCAAAAAGGCTTTTGTTGATTAATTGTATATTTTTTCAAAAAACGTAAATAAATCCTATGAATTTTGTCAAATTGATTAACTTCGGCCCAACTAAATACAAAGTTCCTAATCAAGTATTCAGAACCTACAATTCGTTAATTATATGAAACATAATTTTGGTGCCGGACCAGGCATTTTACCTCAGGAAGTTTTAAAACAAGCTTCCGGGGCGGTTATTGATTTTAATGGTACAGGATTATCATTGCTGGAGATCTCTCACCGGTCGAAAGAATTTGAAGCAGTTTTGGATGAAGCTGTTGCATTGGTAAAAGAATTATTTGCTGTGCCAGAAGGTTATTCGGTGTTGTTTTTACAAGGCGGCGCCAGCACGCAGTTTGCTATGGCCCCTTACAATTTATTGCCTTCAACAGGTAAGGCCGCTTACCTGGAAACAGGTGTTTGGGCCAACAAAGCTTTAAAAGAAGCTAAGTTTTTTGGCGAAGTGGAAATTGTTGCCTCTTCAAAAGCCGACAATTTTACTTACATCCCTAAAGATTATACTATTCCTGCCGATGCGGCTTACTTCCACATCACTTCAAACAATACCATTTATGGTACACAGTTACAGGAATTCCCAAAATCACCGGTGCCGGTTGTTTGCGATATGTCGTCAGATATTTTCAGCCGCAAAATTAACGTAGCCGACTTTGGTTTAATTTACGCCGGCGCTCAAAAAAATATGGGCCCTGCAGGTGTTACCCTGGTGATTGTTAAAGATGAGATTTTAGGTAAAGTTGACCGCAAAATCCCGGCTATGTTTAACTACCAGGTGCAAATTGAAGGCGGATCGATGTATAACACGCCACCATGTTTTGCTATCTATGTATCGATGCTTACATTACGCTGGTTAAAAGCCAAAGGCGGCGTTGAAGTTATCGAGCAGGAGAACATCACAAAAGCACGTGTATTATATGACGAGATTGAACGCAACCCGTTATTTAAACCAGTTTGCGCGGTTGAAGATCGCTCGAATATGAACGTAACTTTTGTAATGGAAAATGCCGAACTGGAAAAACCATTCCTGAAACTATGCGATGAAAGAGGTATAGTAGGAATCAAAGGCCACAGGAGCGTTGGTGGTTTCCGCGCATCAATTTATAACGCGTTGCCAATAACCAGCATTTACGCCCTGATTGACGTAATGCAGGAGTTTGCAGAAGGAAATAAATAATTAAACGTTCATTAGTTCACTGGTTCATTCGTTTCATTAGTACATGAAGGAGCAGACCGGTGAACTATCCAACTAAATCAATTATATAAGAATCGTTTATTAGGTCACGTTCATTAGCTCGTTAAAAATTTAATGAAGCCGACAAATGAACCAATGAACTAATGAACCAATGAACTAACAAGATGATCAAAATATTAGCTAATGATGGTATCGACCCGATTGGAAAACAGCTTTTAGAAGAAGCCGGTTTTATTGTTGATACCAATAACATTCCGCAGGATGAATTGCCTGTGAGATTACAAGAGTACGATGTTATTACAGTACGCAGTGCTACCAAGGTACGCAAAGCGCTTATCGACGCGTGCCCAAATCTAAAAGTGATAGGCCGCGGCGGTGTTGGTATGGATAACATTGATGTAGAATACGCAAGGGAAAAAGGTTTGAGCGTTTATAATACGCCTGCGTCTTCTTCCTTATCTGTTGCCGAACTTGTTTTTGCCAGTTTATTTGGCGCGGTTAGGTTTTTACCTGATAGCAACCGCAAAATGCCGGTTGAAGGTAGTACTAAATTTAACGACCTGAAGAAAGCTTACGCAAAAGGTATCGAACTGCGCGGTAAAACTTTAGGTATTGTTGGCTTTGGCCGTATAGGCCGCGAGGTTGCTAAAATAGCTATCGGCGTTGGTATGGAAGTTTTAGCTTATGACCTGTTCCCTTTTAATCCTGAACTGGATATTGTTTTAGGTGGCGGTACAACTGTTAAAGTAAGCGTTAAAGCAGCTACTTTAGAAGAAGTTACCAAACAATCTGATTTCATCACCCTGCATACGCCATTTATTGAAAAGGCACTTTTTGGCGCCGAAGAATTAGCGTTAACCAAAAAAGGCGTTGGCCTGGTAAACATTTCACGTGGTGGTTTAATTGACGAATTGGCTTTGGTCGACGCGTTAAACAGCGGCCAGGTTTCATTTGCAGCTTTAGATGTATTTGATAACGAACCAACCCCTCGCGAAGAAATTCTGAAACACCCTAAAATTTCGTTAACCCCTCACATTGGTGCTGCCACCAATGAGGCCCAGGAAAGAATAGGTACCGAGCTTGCCAGTTTGATCATTGATCATTTTAAGAAATAATAACACGAATTTTACGAATAAAAACGAATGGCACGAATTCCTAAAGAGTCCGTGCCATTTTGCTTTGTTGGAGTCCGAGACTTACGAAGTTTTCAAAACTTCGTAAGTCTTCTGTTTGCCGAATCAATTTGTGGAATCCGTGTTAAATATTATATGTTACATCCTTTTCCGGTATGGTAACTGTATACCCTTCATCCTCCAAAGAAGCAGCCAGTAGCTTCATACTTTCTCCCTCACCATGTACCAGGAATACGTTCTTTAGTTTTGCTTTATCCTGCTGTTTCACATTATCTAAAAGGTCCTGGTGATCGCCATGAGCACTTAGTACGTCGGTTTGTTTAATAGTGGCGTAGACGGCTAATTCGCGGTCTTTAATGTGAACGATAGGATCACCCCGCAGTAAACGGTGGCCCAGGGTGCCCTTGGCGCAATAGCCAATGAACAGGATGGTGCAGTAGTAGTTTTGAATATTGTAAAACAGGTGGTCCTGGATACGGCCGCCCTCCAGCATTCCGGCTGAGGAAATGATGATACAAGGCTCCCAGTAATTAGAAATCTGGCGGCTGTCCTTCAGGGTTTCTACATAGGTAAGGTTGTCAAATTCAAATTCGTCGCCTTTATCTTTATAAAAGTCTTGGGCTTCCTGGTTTACCAGGCTATGGTATTTGCGGAAAATGCCGGTTGCCATGGTGGCCATTGGGCTATCCACAAATACTTTTACGGGTGGTAATAGCCCTTCGGTAAAAATTTTGTTTAAAGAGTAAACCAACGACTGTGTACGCCCGATGCTGAAAGCCGGTATAATTAAACGGCCCTGCTCTTTAACGCATGCCTTTTCAATAACTTCAACAAGGGTTTCCTCTACCGATTTGCCTTTGGTATGATAACGGCCGCCATAAGTTGACTCTGATACCAGGAAGTCAACGGGAGGCAATTCCTGCGGATCATTTAATACCGGGTAATTTTTTCGGCCGATATCGCCGGTAAAGGCAATTGATTTTTCTTCGCCGTTTTCGGTTACCTTTAAAACTGCGGATGCAGCACCTAACAGGTGGCCAACCGGGATAAAAGTGAGCTCGATATCGCCGTTAATCCTGAACGGGCGATTAAAACCAATGGTAACAAAACGTTCCACCGTATCCATCACGTGCTTTTGCAGATAAAGTGGCTGTGGGCCACCGCCCGAATTGAATTTGCCTTTACCGCGTTTGCGGTTACCCTTACCTGCCTTATTCATGAAGATGCTTACAGAGTCAAGCAATAATAGCTCGGTCAAATCAGCGGTAGGGGGAGTGCATAAGATCTGGCCGTTAAAGCCAAGCCTTACCAGTGTAGGTAAATTACCGGAGTGATCGATGTGCGCATGTGTAAGTATTACCACGTCGATCTCTTCCGGCCTGAAGGGAAAGTTTTCGTTTGATTGTATGCTGCGGTCCTTCTCATAATCTAACCCGCAATCCACTAATATTTTGTATTGGCCTACCTGCAGCAAATGCATGCTGCCGGTTACCTGTCGGGCCGCCCCGTGTATGGTTAATTTCATTTGTTACGTTGAACGTTGTACGTATTACGTTATACGTGTTTATTTGCTGAGTAATGGCCGTATCGCCACACATCTTAAGTTGTGAATATAATAGTTTATGTAGTGTTTTTCCAAAACGTATAACGTAATACGTACCACGTAAAACCTACCCCGCTTGTGTTTCAAACTGCAGCTGGCTTAAATAACGGTAAAGCCCCTGTTGGTTGGCAATGAGTTCCTGGTGGCTGCCACTTTCGATGATCTCGCCTTTTTCCAAAACGATGATTTTATCAGCCTCGCGAATAGTTGATAAGCGGTGAGCTATGATGATAGATGTACGGTCTTTCATCAACTCTTCCAAAGCTTCCTGTACCAGGCGTTCCGATTCAGAATCTAAGGACGAGGTTGCTTCATCCAGAATTAGTATCGACGGGTTTTTAAGTAATGCCCTCGCAATAGCGATACGCTGACGCTGCCCGCCAGATAATTTTACACCGCGTTCGCCCACGATGGTTTCATAACCCTCCGGGAACGATTGAATAAACTGGTGCGCATTGGCCCGTTTGGCTGCTTGTATAATATCTTCCTTAGATGCATTCAGGCGGCCATAAGCAATGTTCTCCAATATCGATCCGCCAAAAAGTAACACATCCTGCGGCACTATAGCAACCTGGTTGCGGATATCAGTTATTGAGTATTCGTCAGCCGCGCGCCCATCAAACAAAATAGTGCCACTTTGCGGGTGGTAAAATTGTAATATCAATGATGCCATTGTGGATTTACCCGAGCCGCTTGGCCCAACAATGGCCACTTTTTGGCCTGCTGCGGCATTAAAAGAAATGCCTTTTAAAACGGTAAGCTCTGCACGGGATGGGTAGGCAAAAACAACATCGTTAAAAGATAAATTACCTTGAATGGGTTGCTCTATTTTGTTATTGCTTTCAATCATGGAGATATCTTCTCCCTTTTCGGCCAGTATCTCCAGTACGCGTTCGCTTGCACCAACTGCTTTTTGCAGGTTGGCATATAAATCAGGGAAACTGCCCATAGCCGCGCCTACAAATATAGAGTACATGATAAAGGTGGTCAAATCACCTACATAGATTTCTTTATGACTTACCAAAACTGATCCATACCATATTACGCCCACAAATGTCCCAAACAAACAGAACACGATGAACGAAGCAAAAATGCCACGAAACTTAGCCCCTTTAACCGCGATATCAACTACGTTACGTAATATTTTATCGTACCGGGTAGCCTCGTAAGCCTCATTTACAAATGCTTTAACATTAGCTATACCCTGCAAAGTTTCTTCAACAATAGTATTTGATTCTGCTAACTTATCCTGCGCCTGCCGTGATAGCTTGCGGATGAACTTGCCGAAAAATACAGCAAATGCTACAAGGAAAGGCAAAACTGCTAACACTGCAAGAGTTAGCTTTAGGGATACAATGGCCAGAAATGTAACACCACCAACCATGATCACAACCTGCCTCACAATTTCTGCAACTGTAGTAGTTAATGTATCCTGAATTTGAGAAAGATCGGCAGATATGCGGCTGTTCAATTCACCAACACGACGGTTGGCAAAAAAGTTCATTGGTAGGGTTATAAGTTTAAAATACGTATCCTTCCTAATATCGGCTAATGATTTCTCGGCCACCTGAACAAACCAAACCACTCTGAAAAATGATATAAAGGCCTGCCCAAATAGCAATACAAAGCCAAAAATAGCTATGTAATTTAAGCTATGCGGTAAAAACGAATATTTGTATTTACCCTGCGCTGCATCTATCAAAGCACCCAATATAGCCGGGAATGCAAGGCCTACCAGGCTGGATATGAACAGGAACAACATTCCCGCCATAAATTTCCCCCGGTATGGTTTGATGTAAGTGAGCAGTTTGCGGATATTCTGTATGCTCTGCCTGTTAATTTTTGCTTTGGGTAGTTCGGCTTCTGCTTTAGCGCCACTGTTCAATCTTCCTCGTGCCATTTATAGTTTTAAGTAGTTACGGGCGCGAAATTACACCTTCCCTTTGTTTTTTTGGTAAAGCAAATACAAAATTGACGCAAGCATGAGGGCAATAATGGTAATATAAATGGGTTGCGAATTGTTTGTTTGCCCTTTGTTTTTAATAACCTCGGCTTTTAACTGCGCGTTCTGTTGTCTTAACTTGCTTATGGTGAGCAGGAAATTATGGTTTATTGTCTCGGCTTCTTTGCTATGGCTTTGGATTTGTCGTTGTTGAAATGCGCTGTATTCAAAAAGTATTTTCAGCTCCTTAAATATAGCGTCATCGGTTTTGGCAATATCCATTAGGATACCGCTCGATCGCCTGATATCATTTTTTGTCTGGAAACCAAAAATGCCGCTGTGCTGGCTTAAGCTTTGGCTGTATTGCCCAAATTTTGCCTTACGCGCTGCCAGCATGGCGTTAATTTTTTTTCGCTGAAGCTGATAGGCTACAGAATCGGAGTTAACCTGCGATTGGGCCAACACATCGCCCAGGGCAAAAAAACAAAGTAATCCAAATAGTAACAGTTTTTTCATAGGTTAATTTACTGAAATTCGATAATTACCTTATCGTTAAGGTTTAACCCTAATAAGCCGCTGGCGTTACCTTTATTAATAGCAATCTCCAGGTGGTCGCTAATGCCAAACAAACAAAGCTTTTCGCCAACGGGTACCTCGTTATAGTGCCAGCTCAGGTGATTGATCGTTTCGTTGCGTTTAAAGTTAAGCACAAATTTGCGGCCCTGCTGCACACTGTTAAAAAACTCCTTGGTAATGTTGGTTATTACATTTTGAAACGAATCGATATAAATCACCACGCCTTTGATGAGGTTTTTTTCGATAACAGGCTGCAGGTTCATTTTGTTTTCGATATCATGTACCGGCAGGCCAATTTCGCTCAGTTTGCCGCCCCTGGCTAGGTGGCAGGCAGCTTTAACAAAAATATCCGCAAGCGGAAAATGTAAAAACTTTAAATCCTGCATAATATTTATCTCCACTATCTCTTCCGGATCGGTATCAAACATTAACGAAAAAATTCCGTTATCGGCCCCCACAAAATAATGTTTTTTGTACCTTACCGCCAGGTACTTGGTATGGTCGCTGTAAACGGTATCTATGCCTATAAGGTGTACGGTATCTTCGGGGAAGTAATAAAAACTGTTCTTTAATATAAAAGCGGCCTGCTGTATATTAAAAGCCGCCACGCTGTTGGTAATATCAACTATATTAACTGTGGGCAACAATTTGTAGATGCTACCCTTAAGCGCAGCCTGGTAAATGTCCTTATCGCCCAAATCAGTAGTTAATGTTATTATTGCCATTAATTTTATAAATATTTATTGCTAATCTTGTAATAGCATTTGAAGCTACAAATATTCAATTTTTAATTCATAAAAATCCGTAACTAAAAAATCAATTAGTATTGAACGAACTTAAGCTATCAATTGAAAACGTAAATCCAGCCGTATTGTGGGGGCCAAATAATGATCATTTTGAGATCATTAAGAAACAATATCCCAAGCTTAAAATTGTTGCACGGGGCAGCGAAGTAAAAGTTTTGGGTGATGATCACGAACTCAATGTTTTCCAGGAAAAATTCTCGCACCTGCTTAGTCACGTCGAGAAATTCGAGAACCTGAACATTACCGATCTTGAACGTATTTTAGGATCAAAAGTATCTGCAGCTTCATCATCGGAGCCGGTAACCGACAAATTTGCCAGCGGCGAAGTAATTGTCTTCGGCCCCAATGGCGTAATGGTGAAAGCCCGTACCGCCAACCAGCGTAAAATGGTTGATAGCATAAACCAAAGCGATATTTTGTTCGCTATTGGCCCTGCGGGTACCGGTAAAACCTATACTGCGGTTGCATTAGCTGTACGCGCGTTAAAGAACAAAGAAATTAAGCGCATTATTTTAACCCGTCCGGCAGTTGAAGCAGGAGAGAACCTCGGCTTTTTGCCCGGCGATTTAAAAGAAAAAATCGACCCGTACCTGAGGCCATTGTACGATGCGCTTGACGACATGATCCCGGCAGAGAAGTTGAAGTTTTACCTGGAAAACCGTACTATAGAGATTGCACCCTTAGCCTTTATGCGTGGCCGCACGCTTGATAATTGCTTTGTGATATTAGATGAGGCCCAAAATGCTACCGATATGCAATTAAAGATGTTCCTGACACGTATGGGGCCATCGGCCAAATTTATTGTTACCGGCGACGTAACGCAGATAGATTTGCCCAAAAAACAGCAATCGGGCCTGCATACCGCCCTGCGCATATTAACAGATATAAAAGGAATAGAAATAGTATACCTAAGCGGCGAAGACGTTGTACGCCATAAATTGGTACGCAAAATTTTGGCAGCTTACGGGGACATACAGTAGGTTGGTGAGTAGTGAATGGTGAATGGTTGGAAAATTAATATCGCCATTAACCACTCACTACTCACTACTCACCGCTCACCACTCACTAATATGAATTCAATAAAAGAAACACATTTTAACTTTCCGGGCCAGACAGGCTTTTATAAGGGGAAGGTACGTGATGTATATACGATAGATAACAAGTACCTGGCCATGGTGGTATCCGACAGGATTTCGGCCTTCGATGTGGTACTGCCCGAGGCTATCCCTTACAAGGGGCAGGTACTTAACCAGATAGCGGCCCGTTTTTTAAAGGCCACAAGCGATATTGTACCTAACTGGGTGATATCTGTGCCCGACCCAAGTGTTACAATTGGGCGCATCTGCGAGCCTTTTAAGGTGGAGATGGTGATACGCGGTTATTTGGCTGGTCATGCTGCCCGGGAATACGCTGCCGGCCGCAGGCAGGTTTGTGGCGAGGCATTACCTGAAGGTTTAAAGGAAAATGATATACTGCCCGAACCGATAATTACACCCACAACCAAAGCATCGGTAGGGCATGATGAAGATATTTCAAAAGCAGATATCCTGGCAAAAGGTATTGTATCCGCCGAAGATTATGCCCAACTGGAGGCCTATACCAAGGCATTGTTTAAACGCGGTACCGAAATTGCTGCCAAACAAGGCTTAATCCTTGTAGATACCAAATATGAGTTTGGTAAGGTTGATGGCGTTATTTATTTGATAGACGAAATTCATACGCCCGATTCATCAAGGTATTTTTACAAAGAAGGTTACGAAGAGCGCCAGCAAAAAGGCGAGCCGCAAAAACAATTGTCGAAAGAGTTTGTCCGCAAATGGCTGATTGAAAATGATTTCCAGGGCAAGGAGGGACAGGTTGTTCCGGTAATGACGGAAGATATTGTTGCATCGATATCTGAACGTTATATTGAACTTTATGAAAAAATAATAGGCGAAACTTTTGTAAAATCGGATACCGAAAGTGTTTTAAACAGGGTAGAAGTTGCTATAAAGAATGCGCTTAGTATTATGTAATTTTTAATTCCACATAAAATAATCATATCTTAGCTTATTAATTTTTATAAGAATGAAATTTGCTGTCGACAAACACGAGAAATACATTTTAGTGAAGCTTAACGAATCAAAATTGAATTCGTTAGTAACGCCTCAATTAAAATCTGAACTGATATTGATCAATACGGAAGGACAAAGAAATATCATTCTTGACCTTTCACAAGTGAAATTTGCCGATTCATCCGGCTTAAGCAGCTTGTTGGTTGGTCACCGTTTGTGTAAAAACGCATCGGGCGTATTCATATTATGCGGATTAAATGACGCCGTTGCCCGTTTAATCACCATCTCACAGTTGGATAACGTACTCACTGTTGTACCTACAGCAGAAGAAGGCGTTGATCTTATTTTCATGGAAGAGATTGAAAAAGAACTGAAAAAAGAATCAAGATAAATCATATATTGTTATCCCATTATGAAATTTGAGGTAACAATACTCGGAAGCAGTTCTGCCACCCCCATTTTTAACAGAAACCCTACAGCACAAGTGCTCAATATAAACGAGCACTTGTACTTAATTGACTGCGGCGAAGGCACCCAGCAGCAAATGCTGCGTTTTGATATTAAAGCCAGCAGGATAGATTATATTTTCATCAGTCACCTGCACGGGGATCATTATCTCGGCCTGGTTGGGCTCTTGTCGTCAATGCACCTTAACGGGCGTAAAAAAACACTTTATCTTTTCGGGCCGCCGCATTTAATGGAGATCATCGATCTGCAATTAAAATATTCAGAAACTATCCTGCACTTCCCCTTAGAGTTTAAGCAGACGCACACCCAACACCCCGAAGTGATTGTAAACAACAACGATATTATTGTTGAAACAATCCCCCTTAACCACAGGATTGATACCACAGGTTTTATATTTAGAGAAAAAAAGCGCCTGCGCAAACTACGCAAGGAGGTAATTGAGCATTTGCAAATCCCGGTACCTTATTTTACGGCGCTAAAAAAAGGCGCGGATTATATTGCACCAAGCGGGCAAGTGTATAAAAACGACGATCTGACTATTGATTCGGATCAGCCCAAATCATACGCCTACTGCTCGGATACACTATACGGGGAACAATATTTTGCACAAATAACCAATGCCACCCTGCTTTACCACGAAGCCACATTTTTAAATGAAATGCTGGACAGGGCCAACGATACCTACCATACCACCGCGTTACAGGCCGGTGATGTGGCATTAAAAACAAACGCAAAAAGATTATTGATTGGCCACTTTTCTGCCCGTTATAAAACCCTGACGGAATTGTTGGATGAAGCTAAAAGCGTATTCCCCGCAACCGAACTGGCTGTTGAAGGACGCACTTTTTACATTGAATAATGCCTGCAGATGTGCAGATTTCAAATGTGCAAATTTCAGATGTTTGATGATTTTTAATGTTATTCTCATTCGAGACCAAGAACTTCAGTGCAAAAAAAGCCGGTGATTGTTAATGATCACCGGCTTTTTTGCGCTTGTCTTAATTCTTGATTCTTAACTCTTGATTCTTTCCCCTAGTCTTTTTTACCGCCAAATACCGAGAAGCTTACATAGCGTTTAGGATGGGCTTTTAAATCGAGCAACAGGTTGTTGAGGCTGTTGGTGGCTGCATCCATGTTTTTGTATACCTTATCATCGTTCATTAACAAGCCTAAAGTGCCTTTGTTAGAATTGATATTGGCGATAGTAGCCTGTAAATCAGCCATCGCTTTGTTGGCATTATCCAATGTGTTTTTAATGTTTGACGCTGCTATATCATTGCTTATTTTTTCAAAATTAGTAGCCATGCCGTTTATATGTACGGTGCTCGTTTTTAAGTTAGACGATACTACTTCGGCATTTGATAGTATCACGTCAATATGTTTGGTTTGGGTGCCCACAAGGTTATCTATCTTTTTGGTAACCCCCTCCAGTGTTTGTAATGAGTTGGCAATGCTCATAAAACTGCGGTCAACATTTTTCTGAAAGTTTGGGTTCAGGATTTTATTGATAGCCGCCAACGACGAGTCGAGTTTTGTAATCAGCATTTCGGCCTTTTTTTGAATCGGCTGCAGGCTTTCGGCCAGGCTTCCCTGTATGTCAGCCTTCAAAGTATCTTTATTTTCGGCGAGTATTTTGCTGTTGCCCAACTCAAAAACAATGGCTTTACTACCTAAAAGATCGGTACTTTCCAGCTTGGCCAGGGTATTGTTTGGGATATCGTATTTCTCCTCAATCTTAAACTCCACTATGGTACGTCCATCCGGCTGAAGCTCCATTTTTGAAATACGGCCAATCTGGAAACCATTTACCAACACCGGTTTTGATACGCCAAGGCCTTCAACGCTATTATATACGGCGTAAAATTTATTTGATCCCGAGAATACATCGTTGCCTTTTAAAAAGCTGTATCCTAAAACAAGTATGGTGATTGCTATTACCGTAAGGGCGCCAATTTTTGTTTCGTTTGAAATTTTCATTAAGTAGTGTGATTATGTTTAAATGTTTTTTGCAGGCAATGCCCGCGGTACAGGTGATGTTATATGCAAATATACGTTTGAACAACTGATTAAGTTTTTATACACACTAATTATCGCGAATTGAAGTTCACACTAATTGAATTGTCACGAATTTTTCCGAATTACACGAATTGAAAAAAAACAATTGATTTTATAATTTGTGTAATTCATCTCAATTCGAAAAAACTCGTGTGTCTCGTTATATTCAACTTTTATAATTCGTGAAATTCGATATAATTAGTAACAAATTCGTGGGTAAATTATTGCGATACATGCTCAACATCGTTCTTATAATTTAACAACGCACGCACAATTGAACTTACAATTTGGTTTTGCCCGTCTTCCGAGTTTAAGTATGCTTCATCGCTTGGGTTATTAATGTACCCTGTTTCAACCAAAACAGATGGCATTGCCGTATGGCATAACACATAAATACCCTGCTCCCTTAAACCCTCGCTTGGGCGTCCATCGGTTTCAACAAATTCGCTATTAATTAAAGTAGCCAGTTTAATACTTTGCTGTCTAAATTTTCTTTTATACTCGTTGGTTAAAATGATAGTAATCGGATCGTCCGGATCCAAACCGGCATCCATCCCTGAATCTTCTTCAACCTGGTTATGTACTATGGTCCTTTCTTCTTCTTTTGACCGGTGTAAACCGTAAACCAATAACAACACACCCTTGCCCGAACGATCCGGTACGCTTACGGTACGGTAAACCGGTTTATGGCGCTTTGTGCCAACTTTTTCCCGCACATGCCTGTCAGATAGTGAGTTGCAATGGATGGATATAAAAAGGTTCCCTTTGTTTTCGTTAGCTATTTCGGCACGGCGTTCAAACGATACGTCATCCTCTGTCGACCGGGTTAAAACAGCCTTTACACCAGCCATATCTTTTTCTATGGCAGCCTGCAATTTTAAAGCGATGGCGAGCGTTACATTTCTTTCTGAAGAAAAACTTCCTGATGCCCCGTGCGAGAAATGCCCCGTCCCGGTGGGCCTGCCGCCGTGACCGGCATCAACGATAATAGTTTTTATTTTGAAACCCGAATTGACAACCGTATCTGTTTTGATGAAGCCGTAAGAAATAAGTGGGAACGATGAAAGGAGTACCAACAATACCAATAAACTATAAATCAATCTTTTCAATGCCCTATTTTTCATTATTTTTGAACGCTGTTAACTATATCTGCAAAAATACTATTCATAATCAATTTTGAAATTCATAACTCTTTTTTTTCTGCTTGCAATTATTTTAACGGTAAATGTACTGGTTGCCGAAAGCAAAGGTACATATAACAGGTATAGCCGCAAGGCCGTTGCAGATACGATTATTAAACTCGATACCACTAAGGCAAGAGACAGGAAACTTCTTAAAGTTAAGAAATCTAAACAAACTAAGCCAAATCTAAATGCAGATGGGCGGGGAGTAAACAATACTTTTAATGTTACCCCTGCTGTAGATACCGTTATTAAGGCGGATACCAATAAAAACAGGACTATCCAGAATAAGCCAACAATCCCGGGTAAGCCCCAAACTGCCTTGCCCGCAACCGATACTACAAAAAAGAAAGACGGCATCCAATCGGAGGTTAAGGCGGTGGCCGAGGATTCGACAATTGTTGATAACGAACATAATATTTTATACCTGTATGGCCGCGCAAGGGTAACTTATGAAGATTTTGAGCTGGATGCAGACTATATCAGGGTCGACCAGAAAAATCACCTCATTTTTGCCAGCGGGAGCATTGATCCACGTACCAGGCGTTATGTTGGCCGGCCGCTATCCAAATCAAAAAGCGAAAAGCCAATTGCGTCCGATTCGTTGTTGTTTAATTACACCACCAAAAAAGGTAAACTTTATAACCCGGCGTCCGAACAGGAAGGTAATTTTATATCAGGAGGCCAGGCAAAAAAACTTAATGAAACTGAGGTCGCCTATCGTAACGTTATATTTAGCACCTGCGATTTGCCTTTTCCGGATACACACTTTGGCATTGTGATTACCAAAGGTATCGGCGAAAAAAACAGGATCATATCCGGGCCGGCTTACCTGGAAATTGAGGGAGTGCCTTTACCATTGGCTATTCCGTTTGGTTTTTTTCCGAAACCCAATACGCGAACATCCGGGGTTATCCTGCCAACTTTTGGCGAGGATGCAAAACTGGGCTTTAAGCTGTCCGGCTTCGGCTATTACCTGGGCTTAAGTGATTATGTGGATTTAACTACAACGGGTACCATCTACTCCAAAGGATCATATGAGGTTAATTCTACTGCACGGTACCTTGTCCGTTATAAATATACCGGTAACCTGTCCTTAAGTTACGGATCGCACAATTACGGCCTCCCTGGCGATCCTGCCGCAAAAGATATCCATATAGATTGGACACACTCGCAGGATCCAAGCGCCAATCCCGGTTCAACATTCAGCGCATCGGTAAACGCGGGTACCTCGGGTTATTTTTCGCGTAATCCTTCAACGTCAAACTATAACGTAGTTACCGCCGCGCAAAGTAGCTTACGGTCAAGTATCTCCTATGGCAAAACATGGGCGGGTACACCTTTTAACTTAAGTGTTGGTATTGGCCACAGCCAGGATATAGCCAATAAAACAATAACTATTGAGCTGCCAACTATCGCTTTTGGTATGTCGTCAATTAACCCGTTTGATTCAAAAGACAGGGTTGGCGAGCAAAAATGGTATCAAAAAATAACAGTGAGCTATAACATGAATGCCACCAATAAGGTAAACAGCATTCCCGAGTCGGAGTTATTTAAAAGTACAGTTACTAAACGGTTACAAAATGGCATTCAACACCAGATCCCGCTGAGCCTTGGGTTAAATGTGCTAAAATATTTTCAGTTTAACAGCAGCGTAAATTATACCGAGCGTTGGTATTTTCAAAGTGTAAACAAACATTTTGAACGCGGAAGCATCAGCAACTCTGATCAGTTATTGGTTGATACACTGCAAGGTTTTAAGCGTGCAGGCAACTACAGTTTAAGTACCGGCCTATCAACTAAGTTATACGGTACTTTAAACTTTAAAGGCAATTTAAAAGCTATAAGGCACGTAATGACCCCTTCAATTGGTTTTGGTTACACCCCTGATTTTAGCGACCCAAGCTACGGATATTATAAAACGGCGGTAAGCCAGGCCAGTGTGCCATATCCCTATACCTATCAAAGATATTCAATTTTGGAAAACGGCGTTTATGGCTATCCATCCGCCGGCAAGCAGGCCGGTATCAGCTTTGCGGTGGATAATATGATCGAAGCTAAACTGAAAGCCAAAAGTACCGATACATCAGGCACCGACAGGAAGATCACCCTTTTACAGGGCTTGTCATTTTCAAGTTTTTACAATTTTGCCGCCGACTCCATGAAATTGGCCAATATTCAGTTTTCGGGGCACACGGCTATTTTTAAACAAAAGGTAAATATTAGTTTTAGCGGCTCATTTGATCCTTATGTTACCGCTGTGCATGATTCTATTGCTAACAATACTATTGTACGCACCAGCCAGCGGGTTAATAAGTTCAGGTGGTCAAACGGTCAGTTTCCGCAGTTAAACCAACTGAGTATTTCAATGAGCGGCAGCCTAAATTCCACATCGGCTAAAGCACCAGGTACACCTAATGTGAATACCTTGCAAGGGGCAGGCACCCCACAATTGCAACGTTTGGCACTGGTAAACAGCGATCCAAATTCATATGTGGATTTTAACGTACCCTGGAATATCTCCTTAAATTACAGTTACAGCTACAGTAATTATCTTAACCAGGTATCTACCAGTAACACGCTGATGATAAGCGGCGATGTAAGCATCACCCAAAAATGGAAAATTCAATACTCAACCAACTACGATTTTAAGGCGATGAAGCTGGCCAGCGCTACCTCATTTTCTATTTATCGCGATTTGCATTGCTGGGACCTTTCGTTTCAATGGGTGCCTTTTGGTTATTTAAAATCATATAATGTTACATTAAAGGTAAAATCGACTATTTTGCAGGACTTGAAACTGAGTAAAAGAAACGACTATTCAAGTAGCAGGACTTTTTATTAATTATTATGCTGGCAGAGATCATAACCATTGGCGACGAAATACTGATAGGACAAATTGTTGATACCAATTCGGCCTGGATGGCCAAGGAGCTTAATAAAATAGGAATAAGGGTAAAACAGATCTCGTCGGTGTCTGACGATAAGGAACATATCCTTAAAGCATTGGCTGAGGCCGCAGGCCGGGCTAAAGTTATTTTTATTACCGGAGGATTAGGCCCGACGAAAGATGATATCACCAAAAAAACATTGGCAGAGTATTTTGGGACCGAAATGGTAGAAGATAAACAAGCATTGGAAAATGTGGAGCGTATTTTTGCCAAATATAACCGCCCGTTGCTTGAAATTAACCGGCTACAGGCCCAGGTACCATCAAACTGCGAGATCATATTAAACAAAAACGGTACGGCGCCTGGTATGTGGTTTAACCATGATGGCGTGATATATGTGTCGATGCCGGGCGTTCCCTTCGAGATGATGTACATGATGGAAGGTGGTGTGATACCAAAGTTAAAAGCTACGCTGAAACTGCCCTCAATCATCCACAAAACACTCTTAACAGTAGGCGAAGGCGAATCATTTTTGGCCGAAAGGATAGCGGATATTGAAGATGCGCTGCCACCGTATATTAAGCTGGCTTATTTGCCCAAATTGGGCCAGGTGCGGTTACGGCTGAGTGCTTTTGGTGATGATATTGCATTGATGCAAAATGGCGTTGATGAATTTGCCGCAAAAATAATAGAGCGGATAGGCCGCGTTTTTGTAGTTGCCGAAGATATTCCTTTAGAGAAAGCGATCCTTAATAAAATGGCCGAAAAAGGGTTAACCTTATCGGTTGCCGAAAGCTGTACGGGCGGATATCTTTCTCATCTTTTTACCCAGCATGCCGGTTCATCAAAAGTGTTTTTTGGAGGCGGAATTGTGTATTCGTACGAGTTAAAGGAGCATATTTTGGGGGTAAAACCAACAACTTTGGCAACTTTTGGCGCCGTAAGCGAACAAACAGTGAAAGAAATGGTAGAAGGCGCACTATTAAATTTTAAGTCGGATTTTGCCATATCCATAACAGGGATAGCCGGGCCCGATGGCGGTACCGAAGATAAACCCGTTGGTACTGTGTGGATTGCGGTTGCAGGTAAAGGAAAGTTGTTGATAAAGAAATACACATTTGGCAATAAAAGACAGCAAAACATCGAAAGGAGTGCTGTAACAGCATTATCCATGTTGAATACTTTACTAACAGATGTTGTAGATTAAACCGCAAAATGTATAATTTTGTGCAGAAAGCATAATTTATATCTATGGCCAAATATCAACTGTTATTGCCAAAAATGGGTGAAAGCGTTGCGGAAGCAACCGTAATTAAATGGAACAAAAATCCAGGAGATCGCGTTGATGCCGACGAAGCAGTAATGGAGATAGCGACTGATAAAGTTGATTCTGATGTGCCGTCGCCGGTGGCCGGTAAATTAATAGAGCAGCTATACCAGGAAAACGACGTGGTACAGGTAGGGGCAATAATAGCGATTATTGAAACGGCCGAACCGGAAAAAGCTGTCGAACCAGAGAAAGCGCCCGAGCCAGAGATAAACCCGGCATCTGCAATTGAAACCACCATTCCTGCAATTGAAATACCTCACATCAATGAGGCTGCTCCTGTTGAAGAAAAGCAAGCTCATTTTGAGGAATATACTCCGTTTAAAGAAGTATATTACACTGAACAGGCGCCTGTTGTTGAAGATAGGGAGATTACAGAATTTCAGCCTGATGTTTCGGCCCCAATTGCTATCCCGGATTTGGCGCAGCTTGAGCAAAAGGCCCCATCACCTTACAACCAAAACTTTAAAGGCGAAGGTAGGTTTTACTCGCCTTTGGTACGTAATATTGCCAGCCAGGAAAATATCAGTATAGATGAGCTTGACCGTATTCCCGGAACCGGATCTGAAGGGCGTTTGACCAAAGATGACCTGTTAAGTTATATACAATATAAAAACTCGCCTGACGCCGCTCAAAAAGAGGCAGCACCTGGGCAATCTGTAGCGGCGGCATCGCAAACTGTTGAGCCATCAAGTGTTGCCGCGCCAGACGAAAGCCCGGTGACCGAACAGGCTGCAACAGAAGAGCCGGCGACTGCTGCATTTGAGCCTGCACAGGTGAACGAACCAGAAGCAACACAGGTTCCGGAGCCACAACCTGTACCGGGGCCCGAAAGAGCGTCCGCGCCAAAAGCTGAAGTTCCGCCTGCACAACCTGCATCGGCCGGGAATTCGGTATCTGGAGCTGATGAGATCATCGAGATGGACAGGATGCGCCGCCTTATTGCCGATCATATGGTAATGAGCAAGCAAACCTCGCCACATGTTACCTCATTTGTTGAGGCCGATGTAACCGGCCTGGTTTTATGGCGCGAAAAGGTGAAGAGCAGTTTTGAAAAACGCGAGAACGAAAAAATAACTTTCACCCCGATATTTATTGAGGCTGTAGTTAAAGCGATTAAGGATTTTCCGATGATCAATGTAACCGTGAATGGTACGCAGATCATCAAGAAGGCTGCTATCAATATCAGTATGGCAACCGCTTTACCCAACGGTAACCTGATAGTGCCGGTGATTAAAAAAGCTGATGAGTTAAACCTGTTAGGGATTACCAAAGCGGTTAATGACCTGGCCAACCGTGCGCGTACAGGTAAATTATTGCCCGATGATGTTCGTGAAGGCACGTTTACCATCACTAATGTAGGCTCGTTTGGCAATGTGATGGGCACGCCGATTATTAACCAGCCGCAGGTGGCGATACTTGCAGTTGGCGCCATCAAGAAAAAACCAGCCGTAATTGAAACGCCGCAGGGTGATGTAATAGCCATACGCCATATGATGTTCCTGTCGCTGTCATATGACCATAGGGTTGTTGACGGTGCCTTAGGAGGCTCATTTGTGCGCCGTGTGGCCGATTACCTGGAGAAGTGGGATGCAAGCAGGGAGATATAAACCTTCATGCTATAAAATGACAAAGCCGGGCCAATCAGTCCGGCTTTGTTGTTTCAAACCACTTGTTTTGGCTTTTTTTGAGTACAGTACGACAAATTATGTCGTACAGAAAAATTAATTTAAAGTCCATAAGTATTTATTTATCAATGCGTTAGTAGGTAAAAATTGGAAATATTGATTTTTTTGACCAAAGTTACACCAATATGAAACGGAACACAATGAGTTGAAAGTCTCCCCTTTAGGGGAGATTTAGAGGGGCTTCCTATTTTACAAGCTCAAAGCCCCAGTCTTTACCTTTATCCATAGCGGGTACTCCTTTGGCCATCCAAACGGGCGCTGGCGCGCCTTTCAAAAAGTGATCGAAATACTGCTGCTCGCGTATGGTAATATCTTTGCGGTTTTGCCGCTGAACAAGGTTGTGTGCTTCGCCGTTATATTGCAGCAGCCAAACTGGTTTACCCAGGCGGCGCAGGGCTGTAAACATTTCTATTCCCTGGTACCATGGTACCGCCCCATCCGCATCGTTACTCATGATCATTACCGGGGTTTGTACCTTGGGTAGCTGGAATAGCGGTGAATTTTCTAAATACAACTCCGGTTTTTCCCATAACGTGGCGCCAATGCGGCTTTGCGTTTTTTCGTATTGAAACTGGCGGTTAACACCCGATTCCCAGCGAATGCCGCCATAGGCCGAGGTCATGTTGGCAACCGGGGCGCCTGCCCAGGCAGCTGCGTACATATTTGTTTGGGTAATCAGGTAAGCCACCTGGTATCCGCCCCAGCTTTGCCCCTGGATGCCTATATGCGCGCCATCAACCCACGAATTCTTTTTCAATGATTCGACCCCCGAATTGATGAATTCCATCGCCGAAGCGCCTGGATGGCCTGTTTTATAGCTGATATCCGGCGCAAACACCAAATAACCATTACTTACAAAAAACGAAATGGGCAGGCGTGATGGGGTTGGGGCAGGGGGCATATAATTATATAATCCTTCGGAAAGCTTTTCATAAAAATAAGCTATCATCGGGTATTTTTTGTTGGGATCGAAATTCTCCGGTTTATATAAAATACCGGCCGACTTATAGCCTTTAGGTGTAGTCCAGTGCACCAGTTCGGCAGTACCCCAATTGTATTGGGCCTGCTGAAGGTTGATGCTGCTTAACTTAACCTCTTTTTTAAGATCGGCTGATATATATAAATCCGGCGAAGATTCATAATTGGCTTTGGTGTAGATGTAAATTGCCGCCTTTTTTGCCCTGGTTAAATCGCCATAGCTATATTTGCCCCAGGTTACCTTTTCAGGCGGGGATTTACTTTCGGGCTTTTTTACAAAGTACCCCCATTGTTTGGTTTCTTCGCTCTGTGCCAGTAACCACATTGCCTGCCCGGAGGGGATGTACTTTTGTTCAGGATCTGTTATATCATACCTGATGATGAGTTTGTTTTTACGTCCTATACCGGTGGTAAAATTAGTGGCCTCGCCAGTAGCCGGATCAATGCTCCAGATATCGTAACGGTCATAAATAAGTACGGCTTTATCGTCTTTTGTCCAGCCTGCCAATCCATATTCCTGGGCATAGTTGGGTACATCGTTCAATTCATTGCCCATTTTTGTACCGATAGATTTTGTCAGTTTTGTTTTAGTGCCGGTCATGATCTGGTAGCTGTACCACTGCTGATCATCGAAATTAAACCATATTACGTATTGCCCATCCGGCGAGATTTGGTAATTTGCCTTTATACCTTGGTTTATCAGCCGTTTGTTGCCGCTTTTGGTGTCAATTAAAATGGCTTGTTGCCTGGTATCACCTTCCCATTGGGCTTGTACGCGCGCGCCGGTATCGGTAAGGCCCAAAACATAACGGGCGTTCTTGTTCTCGGCTACAAAAACTTCGGGAATGGCTTTGCTACCCAATTGTACTTGTTTGGATGTAGGGTCTTCCGGTCGGATAACTGCCAGGTAACTTCGTTTTAATTCCTTTTGCAGGTTTTTGAGTTGTTGTGGCTGCAGGTAATCATCTTTATAGTTCCAGATATCCAGCCTGGCTACTTCAAAATCAACAATGGTAGTATCAGCCGGTTTGGGGATAGGGGCGGTGCCAAAAAATAAGTTTGCGCCACTCTTGCTGAAATATATTTTGCCATCTCCGCTCACAGCCCATTTTTCAGGCATGGTTTCTAAACCTTCTGCGGCTATTACGGCGGCGCTGTCGCGGGTTAAGTTGTAATAATAAAGTTTAAATGGTTTTACCAGTGCTTTTTCAGGGTTTTTCTCGGCGGCAAAGGCCACCTGCCTGCCGGCATCATCAATAGTTATATTGTGGTAATTGCCCCTACCTTTGCTGATAATTTTTACCGCATTCTTATCCACATCAAAGACATACAGACCAGAAGTAAATTGTTTTTGCTTTGCCGGTGCGGTAACTGCAAAAGCCACCAGCTTGCCATTCTTGCTTACCTGGTAATCGGTAATGTATTTAAATGTATGGGTTATGGTACCTGCCAATTGTTTTATCGTAAGGTCGGCACCATTCTGCGTTGGCGGTGCGGTAGTTTCTTTAATAGCTTTTTTGGAGGTATCGCCAGGTGCAGGTTTTTTTAAGGTATCAGCAGCGGATAGATAGGCGATTACATCGGCACTCTCGGCTATTTTAAAGTTTCTGACCGACGGTATTTTGGTTATACTTTGCGTTGAAAGTGAAATAAATCCTAACGTATCCTTAGGGAACTCCGATTGTTTTTTCTTCTTGATCTTAGCCTGCCTGGTATCTTTAAAAAACGGCCTGATCTGGAATACAGCAAATTTGCCGTCGCTGCTGAAACGCGCTGTATCTGCACGCTGTATCTGTACTTTGGTTGTGTTTTTGGCATCGGTTATCACCAGGTCGGCATCGCCCTCCTGCGGTTTTACAACATACATAACCCATTTACCATCATTAGTTATCCGCTGACCGTTTATGCTTTGCCATCCGTCGAAAACGGAATGGTCTAAGGGCTTTTTTGATGTTGTTTGAGCGGATAGGCTAACGCAGGCAGCCGATAAAAAGATTATAAGGAACAGTTTACGCATATCAACTTTGTTAACCATTAAATATGCTCAAAATAGCCCGCTTATAAAAATTAACCACGGGAAAGTTACAATGCCTTGGGCGGTGAGTTGTGAGTTGTGAGTTGTGAGTTGTGATTGGTGATTGGTGAGTGGTCTGAAAGGTATGGGTTAACCGACCGTTTCAGCTAGCCTTTACCTTTCACCTCACCTTTCGCCTTTCACCTTTTACCTTTTGCCTAAAAGAACTATATCATCGCTTTATTCAATGCCTTTATAGCCTCCGCAAAATCTTCTCTTGCAACCAAAAACTGGATGTTTACCTTACGCAGGGCAAAGCCGCAGCTTTTAATATTGATGCCCCTTTGCGCCAGTGCCGTTGCCGATTTGGCCAATAGTCCCGGCTGATCCATGTTGGAACCAATGAGGCATACCATTGCCATTTTTTCTACAGTTACTTTCTCGTAATCATCTTCCAATTCCTGTATCAGTTTTTTATTGAAATCTTTATCCCATATCACAATCGAGATGCTGTTGGCGCTGGTAGCCTTAAAAGTATAGCTTACGCCATATTTATAAAACAGCTGCATGATATGAAAATCGGTACCTACGTTGCCCACCATCGATGGGTCGTATATATCAATCATCATTACGTGCTCGGTACCGGTAATTACCTCAACCCTTTTTTTATCACATATGTACTCGCGTGTGATTAGCGTGCCGGGATGTTCAGGCTGGAAAGTGTTTTTTATCCTCAGGTCAATGTCATTGATCTCTAATGGTTTGGATGCTTTTGGATGGATAGCTTCCATGCCCACATCGGCTAATTGGTCGGCCACATCATAATTGGTATTGCCCACCGGGAAACAATTTTCAACACCTACCAATTGCGGGTCGGCGGTACATAAATGGTATTCTTTATGGATGATAGCTTCCTGTGGTTTTACTTCAACGGCTATTTTACTAAAAGTGACCTCAGAGTAGCCGCGGTCAAACTCGCGCATAATACCTTCGGTACCCTTGGCATAACCTGTAACAATAGTGATGGTGCTGTTGAAATCTATACGCTGCAAATCTTTTTTGATACGCTGATCGATAGTGAACGACCGATGATCGTGAAAGCCACTCAAGTCGACAAAAGTTGCGTTGATACCCATATTATTGAGGATATTGGCAAAGTTAAAAGCCGAATGACTTTCGCCAATAGAGGCCAGGATTTCGCGTGCAGCTAATAAAACATCAGCCTTATTTACGTAGCCGGATGCCAGGATATTGGCAATATTTTCCAGGTAAGTTTGCGCATCGTTAAGGCGCTGCTCTATAAAAGCATCAGCTTGTGTTATGTTAAGCCCCAGGCTTTCGTAGCTTTTATTAATCTGTTTAAGTTTAACTACAAGTGCCTTTAAGGGCTTATGAAAGTCTTTGTAAGTGGCTAAGCGATGGTAAACGCCGGGTGCTTTGGTCTTCTTATTTTCGAGTAGGAGGTTGGTTACCCCCGAAAATGCCGAAACTACAAATATGCGGTTGTACAATTGCTGCCCGCTACGTTCAAACAGGATGATGTTTTTGATCACATCGCCCAATGCGGTCATGGATGTACCGCCGATTTTTTCTACTGTTAACATTATTTTAAAACACGAATAGACACGAATTTTGTCGAATTACACGAATAAAAAGCAAATTTCTGTCTATTTGGATATGAAAATTTTATATGATATAACTGCCTTTACACTAATCAAATTCGTAAAATTCGAAAAAACCGGCACTAATTATAGTGTATTTCAGGATTGTCTTGAAACCAATCTAATTCGTGTAATTAGAAAAGATCTGTGACAATTTGTGTGTTAATATTAATGCTCTTCTTTTTTATAAAGATCGCCGGCCTTCTCAGCAGATAGTTTAATCCCCTTAATCATGGCCGAACTAAAGCCATTATGCTCCATCTCGTTAAGCCCCGCAATGGTACAACCGCTTGGCGACGTTACCTTATCAATCTCCTGTTCGGGGTGCGATGATAGCTGCAATAACAAATCGGCAGCGCCTTTGGCCGTCTGTGCAGCCATTTTCAAGGCATCGCCGGCGTGAAAACCAATCTCGGTGCCGCCTTGCGATGCAGCGCGGATAGAGCGCAAGAAGAAAGCAATACCGCAGGCACAAAGCGCTGTAGCCGATGTCATCAGTTCTTCATTAATCTGGATACTTACGCCAACGGTATCAAAAAGTGATTTTACCAGGTTGATGTTTTTATTGGTACCGTTATCGGTGGCAATACAGGTCATGGAATGACCAATGGCTATGGCCGTATTTGGCATAGCACGTACCACCTGCACGTTTAATTCCAGTTGCTGGCGGATATCGCTGCAACTTACGCCGGATATTACCGATATCAGGAGTTGTTTTTCGGGCTTAATTGCAGGCCTTATCTCGTCAAGTAACTTATTTAATTGCTGCGGCAAAACTGCTAAAACTATAATATCCGATTTTTTAACGGCTTTTAAATTGTTATCGGTGGTATGGTAGCCTAAAGCAGCATATTCTGCCAATGCGCCCGCGTTTCTGCGTGTAAGTGTTATTTGCTGGGGTTTGCAAATACCTGCTTTAACCAACCCTTTGGCTAACGAAAGCCCGATGTTTCCAGAGCCCAAAATGGCTATTTGCTGTGATGCGTTCATGTGGTTTTACTTAAACGTGTTCCAAATGGTTTGTTATTCTTTATATTTCCTAAATCGTCGCTTTTGCCAATTATTACAGCTTTCACGCCGCAGGCTATCGCTGTAAATGCATTATCGAGTTTAGGTAGCATGCCGCTGTGTATAATGCGTTCTTTTTTTAATTCTTCGTAATGTTCGGGGTTTATTTCCCTTATTAATGAGTCTTCATCATCAATATCCTGCAACACACCCTTTTTTTCAAAGCAATAGATGAGTGTTGTATCATATAACGACGCCAGGTTTACCGCCAATGCCGATGCAATGGTATCGGCGTTGGTATTTAGCAATTGCCCTTCTCCGTCATGTGTTATCGCGCAAAAAACGGGGGTAAAGCCCGCTTCCATCAGCCTGCTTATATTGCCCGGGTTTATAGAATTCTCGTCTATATCGCCCACAAAGCCATAATCAATAGTTTTTACCGGGCGTTTTTTTGCTTTGATAAAATTACCATCTGCGCCTGTAAGCCCTATAGCGTTATTGCCAAAACGTTGTAACTGGGCTACAATATTTTTGTTAATAAGTCCGCCATACACCATCGTAACCACTTTTAACGTCTCGATATCAGTAATACGCCTCCCATCAACAAGTTTGGCTTCAATACCCAAATCCCCCGCAATTTGTGTTGCCACCTTGCCGCCACCATGTACCAATATTTTAAACCCATCCAGCGCTTTAAAATCATTCAGGAAATGATATAAGTTTTCGGAGTTATCTATTACATTTCCACCGATTTTGACAACATGCAGACTTTTTTTGGCCGCTATTTCGGTTGATTTAATAGAAACTGTATCACTTTTGTTCATTCTTCACAGTAATTTAACACGGCACTTATCAATTTGATCCTGTTTTTAATAAAAATCTGTTAAAAATAAGAAATTATAGTCTATTTCTTATAAAAATCATTCAAAAATGATTATCTGGTTACAGTATTGTAAGTTTACAATTTGATTATGAAATAATTAGTATACATCAATTTAAGGCATTAAACTTGCTATAAAATTTACCTATGGATAAAAAGAAAGGTACAAAGCCGCGTGTCGTGATTATTGGCGGCGGTTTTGGGGGACTTGAACTGGCTAAGAACCTTAAAAATGCACCGGTGGATGTTTTGCTGCTGGACAAACATAATTACCACACATTTCAGCCGTTGCTTTACCAGGTAGCCGCTGGCTCTATCGCTGCAGATTCTATTGGTTTTCCCATCCGCAGGATTTTTACCAAACAGGATAATTTTAGGTTCGCGCTTGCCGAAGTTGAGCAAATACATCCTGAAACCAATACGCTCACTACCAATATTGGTACTATATATTACGATTACCTGATTATTGCAACAGGTTCAAACACCAACTTTTTTGGTAACAAGGAAATTGAGCATTTTGCTATGCCGATGAAAAACATCCCCGAAGCCTTAAACCTGCGTAGTTTGATATTACAAAACCTCGAGATGTCGTTAGTTACTAAAGACCCGGAGGAAAAAGCAGCATTGATGACCTTTGTAGTTGTGGGCGGAGGGCCGACAGGCGTGGAGCTATCCGGCGCACTTGCCGAAATGCGCCAGTTGATTTTAATGAAAGACTATCATGGCTTACGTAAACATAATATGAAAGTTTACCTGGTTGAGGGTAAGGATGTTGTGCTTGGCGCCTTCTCGCCGGCAGCATCAGCAAAAGCAAAAAAGTTTTTGGAAGAAATGGACGTTACCATTTACAATAGCGTACACGTGCAAAGCTACGATGGCGTTTTGCTTAAAATAGATGATGGCACAACCATACTTACCCGCAATGTTTTATGGGCTGCCGGCGTAAAAGGCGAGGTACCCGCCGGCTTACCCCCAACTAATATTACAAGGGGTAACCGCATACAAGTTGATGAAATTAATAAGGTAAATGGTTACAGTAACATTTTTGCCATTGGCGATGTATCGGCTATGATAACACCGGAAACGCCGAACGGGCATCCGGGAGTGGCTCCTGCGGCTATCCAGCAGGGAGAATGGCTTGCCAAAAACCTGCTCAGGATATTGAATAACCAGGCTACAGTTCCGTTTAAATATAAAGACAAAGGATCGTTGGCTACAATTGGGCGCAATAAGGCGGTGGCCGATTTGGGTAAGCTTCATTTCCAGGGACTTTTTGCCTGGTTATTGTGGGGATTTGTGCATTTAATGTCGTTAGCCGGTTTTACGAATAAGGGAATTATCTTTTTTAGCTGGGCTATTAACTACTTTAACAAAAACAGCGACAACCGCCTGATAGTGCGCTATTTTGATACGGAGACCAGGATGACGGATCCGGAGTCTAAATAAAAACAGCTGATTTAAAACATTGCGGCCTTTATTTTATTAGTAAAAAAGTAAACGCCTATGGATTTATTTGTTGTAATTGCCTTATTGGTTATTGTAAGTGCATTTTTTTCCTATTTAAATGCACGCTTTATAAAACTTCCGGGTACCATCGGTATTGTTTTGATAGCCACCATAGTTTCTATTGTTATATTAGTTGTTGATAAACTGAATCCAACAACGGCCAGGTATTTGACTACCCTTGCCAAGAATATCGACTTTTCGAAGGTGGTGCTCAATATTATGCTGGGTTTCCTGCTGTTTTCCAGCGCGTTTAATCTCGACGGAAAAAAGCTAAAAAAGGAAATGCGGCCCGTGTTAGTACTAAGCACCTTAGGAGTAATCTTATCTACAGCCATTTTCGGTTTTCTATTGTATTACCTGGCTCCATTTTTCCATATCCACATGCCGCTTATTTATTGCCTGCTGTTCGGCGCTTTAGTGTCACCTACCGACCCGGTGGCGGTTTCTGCAATTGTTAAAAATTCAAAATTGCCCGCGCACCTGGAAACCATTATTTCGGGCGAATCGCTGTTTAACGGTGGCGTAGGTTTGGTGCTATTTGTGATTTTACTTGAAATAACCGATGTAGGCGAAAAAAATATAGAAGCTTCGAAAGTAGTTGTACTCATTTTAAAGGAAGTTTTGGTCGGGATTATAGCAGGAGCCGTTTTTGGGTACCTTGCACAACGGCTCATGAAATCGGTAAAGGATTTTCAAACCATTGTGCTTATCTCATTGGCATTGGTGATGGGCTTATCGGTACTGGCCACTATTTTTGAATTTTCGATACCGCTATCGGTGGTAACCGCAGGTTTGTTTGCCGGGAGCCATTCCATCAACCAGGATAATAAAGAACGGTCGCATGAAGCGCTGGAAAAATTCTGGCAATTGGTTGATGAAATGCTGAATACTATTTTGTTTGTAATGATTGGCCTACAGCTTATTAATTTACCGTTCGTAAATAATTATTGGGTTACCGGGAGCATATCTATTGTTTTTATCTTGATTGCCCGTTGGCTGAGTATTATGTTGCCACTTACCTTTTTACGGCGGTCATTAAAGGTCAATTACAGCAATATTAATGTAATGACCTGGGCTGGCTTAAGGGGAGGCATCTCCATCGCCTTAGCACTAACTTTGCCAAATACACCTTACCGCCACCTGATCCTGTCTGGAAGCTATTTTATAGTGATATTCTCGGTGATAGTGCAGGGACTTACGCTTAATGCCATGATAAACAAGGCATCTAAATATATTGAATAGCCGCTATTTTAATTTCGACATATATTTAGCGATCTCGCTTTCAACGGAATCTTCGCTTTTACTTAGGGTATTGATGATGTTTTCTCGCTCAAGTACTGATCTGTTCTGACTTAGCTTTTGTTTGCCTTGCAAATCGTCGACAATGATTTCAAATGCCACAATGCCTTTCATCATTTTTTGCTTGTAATCGTCGGGCAGGTTATTCCATTGTTGCTGATAGCCGGCTTCGTAATTGTTTATCATTTTTGCTAACAATCCAGCCGTTTCCTCACCATCGGCCAATAACCTGGCCTTGCCATAGGCGTGTACAGCTAAATAATTCCAGGTTGGCACATTAGTTTCCTTTTCGTAATTGGTGGGGGATATGTAAGCATGCGGTTCGGTGAATATCACCAATACCGGTTTATCAATTATGGCCGACGCCTGTGGGTTGGCTTTGGCGAAATGAGATAACAGAACTACTTTATCATCACGCTGTTCAATCAAAAAGGGCAGGTGGGTAGCAACCGGCACATCATGATCAGCAGTAATGATAGTGGCAAAGCTATAGCGTTGCATAAAGCTAATAGCTTCTTGCTGGTTTGGGAACTTATTGAAGGCTGGTATATACATAGTTCTCGAGAATCAAGAAACAAGAGTTAAGATTTTTTGGCCGAATACTCGTATTTTTAAAGGCCTACTACAAGCTTTCCAGCATTTGCTTTAGCACAGCCTGCGCTGCCCAAACGCGGTTACCCGCCTCGTGTACCACAATGCTGTTAGGCCCGTCCAAAATCTCGTCAGACAGCTCTAAATTGCGTCGAACAGGTAAGCAATGCATCACCTTGGCATCATTGGTTAATTTCAATTTTTCATTGGTTAGCATCCATTCCTCATTTTTACCCAATATATTACCGTAAGGCTCATAGGCCGACCAGTTTTTTACATAGATAAAATCGGCGCCGGCTAAGGCCTCATCCTGGTTATAGCCGATGGTTGCACCCTGGGTGAAATCGGCACAAAGTTCATATCCTTTAGGCTGAACGATGGTAAAATCAACATCTGCCTTGCACATCCACTCGGCAAATGAGTTTGGTACAGCTTGTGGCAGTGGCTTAATATGCGGCGCCCAGGTTAATACCACTTTAGGGCGCGCAGTAGTTTTTAATTCGGTAATGGTAACCAAATCTGCAAGGCTTTGCAAAGGATGGCGGGTAGCCGATTCCAGGCTCACTACCGGTACTTTGCAAAACTCTACAAACTTGTTAAATATCATTTCGCTATAATCTTCTTCGCGGTTACGCAGGCCCGGGAATGAACGTACTCCGATAATATCGGCATATTGGCCCATAACACCCGCCGCTTCGCGGATATGTTCAACCGTTGTTCCGTCCATTACAACGCCATCGCGAAGCTCCAGCGCCCAGCCTTCTTTATCGATATTAAGCACCATTACGTTCATGCCCAGGTTAAGGGCCGCTTTTTGCGTGCTCATACGGGTACGCAAACTTGGGTTTAAAAACACCAATGCAAGGGTTTTATTTTTACCCAATTCCTGGTTGGCATAAGGGTTTTGCTTAAGCGCCAATGCCTCTTTTACAAGGGCATCAATATCGGTAACGTCGTTTACAGAAGAAAATAGTTTCATCGGTCGGGATTATTATATATTGCTATCTATTGATTTAAAACATCTACAAAAGCTTCCAGGAATCTATCCGCATGCGCCCTTGTAAGGTTCAAGGCGGGCAATAACCTTACCACGTTTGGCTTAGCCTCGCCTGTAAAAATATGGTGTTTAAATAAAAGCTCTTTACGTGCATGCGCCAGTTCTTCTGGTAATTCAATGCCAATCATCAGGCCACGGCCTCTTACTTCTTTTACCTGCTCCAGTTTTTTAAGTTCCTTTATCAGGTACTCGCCAACAGTGGCTGCGTTCTGCATCAGGTTGTCCTGTTCCATTACTTCCAGTACGGCCAATCCGGCGGCGCAAGCCAAATGGTTGCCACCGAAAGTAGTGCCCAGCATGCCGTAAGCCGGCTGTATTTTTGGCGAAATAATGATACCACCAACCGGGAAACCATTGCCCATTCCTTTTGCCATACTGTAAATATCCGCGTCTATCCCCGCAAAATCCTGCGAAAAGAATTTACCGGTACGCCCGTAACCACATTGAACAGAGTCGGCTATAAAAACAGCGTTATATTCATCACATAACGACCGGATTTTTTGCAGGAACCCCTCAGGTGCAACCTGTATACCGCCAACCCCCTGGATGCCTTCAATGATTACAGAAGATATTTCGTTTTCGGCAAAAGCCTTCGCTAAAGCAGCTTCATCGGCCCATGGCAAAAATATTACATTGTCGGTTTCGTTAATAGGGGCTACAATCTTTGGGTTATCAGTAACTGCAACAGCTAAAGATGTGCGCCCGTGAAATGCTTTGGTAAATGCAATAACTTTCTTTTTACCATTATAAAACGATGCCAGTTTCAAAGCATTCTCGTTTGCTTCGGCACCCGAGTTACAAAGGAATAGCTGATAATCTTCTTTACCTGATACTTTGCCTAATTTGGCGGCCAGTTCTTTTTGGATTGGAATTTCGATAGAATTGGAATAAAAACCCAACTGGTGTAACTGGTCCTCTAACCGTTTTACATAATGAGGATGGGTATGGCCAATTGATATTACAGCATGGCCACCGTACATGTCAAGGTATTCGTTGTCCTGGGCATCATAAACAAGGCTACCCTGGCCTCTTACTATATTTATTGGATTGATAGGATATACGTCGAATAATTTCATTTTTTTAAGCTGAAAGCTAAAAGCATAAGGCAGAAAGCCTTTATTTTCTTAGCGGTTGTTAAGGCCTGTCAGCATTGCCTTAATTTTATTGATTTACGTATTTGTTTGCTGAAACAAATATTGGTTATCGTTGGCAACTGCCTTCAGCTTTCAGCTTAAAAAGCAGTCGCCTTAAGTCGTAGTCCTGCGCGCTCGTCCAGTCCGAACATCAAGTTCATGTTTTGTACTGCCTGGCCCGAGGCACCCTTGAGTAAATTATCCATAATGCTGACAATGAATATTTTATTGTCGTATTTTTTTACCTGTATAAAGCATTTGTTGGTGTTTACAATTTGCTTTAAATCGATATTCCTGTTGGTGACGTGGGTAAATGGGTGACCCTCGTAATAGTTTTGATATAGCGCTAAAGCTTCATCTTCGCTTAAATCGCTTTCTGTGTATATCGATGCGATAATACCACGTGTAAAGTCGCCACGATAAGGTACAAAGTTGATGGCTTTATCGAAACCAGACTGTAGCTGCTTTAAAGATTGCCCTATTTCATTTAAATGCTGGTGATTAAATACCTTGTAAACAGATAAGTTATCATTCCGCCATGTAAAGTGCGATGTGGCCGCTAAACTCTGACCGGCGCCGGTTGAACCGGTAGTAGCTGTAATATGCACTTCGTTGGTTAATAAACCTTTTGAAGCTAAAGGCAATAACCCCAATTGCAAACAGGTAGCAAAACAACCCGGATTAGCTATGTTTTCTGCCGTTTTAATAGCTTCACGATTCAACTCCGGCAAGCCATAGGTAAAGTTTTTGCTTTTGAGTTTTGAGTTTTGAGCTAAGCGAAAATCCTGGCTAAGGTCGATGATCTTTACATTGTCTGGGATTTCATTGGCATCCAAAAACTTTTTAGCATCACCATGGCCAACACAAAGAAATAATACATCTACGTCTGTATTAAATTCAGCAGCGAATTTTAAGTCGGTATCACCGAATAGATCGGTATGTACCTCGTAGATATAATTACCTGCATTACTGTTGCTATGTACAAAAGCTATATCGACATTGGGATGGTTGATAAGGATCCTCAGCATTTCGCCGCCGGTGTAACCCGCGCCACCTATGATGCCTGCACGTATAGCCCCCCGGCCCCCTGAAAGGGGAGTTGAACTATTTGTTGTATCTTTTATGTTTTCGATCATAATATCAATTGTTGTTCCCCCTTTAGGGGGTTAGGGGGCGACATTGATCCTGTCATTATTTGTTGATGGATATGAGTATAAAATAAACTCCAGGTCTGTCCGGTCGTTATTGCTGATAAAATGTTTTTGACCTGGTAATATTTCGATGCCTTGCTCCGGCTTTAAAACGGTTGTTTCCCCATCTATGGAGAAAGTTGCCCGTCCTTTCAAAATAAAGAATAGCTGGGTTGCTTTTTCGTGATAATGCAATTGTTCGGCTGTATCCGGCGGCATTAATTCCTGTTTTACAGATAATGCATCGGTATCAATAAAAGTCCAGCCGTGGCAATCATCGCCCCAGTTATAATGCTTCAGGCATTCGCCCTTTGAAAAGGGTGCCCCCCGGCCCCCTAAAGGGGGAGTAGGAATGGCGTTGGTATTTTCTTTGTCTGCCATGATTATTCTTGTGCAATTTTTGCTCCCCCTTCAGGGGGCTGGGGGGCTTAACCGTTTACTTTATGATAGATCATTACCTGGTTACCAAATATTTTGGAGAAACCTTTAACATCTTCGCCGCTCCAGGAGTTATTCATTTCGCCGTAGCTACCAAATTTGTTCGACATCAGGTCGTGATTAGATTCAATTCCGATAACCTGGAAGCGATATGGGTGCAATTGCACAAATACTTTGCCACTTACATTTAACTGGGTATCAGCAAAAAAAGCCTCCATATTGCGCATAACAGGGTCATGAAATTGGCCTTCATGCAGCCAGTTACCGTAGAAGGCAGAAAGCTGGTCTTTCCACGATAATTGCCATTTGGTTAGCACATGTTTCTCTAAAGTGTGGTGAGCTTTGATAATCACCATTGGTGCTGCAGCTTCAAAACCTACACGGCCTTTAATACCAATAATGGTATCGCCAACGTGAATATCGCGGCCAATGCCATAAGGTTGTGCAATAGCTTGTAAAGCCTGGATGGCTTTGGTTGGATGATCATATTTTTTACCGTTAATACCAACCAGTTCACCTTTTTCAAATTCAAGAACAAGATCTTTTACTTCCGATTCGGTTACCTGGGTTGGCCACGCTTCTTCGGGCAACCCTAAATTTGATGTTAAAGTTTCTTTACCACCAACAGAAGTTCCCCAGATGCCTTTGTTGATGGAATATTTAGCTTTCTCGAAGTTCATTTCCACACCATGATCTTTCAGGTATTGGATCTCTTCCTCGCGGCTTAATTTTAAATCGCGGATAGGGGTGATGATCTTTACTTCGGGAACAAGGATATTGAAGATCATATCGAAACGCACCTGGTCGTTACCTGCACCGGTGCTGCCGTGGGCAACAAACTCGGCGCCAATTTCTTTAGCATAGTTGGCTATGGCTGTAGCCTGGCTCACACGTTCGGCACTTACCGAAAGCGGGTAGGTGTTGTTTTTCAACACGTTACCGTAAATCAAAAAGCGAACACAGGTATCGTAAAAGTTTTTAGTTTCATCAACCACATGGTGCGATGTTACACCCATTTTATAGGCACGTTCTTCAACCCCTTTTAGTTCTTCGTCGCTAAAGCCACCGGTATTTACAATTACCGAGTGAACTTCGTAACCAAGATCCTGTGTTAAATATATACAGCAAAATGAGGTGTCTAATCCGCCGCTGTATGCTAATACTACTTTCTTTTTCATTCTTTTTAGAGGTAAAAGGTTAAAGGCGAAAGGTTAAAGGTTCTCGCCATTTTTTGGTAAAAGGTTAAAGGCGAAAGGTTTTCGCCCCGTAAAAATTTTATGAAGCCAATTAACATGGCTTTTATCTCATTTATTGCTGTGTTAGTATTTTCATAAATTTCTTTTGATATAAATCCCAAGTCATAAATCAGGTAACAAGTATATTCTACCTCATGCGCAGATCCTAAGGCATTATCAAGATAATGAACAAAATCACGATCCGTATTTTTTCCGCAACCTTCTACAATATTCAAAGGAATAGAGTATGTAGATCTCCGCAATTGGTTAGTTAAAGCAAATCGTTCTTCTATAGGCATTATTGGTAAAATTTCAGCATACACTTGCTTGGTAAGCAAATGTGATTTTTTCCAAACATCTAACTTTTTATAATCCCTCATTTATTGTTTCTACCTTTCACCCTTAACCTTTTTCCTATAGTTCGTTCTACCTTTCGCCTTTAACCTTTTGCCTTTCACCTATTCATGGCCAATGCGTTTTTTTATTGCATTTTCTATCCTTTCGAGCAGCGTTGCCTTGTGCGTGATACGTTTCATTTTCTCCTCGTCCTGCTTCAATTTTTCGGCGGGGTCAAAAAGCATGGCAGTGCACATACAGTTTTTGCGGCCTTTGCTCATCAGGATGTCGTAATTAACGCAGCTTTTGCAACCTGCCCAAAAGTTCTCGTCCTGGGTAAGCTCTGAGTAGGTTACGGGTTCGTATCCTATTTCAGAGTTTATTTTCATTACCGCCAGCCCTGTGGTTAGGCCGAATATTTTGGCCTCAGGATATTTTTTGCGTGAAAGTTGGAAAATAGCGTGTTTAATGGCTTTTGCTAAACCAACTTTACGGAAATTGGGGTTAACAATTAAGCCCGAATTGGCTACAAAATCCCCGTGGCTCCAGGTTTCAATGTAGCAGAAACCGGCCCAGGTACCGTCTTTATGCAAGGCTATAACTGCTTTGCCTTCCAGCATTTTGTTGGCAACATATTCTGGCGAGCGTTGTGCAATACCCGTTCCGCGTGCTTTGGCCGACTCGGCCATTTCATCGCAAATCATTGTGGCATAATCTACATGCTGTGCTGTAGCAACCTGAATATCAAAATCTTGTATGGTCATTTAAATAGATAATTACCGTTAAATTAATTGGCTTTTGATCGCCTTAATAATTAGATGGCTTTTTTACAAAGAAGTTTAATAAAATCTTTGTGGGGTTAGTACGGGAAATTAATTCAAACCCTTGGCATATAGGGCCTTCGTCGGGAAGGGCAGGATAAAAAAACAGTTGAACCCAAAGCAGCGGCAGTGGGAGCAAATGTTGCTCTTGTTGCGGGCTTATTTAAGCTTGGTTGATTCATTTTTTTGAGGTATTACTGTGTTTTTAATTTGGGTGCAAATTAGGCCATAAATTTTTACTTATCCAAGAAAAAACTTACATTATAACATTTAAATGGAATTGAGATAACCCACCCGCTATTATCCGGGTGAAAAGCCAGTAAAATGAGATGCCCACATTTAATTTTGATGTGCACTGAAATTGTTGTGAAAACAGCACATAAACACTCAAAATAAAGTCAAAAAGAAGATAAAAAAGTTCAATTAATTTCAACTTTTGTACAACTAATTAACACTTTTACACAACTGCTGATAAATTGAAGAATTTGAAGATGGGCCCCGGTGCCGGGACGACTTTATTTTGTCATGGTGATGAGTCCGATCGCTTCCTCGCGCGACTTATTTTCGATTGCCATCACGAATTCTATGGGGCCGCCGCCCTGGCCGCAGCCGAAACACTGAAACATGTTTTTTTCTACATAAACCATTAACGACGTAGCCTGGTCTTTATGGAAAGGGCATTTGCCTTTGAGGGCTTTCCGGCTTACTTCGAGCAGGATGTATTTGGAAATGATTTGTACAAGATCGGGTTGGACAGGGGTGGAGATAGATTCTGACATAGACATATAAGATGGGCGAAAATAAGAATTAATCTGCCAGGGGCTAAAACTTTTCGTTAGTTAATCGGGATGCGCCGGGATTGTTAACTGAAGAAAGAATACTTATTTTGGCGAAGCGCAAGTCTGGTTAAATATTTAACCAATTTTTGGTCGAAGTGTACATCAATAACCAATTGCCGTATTTAACCTTTTAACATTTACCTATGGATCGCGTAGCATTTAAAATGAAGCTTTTTCCCGGCTTTGAGCAGGAGTACAAAAAACGGCATGATGAAATATGGCCCGAATTATCGGCGCTGCTAAAAGATACGGGGGTAAGCGATTATGCCATCTTCCTGGATGAGGATACTCATAGCCTGATAGGCGTTTTGAAAGTAGCCGATAAGGCCTTACTGGATACTTTGCCTGCAAACGCCGTTATGCAAAAATGGTGGGCCTATATGGGCGATATTATGGAGAGTAATCCCGATAACTCACCGGTGAGTACCGCGCTAAAAGAAGTTTTTTATTTGCCGTGATTGTTTAAATATTTTGAAGGTCCTCGAGTTTACGCGGCCGGAATTGCCAAATAAAAAAATCTACATGTCGGTATTCAACAAAAACTTGAAAATAGCCGCTGCTTTAGTGCTTTTAATAAGTGCTGAGGCTGCAACCGCCCAGGTAACATGGCCTGTTATTACCAGGCAAACCAAACCCTGGGCCCGCTGGTGGTGGGAAGGCAGCGCGGTAAACAAAAAGGACCTGACCTGGAATATGCAAAGCTACCATGACGCCGGTTTGGGCGGAATGGAAATAACACCCATTTACGGCGTTAAAGGACACGAAAGCGAGTTTATACCGTATTTGTCGCCGCAATGGGTTGACATGCTGAAGTATACACTACAGGAGGCTAAACGTTTGGATATGGGTATCGACCTGGCCAACGCCACAGGCTGGCCTTTCGGTGGCCCCTGGGTAACAGATCAGGATGCGAGCAAAGAACTCTTCTGGAAAAATTATGACCTGAAAGGCGGGGATAAATTAAATGAACCTGTTGTGTTTGTACAACAACCACTGGTACGGGCGGACGGGCAGGCACCAAAGATCGCCGACCTGGTTGAGCCCATCAGTAGTAATAAAAACCTGCAATTGATAGCCCTTGACCAGGTGCGGTTTGAAAAACGCATACCACTCACTGTTTTAATGGCCTATGATGGCAAAGGGCAGGCCCTGAACCTGACCGGTAATGTTGAGCCCGACGGCAAACTTAACTGGACCGCACCTGCCGGTAACTGGAAGCTATATGCGCTTTTTATGGGATGGCATGGTAAAATGGTGGAGCGGGCGGCCCCTGGTGGTGAAGGCTATGTGATTGACCATTTTTCGAAACCAGCACTGGATCATTACCTGGATAGGTTTAACCAGGCGTTCAAAGGCCAGGATTTAAGTGCAATCCGCGCGTTTTTTAACGACTCGTACGAGGTAGACGATGCCCGCGGGCAATCAAATTTTACACCACAGTTTTTTGATGAGTTTATTAAGCGCCGGGGCTACGATCTTCGGGATCATTTACCGGCCCTATTTGGTAATGTTGGTAATGATGATAAAGAAAACAATAACAGGATATTGTGCGATTACCGCCAAACTATATCCGATCTGTTGCTTGACAATTTTACCAAACCCTGGCATGAGTGGGGTAAATCAAAAGGCGCTTTAATCCGTAATCAATCGCACGGTTCGCCATCCAATATACTGGATTTGTACGCAGCTATTGACATCCCTGAAACCGAGGGAAATGATGTGTTGCGCTTCAAGTTTGCTACCTCGGCGGCACACGTTACCGGTAAACCGCTGGCTTCGTCGGAGTCGGCAACCTGGCTTAATGATCACTTTTTGACGTCATTAGGCGATGTTAAGCAGGCTATTGATAAATATTTTGTAGGCGGTGTTAACCATATTTTTTATCATGGTATCAGCTATTCGCCAAAGGATGCCACCTGGCCGGGTTGGTTGTTTTATGCCGAAGTACATTTTAACCAGACCAATCCATTCTGGAATGACTTTTCAACCCTTAACCAATACATAACCAATTGCCAGTCGTTTCTGCAACAGGGTAAGCCGGATAATGATGTGCTGGTTTATTATCCTTTGTTCGATAGTTTTTCTGAACCCGGCGAAAAAGGTTTACTTAAGCATTATGATGCCATGAAACCCGATTTTAGCGGTACAGGTTTTGAAAACTCAACCCAGGAGATGCTGAAAAAAGGTTACACTTTTGATTTTATATCAGATAAGCAGATAATGGCACTGCAAGCCGCAGGCGCCAGCATAGCCACCGGTGGAATCAGGTACAAAACCATTTTGCTGCCCGATTGCAGGTATATCCCGCTGGAAACATTCGGTAAAATAATGGATATGGCAAAGGCAGGAGCAACAGTGGTGGTGTATAAAAAACTGCCATCAGATGTGCCCGGATATGCCCGTTTAAATGAGCGCGAAAAAGCATTTAAGGATTTACTGGCCGGGCTAAACTTTACCCCGGGGGCCAATGGGGATAAAGCGGCTGCGATAGGCAAGGGCAGGTTTTTAATTGCTGATGATATAATGCCCTTGCTGGATGCTGCTGGAATAAACAGGGAGCGCATGACAGATGATGGTCTTCAATTTGTACGCAGAACCTACAAAAATGGTAACAGCTATTTTGTCGCCAATAATAGCGATAAAGCGATAGATGGCTGGGTAAGGTTATCCCTTAATGCAGCATCAGTTGTAGTATTTGATCCGATGACCAAAAATTACGGCTTGGCCAGGAGCCGGAAACAAGGCAAAGGTCAAACCGGTGTTTACCTGCAACTACAGCCCGGACAAAGCTGCATTTTGCAAACGTTACCTACAAAAGTTAATACAGCAAAGTATAAATATTACCAGTTTGCAGGTAAACCCGCAGCTATAAATGGTACATGGACGCTCATATTTACCCAGGGCGGCCCAACTTTGCCGCAACCGGTTAAAACCCATGACCTTAAATCATGGACGGCATTAAGGGGGGATGAATTTAAAGCGTTCTCCGGAACAGGGAGCTATTCAATCACTTTTAATAAGCCAACCCTAAACGTGGTAGCATGGCAGTTGGATCTGGGTAAGGTGTATGAAAGTGCCGAAGTTTATCTCAACGGTAAAAAGTTAGTTACACTTATAGGTCCGCAATACACGGTCACTATACCTTCAGCACAGTTAAGGCCGGTCAATCAGTTACAGGTAAAAGTAGCTAACCTGATGGTGAACCGTATTATAGATATGGATAAAAAGAACATTCCCTATCGGATCTTCTATAATACTAATTTTCAGTCACATAGCCCCGGATCCAAAGGCCCGGATGGCCTTTTTACTGCAATAAACTGGCAGCCAAAGCCATCTGGTTTGGTTGGGCCGGTTACCCTTAGACCGGTTAAATATTTGCTTATTAAATAGTTATATCATGATAAAACCGTTAAAAATTGTTTTAATCCTGTTAATTGTAGCTTTCGCAGGCCTGGCGTTTGTTCATCAGCAAAAACCGATATTGTACCTCATCGGGGATTCTACAACCCACAACAGCGATAAGGAAACATGGGGTTGGGGTAGTATCATTCCAAACTATTTTAACCTGTCGAAGATCAATATTGAGAATCATGCGATGGCCGGCCGCAGCACACGTACTTTTATAAAAGAAGGCAGGTGGAACAAGGTTGATTCCCTGCTAAAACCCGGAGATTATGTAATGATGGTATTTGGCCATAACGAGGGCAGCCAACCCGATACCACGAAAAAAGGATACCGCGGCGTATTAAAAGGTACAGGCGAGGAAACAGTAGAGCTTACCTGGCCCAACGGGATAAAAGAAACCGTGCACACCTACGGCTGGTATTTGCGCAAATTTATAAGGGAAACCAAAGCTAAAGGCGCTACGCCAATGGTTTTGTCGATGATTCCCCGCAATGAGTTTCGCGAAGGTAAAGTGATCCGCGCCGATGATGACTATGGTAAATGGGCGCGGGAAGTTGCGCAACAGGAAGGGGCGGTTTTTATTGACATGAACCGGCTCACCGCTGATAAGTATGACCAATGGGGCCCCGATTCGGTAAAGAAATTCTTTCCCGGCGATCATACCCATACCAATAAGGCAGGCGCTACCGTAAACGCCGAATCTGTTGCCGAAGGCGTCCGGGCCGATCCGAAGAATCCTTTAAATAAATATCTTAAAAACTAACTGCTAAGCTATTATGAAAAACTTTATGCGTAAAAATGTGGGTTTAAGCTTATTGCTGATGGTAGTGATCATGCTATCGTCTTTTATGCTGATAAAACCTGCTGATAAACCAACATTTTACCTTATTGGCGATTCAACCGTTAAAAATGGTAAGGGAAAAGGTGATGGCGGTTTGTGGGGATGGGGCAACTATATAGCTCCTTATTTTGATACAACCCGGATATCAGTTGAAAACGATGCCCTGGGCGGAACCAGCAGCCGCACATTTCAAACGCTTGGGTTATGGGATAAGGTGCTGGCAAAAGTAAAACCCGGCGACTTTGTAATTATGCAATTTGGCCACAACGATGCCGGTGCGCTGGATGATACCGCCCGCGCACGCGGAACCATTAAGGGTATCGGCAACGAGCAGCAGGAAATATACAATCCGATAAGGAAAACACAGGAGGTGGTACATACCTACGGCTGGTACATGCGTAAATACATTGCCGACGTAAAGGCCAAAGGTGCAACGCCGATTATTTGTTCGCCGGTGCCGCGCAATTTTTGGAAGGAGGGCAAGTTTGCCGGCCGCAGTAACCAGGATAGCTACGGCCAATGGGCAAGGGAATTAGGCGAGGAAACGGGTACTTATTTCATCGATTTGAATAAAATGATAGCTGACGATTATGAAGCCGAGGGCGAGGCAAAAGTAAAGGCGGCCTATTTTGGTACCGATGCCACCCACACGCTTGAGCCGGGCGCACAGTTAAACGCGAAAATGGTGATCCAGGGGATCAGGTCATTCGATACATTGGCGTTGAATAAATATTTGAAGTAGTAACGCTGTTTAAAGGGATTTAGACGACGAAACAAAGTTTTTTTGGAGTATCAGGAAGCTGTCTAATCAAGTCATACGGGGATCAAGATGGCCGCTTAAAAAAATGAGGATAACGCATTAGCTTTAGGGCCTTTCAACACTCATGTCATTGCGAGCGCAGCGCGGCAATCGCGAACTGTGCAGGTCGGCTATACATTGTTCGCGATTGCTTCGTACCTCGCAATGACATGAGGATTTGTTAATAAACAACTTATAAACAGTTGTTTATGAGTTTGATGCCCGGAGCATCGGAAGATCGTGTTTCCTCGTTTGACCGACTTATTATGGTATACCTTATTTGGGTACCTGTACCGAACTGTCATTAATTACAAACGGGTGGTTTTGCAGCATGCGGTAAATTTCGGCCCCTGCCAGTAAAACCGGGCCGTAACCATGTGCCGCATAGTTATTTACCGGCCGGTAGTAATAAAAAGCCGGATCAAACCCCATACCTGTACCCACGCAGGTACCTTCTACCTGGCCCTTATTATTTATCCTGGTACTCACCGCGTTCCAGGCAAGGAGCGCCGCCGGCCCATAAGCTTTAGCATCCAGCCAGCCTTTGTTAATAGCTCTTGCAAAGCAATAGGCGTAAATTGCTGTTGCCGAAGTTTCGAGGTAGGAATCGTTACGATCAAGCAGTTGGTGCCAGAAACCGGTTGCATCCTGGCGCTGCGCAAGGCCGGCTGCATGTTTTTTTAACATTTCTAATAAAATTGTTCGTCCCGGGTGATCTTGGGGCAGGGCATCAAGTAATTCAATATTGGTTAAAATAGCCCAGCCATTCGCCCTGGCCCAATGAAACTGGGGGTGCGGGTCCATATCCTGAACCCAGCCGTGCATATATAATCCGCGTTCGGTGTTAAACATTCGTTTGCTGAATAATTGATATTGCTTCACAGCTTCGTCAAAATACTTTACATCGCCGGTAAGCGCGCCCATTTGTACCAAAGCCGGAAGGCTCATATACATATCATCAAGCCATAGGGTATTTGGGTGAGGGCGGTTACGCGCCAGCGTACCATCGGCCAGGCGAAATTGTTTTGTGAGGATATAGTTGATATAGTTATCAATTATCGGCCGTAACTCTGCCTTTACGGCTGCGATTTTTACAGCTTTGATCATCGCTGCGGCCATTGACCCTGCATCGTCAAGCGCCTCAGGGGCAATTACCGACTTTACAGGTGTTACTGCCTGAGGGGATGTTTTGAGGTAAGCTTTAAACGCGGCAACGGCGTTGCCAATATAACCCAGCCGGTTTATAGTATAATCGGTAAATTTTTTATCCCCGGTTGCGGCGCCGGCTTCCAGCATACCGGTATAGGTTACACCCCATTCATAGCTTATCAGTCTGAAATCGCCATCGGCAAAAACGCTGTTGGAGTTAATGTTGGCCAAATTGCTGATAGCCTGCCCGCTCGGTTTATCAATAAGCTGATAAGGGGTAACCTCATCCAGGTAATGGTATACTTTATCCAACACGGCTTTAACGTCGGCTTGTTTGGTTTCTCCGTATGGCGTTATGTAGGCCGGCTTAAGCAGATGTAATGGTGTGGTTGCATCGTTGTTTTTCGAAACCGTAGTTTGAGCATAGGCTGCAATTGGTGTTGTTTGTGTTAAAAGCGTAATAACAAAGCAGTTTATAATAAATTGCAAAAGCAGGCAATTGCCGGTTGTACTGTTAGATTGGCTCATGAAATAATGTAATTGGTGGTTGGTTGATGTATTCGGTTATAAAGTTATGATATTAGATGCTCTTCGGGGGAACATTAAGTCAAAATTCAAAATTCAAAAATCAAAATGGATTTTTGGTTTAATTAATGAGAAGCTATTTAAAAAAAACGGGTGCTGCATACCTACTCACCATGCAATAGTATTTACATAAACATTCACTTGAACGCTGGCTACGACTCACTCCGACGATCCGTTAGCTAACGGACGCCTGCCCCTCCGCTTCGCGCATAGAGGGGCTAAAAAGTTATTTTTATTTTTTCTCAACCCTCTTTGCGGCGTCAGCCGGAGAGAGGTCGGCCAGCGCAGCGTAGCCGGGGTGAGTCTTTGCCACCATGCGATGTACGCCATACCTCTTCAGCGTTTCGCGAAATTTTATCTCTCACAACAACGCGTGTATATGTGCTTCATTAGAAGTATAAAAACAATAATAAACCAAATTTAGACAGCTCTTGAGAGAACAAAAAGACTTCAGACAATGTGTTGCTGTGTGAAATTGTGTTAACAGATTCGAGGTATAATACCTGATATAAACAAAAAAGCATGATAATCAACAGGGTAGCATAAGGGCATTGTACCCGTATTACTGCCTTTCGTATGGCGACAAAATTGACGTTAAAAAAAATAAATTTTTAAAACAAATTCATTGATTTTTGTTTTATTTGACGGTTAATTGCCGATGCTTTATTATTCCTGAAAAATATTTTCTTTTAAATATTTAGCCTTAACTGTTTAGAAATTTACTGTCACTTTTTTATCTTTACTATAACGGATTTAACCATTTGTGGCTTCCCGTTGCTTATGTAACAGCTATTTAAATAAACTGAATCACAATTAAACTCTTCACATGAAGGACGACATTTTAGAAAACATCTTGAATGAAACCGGCATTACGCAGCATGCCGACACCGACACCCTTGACCTTAAAGAATTACTCAAAGTACTGTCTCTTGTTAAAGGGGGCAGGCTTAATGTACGCATGCCGGTAACCCAGGCGGGCATCAATGGCCGCATTTGCGAAGTGCTCAATGATATTATCGATATGAATGAGCGCTTTGTGGCCGAGATATCTGCCGCGGAGAAAACCATCGGCAAAAGGGGTAACCTGGGCAAGCGCATCGAACTGTCGGATGCTAAAGGCGAATGGGCCAGCGGTGTGAATTCATTAAATAACCTTATCGAAGATCTTACTTCGCCTACGCTGGAAATTGCGGGGATGATTAACTCGGTGGCCAACGGAGATTTATCTAAACATATCCCCTTAGAAATAAAAGGCCATCCGCTAAAAGGGGAGTTCCTGCGGATAGCCAAGGAATCAAACCAAATGCTTTCTAAGCTCCAGCTGTTCTCCATGGAGGTAACGCGGGTAGCCAGGCAGGTAGGCTCGGAAGGTAAACTGGGCGAGCAGGCCAAAATTAAAGGCGTAGCAGGCGTTTGGGCCGAACTTACCGACTCGGTGAATCAGATGGCCGGTAACTTAACGGCCCAGGTGCGTAACGTAGCTGCTGTAACCACCGCTGTGGCCAAGGGTGACCTTTCGCGCAAGATTACAGTAGAGGCCAAAGGAGAGATCCTGGAGCTGAAAAATACCATCAATACCATGGTGGATCAGCTCAACTCCTTCTCGTCCGAAGTAACCCGTGTGGCGCTCGAGGTTGGTACCGAGGGTAAGCTGGGCGGCCAGGCCAAGGTGCCGGGCGTTGCGGGCACCTGGAAAGATTTAACAGATTCTGTAAACCGTATGGCGGGTAACCTTACCTCGCAGGTGCGTAATATAGCCGGTGTAACCACCGCGGTGGCCAATGGCGACCTTTCTAAAAAAATTACGGTAGACGTAAAAGGCGAAATGCTCGAGCTGAAAAAAACCATCAATACGATGGTGGATCAGCTCAACTCCTTTGCATCCGAAGTAACGCGTGTGGCGCTTGAGGTAGGTACCGAGGGTAAACTCGGCGGCCAGGCCAGGGTAAAAGGCGTAGGTGGTGTTTGGAAAGACCTTACCGACTCGGTAAACCAGATGGGAAGTAACCTAACCGACCAGGTACGGAACATTGCGGGTGTAACCACCGCCGTGGCCAAGGGCGACCTTTCGCGGAAAATTACGGTGGATGCTAAAGGCGAGTTGCTGGAATTGAAGAATACCATCAATACGATGGTGGATCAGCTTAACTCTTTCTCTTCGGAGGTAACCCGTGTGGCGCGCGAGGTAGGTTCCGAAGGTCAGTTAGGCGGCCAGGCCAACGTGCCGGGCGTAGGCGGTACCTGGAAGGATTTGACCGACTCGGTAAACCAGATGGCGGGTAACTTAACCGGCCAGGTACGTAACATTGCCGAAGTAACCACCGCAGTGGCCAAGGGAGACTTATCCAAAAAGATTACGGTTGACGTACAGGGCGAAATGCTGGAACTAAAGATCACCATCAATACAATGGTGGATCAGCTGAACTCCTTTGGTTCGGAGGTAACCCGTGTAGCCCGCGAAGTAGGTTCGGAAGGGCAGCTGGGCGGCCAGGCCAATGTGCCGGGTGTAGGCGGTACCTGGAAGGATTTAACCGACTCGGTAAATAAAATGGCCGATAACCTTACATCGCAGGTACGTAATATTGCCGAGGTAACCACTGCGGTGGCCAAGGGCGACCTTTCCCGGAAAATTACGGTAAACGCGAAGGGTGAGTTGTTAGAGCTGAAGGATACAATCAATACCATGGTTGACCAGTTGCGCGGTTTTGCATCAGAAGTAACCCGCGTGGCCCGCGAAGTAGGTTCCGAAGGGCAGTTGGGCGGCCAGGCCAACGTGCCGGGTGTGGATGGTACCTGGAAGGATTTGACCGACTCGGTAAACAAAATGGCCGGTAACCTTACCGCGCAGTTAAGAAATATAGCAGACGTATCGATTGCGATTGCAAACGGCGATTTATCTAAAAAAATTACGGTTGACGTTAGGGGCGAGATTTTGCAGTTGAAAGAAACCATTAACACGATGGTTGATCAGTTGCGTGGTTTTGCATCAGAGGTAACGCGTGTGGCGCGGGAGGTTGGTACCGATGGTAACCTTGGCGGCCAGGCCTTTGTGCCGGGCGTTGCGGGTACCTGGAAAGATTTGACCGACTCGGTAAACCAAATGTCGAGTAACTTAACATCGCAGGTGCGTAACATTGCCGAGGTGACCAAGGCGGTGGCCAGCGGCGACCTTTCAAAGACGGTTATCATCGACGTAAAGGGCGAAATCATGGATCTTAAAAACACCATCAACACGATGGTGGATCAGCTTAACTCCTTTGCATCCGAAGTAACCCGTGTTGCCCGTGAGGTAGGTACCGAAGGTAAGCTGGGAGGCCAGGCGCACGTAAAAGGTGTGGCCGGTACCTGGAAAGATTTAACTGACTCGGTAAACCAGATGGCATCCAACCTAACCGGGCAAATTCGCGGTATTGCCAAGGTGGCTACCGGTATTGCCAAAGGAAACCTGAAGCAGCGCCTCTCCATCAACGCTTTGGGTGAGGTGGCCCAGCTTACAGATACCATTAACGAAATGATTGATACCCTGGCGGTATTTGCGGACGAGGTAACCACCGTAGCCCGTGAAGTAGGTGTGCAGGGCCGTTTAGGCGGCCAGGCCAGTGTACCGGGCGCTTCGGGTACCTGGAAAGATTTGACCGAAAACGTAAATCAGCTGGCCCAAAACCTTACCGTACAGGTGCGATCCATATCCGAGGTAGCCTCGGCAGTAACCAAGGGTGACCTTACCCGTACCATACGCGTGGAGGCAAAAGGCGAGCTGGAAGCTTTGAAGGATACCATTAACCAGATGATTGCCAACCTGAAAGGTACAACCTTACGTAACCACGAGCAGGATTGGCTCAAATCAAACCTGGCTAAATTTGCGCAAATGCTTCAAGGGCAGCGCGACAGGAACGCGGTGGCCAACAAAGTACTATCGGAGCTTGCCGAACTGGTGAATGCCCGTTATGGCGCGTTTTATATACTGGAGCAACCCGAAGCAGCAGATGAGCCCAAACTGAAACTTTTTGCGGGCTATGCGCAAAAGAGCCGCAAACTCATCAACCAGGAGTTTTCGCTTAGCGAGGGATTGGTAGGGCAGTGCGCTACAGATAAGGAAAGGATAAGGCTTGCCAACGTACCAAATGAATATTTACAAATCAGTTCGGGCATAGGTAATGCGGCGCCTATCGACCTGGTGATATTACCGGTACTGTTTGAAAACAATGTAAAAGCGGTTATCGAGCTGGCTTCCTTTGAAAACTTCAGCGATACCCACATCGACTTCCTCGATCAGCTTACCGAAAGTATTGGTATCGTGTTAAACAACATTGAAACCAATACCCGTACCGAGGAATTGCTGAGCCAATCGCAATCGCTGGCCAGCGAGCTTTCTGCGCAGCAGGAAGAGTTAAGAAGGGCGAACGACGAGCTGCATGATAAAGGACGCTCGCTTGAAGAAAAAGCCGAGCAGCTTACGCTTACCTCCAAGTATAAGTCGGAATTCCTGGCAAACATGTCGCATGAGTTACGCACGCCGCTTAACAGCTTATTAATCCTGGCCCAGCAGTTGTTTGAAAACCCTGAGGGTAACCTTACCGAAAAGCAGCGGATGTTTGCCAAAACCATCCATTCATGTGGGGATGACCTTATCCAGCTGATTAATGACATCCTGGATCTGTCGAAGATTGAATCGGGCGTAATAGCGGCGGATGTGATGCCGGTTAGCTTTAAAGAGATAGCCTCATTTGCCGAATCAACCTTTAAGCCAATATCCGAGGCTAAAAACCTGAAATTTGAGATAGAAGTAGAGGAAACCCTGCCCGAAATGATGGAGACAGATATGCAGCGCCTTAACCAGATTCTCAAAAACCTGCTCTCCAACGCCTTTAAATTCACCGAAAAAGGACGGGTTAAACTCCATATTTTCCGTCCTGCGGCGGGACACGAAAACCCAATTGGCCTGCCTGGCCAGGTAATTGCCTTTTCTATCGAAGATTCGGGGATCGGGATATCTAAAAATACTCAGGGGATCATTTTTGAAGCCTTTCAGCAGGCCGAAGGTTCCACCAGCCGTAAATATGGCGGTACCGGCCTGGGTCTGTCTATCAGTAAAGGCTTCGCCGAACTGTTGGGCGGAACTATTACTGTGGGCAGCGAGTTGGGCAAAGGCAGTACATTTACCCTTTACCTGCCGTTAAAATACCAGGAAGAGAAAACGCCGGTAGTAAAAATTAAGGAAAACCTTTCGGTATCGCACCTGCGTACCAACCTGGCCGAAACCGCCGAAATGGTAATAGACGATGATCGTCACAATATTTTAGCCGAAGACAAAGTGTTGCTTGTTGTTGAGGATGACCTTCGCTTTACCAAGATCCTGATAGATAAAGCCCATGATATGGGTATAAAAGTACTGGTGGCAATAAGTTACCTCGAGATTTTTGACAACATCCTCAAATACAATCCTATTGCCATCACCCTTGATGTAAATATGCCCGAATCAAACGGTTGGAAGATACTGAAATTGCTGAAAAGCGATATCAATTTAAGGCATATCCCTGTACACGTTATATCGGGAGAAGATAACAGGGTGATGGCGCATAAGCTTGGCGCTAAATCATTTAGCCTTAAACCACTTTCAAATACGTCGTTACAGGATTTGATTACCGGTATAGTAAGTTTTCATGAGCACGCCAAAAAGCGCGTATTGGTGATTGAAGATAATGAGAGTGAGCTTGGCAGGCTGTCTGAATTATTATCAAGCGATAGGGTAGAGGTTGTTGGCGCAGCTACAGCTAAAAAAGCATTGTCGGTACTTAAAAAGGAAATGTTTGATTGCATCATCATGGATTTTGTACTGCCAGATGCTAACGGGCTCGACTTGATCAATAAAATAAACCTGTTAAAACAGCAGCAAACTACCATCCTGCTGCATTCAGCACGGGATTTTACCCAGGATGAGCTCATTCAGCTTAAACGTCTCAATCATAAAATTATTACTAAAACTTCATCGTCTCATGTTTACCTGTTAGAGGAGATATTGGTACTGCTGCATGTTGATAAAAAATACGTCAGTGAAAGTAAACTGAAAATGATTGACAGTGTGCGCAACCAGGCCGATATACTCGACGGTAAAAAAGTACTGGTTGTTGATGACGATGTACGTAACCTGTTTGCTTTAACCGCGGTATTTGAAAGATCAAAAATAGAGGCAATTACTGCCGAGAGCGGGCGCGAGGCGCTGGAAATACTAAACAAGGATAAGACAATAGACATTGTGCTGATGGATATCATGATGCCGGAAATGGATGGTTATGAGACGATCCAAATCATCCGCAAAGAGGCGCGGAATAAAAACCTGCCGATAATAGCGGTTACCGCTAAGGCCATGATAGGCGACAGGCAGAAATGTATCGCCTCGGGCGCATCAGATTATATCACCAAACCGGTAAAAACAGATCAGCTGCTATCCCTGATGCGGGTGTGGCTAATCAAATAACAATATTGATAACGAGCAATATATAAGCACAAAAATGGACGACACCAGTATCATTAAGATTCTGTTGGTAGACGATAACGAAAATAACTTGCTATCGATGAAGGTAGTGCTGGAAAAAGACCAGTATGCTTTTTCCAGCGCCACCTCCGGGCGCGAAGCGCTTCGTATCCTGCTGAAGGAGGACGACTTTTCGCTTATCCTGCTGGATGTAAAGATGCCGATGATGGATGGCTATGAAACCGCCGAACTTATTTATCAGCGGGATAAGCTGCGGCGGATCCCTATTATTTTTATAACGGCGCATGATTATGAAGAAGCTGCCGTTTTTAAGGGATACAAGGCAGGCGCGGTAGATTTTGTGAGGAAGCCTTTCAACCCGGATATTCTGCGGTCAAAAGTGGCCGTGTTTACCGAGTTGTACCAGAAGAACCGGCTGCTAAAACAGCAGGAAGAAAAACTGCAACTGATTAATAATGACCTCATACAACTTAACCAGGAATTGGAACAGCGCGTACATGAACGCACCATCGCGCTGGAAAACCTAAACCATGAGCTGAAGGCCCTTAACCTGTCGAAAGATAAATTCCTGTCGGTTATCTCGCATGATCTGCGCAATCCTTTAACGTCGCTGCTGGCCTCATCAGAAAACTTAAAAAGAGACGCCGATAAGCTGAAACCCGAACAAATCAAGTTGTTATCGGGTATCATCAACCGCACTTCTAACAAAATTCTTAGTCAGCTGAATGAACTGGTTGAATGGGCCAAAAACCAGCGTGAAAAAACAAGCTTCCAGCCGGTAAAGCTGCACCTGGCCCATGGCATCAATGAATCGCTTGACCTGTTGCGCGAAACCTCAAGACAGAAAGAGATCAGGCTTGAAAATGAGGTGGCCAATGATGTTTATATTATGGCCGATACCCTGATGTTCCGTTCTATTTTGCAAAACCTGGTAACCAATGCCATTAAATACACACCGCATGGCGGCGGCGCTGTAAAAGTTTCCGCCAGTGTCGAAGCCGGCATGGTCGAGATCTGCATCCGCGATAGTGGCATAGGGATGTCTGAAGATACAAAAATGATGCTTTTTGGCAATGTTAGCCGAACCTCAATTTTAGGCACCAACATGGAAAAAGGCAGCGGGCTGGGCCTGTTATTGGTAAAGGATTTTATAACCGCCCATGGCGGCGCCATCAGCATAGATACCGAAGTTAACAAAGGCACCTGTTTCCGGTTTACGTTACCACATTTTACAGAACAGGCGGAGTTACACAACGAGAGTGTTGGTTAGTGTGCCTTACGTTTAATATTGATTACCGTTTTTTCGTGCAAAGTCGCTAAGAGGTGCTTGTAAGTTACTGACTAACAATATGAAAATCCGTCATTGCGAGGTACGAAGCAATCCCCGACATGCTAAACCCCATATAGTTCGGGATTGCTTCGTACCTCGCAATGACGGTAGTTCGAACACTCGTTTAACTATATTCCTTGCACGTCATAACTAGTTTTTTCAGGTTTACTTATGGGTACTCGTGACGGTAATTTAGGACATTGATTTAATTATATTTCGTTGCACGTCGTCCCAATTTTTTTCAGAATATCCCTTCAAGTATCCTTTTTGAACAGGAACAATAGTAGTTTTTAGCTATAATTGGCTTATATTAACGTAGCTCATGAAAAAAACTCTCCTTTTATTTCTTTTCGTCATATCTGCAGGTGTTGCCGGTGCGCAGCAAAGGCATACTTTCTCGTTAAGCAAAACTGATTTCCTGCTTGATGGCAAGCCATTCCAGATCATTAGCGGCGAGATGCACCCGGCAAGAATCCCCAAAATGTACTGGCGGCAACGCATCCAAATGGCAAAGGCCATGGGCTGTAACACCATAGCCGCTTACGTTTTCTGGAACTACCTGGAGCCTCAGCCGGGGATATTCGATTTTACAACCGAAAACAGGAATATTGCCGAATTTATTGGCATATGTAAACAGGAGGGCATGTGGGTACTGTTGCGCCCGGGTCCGTACGTTTGTGCCGAATGGGATTTTGGCGGCCTGCCGCCGTACCTTTTAAAAATTCCGGATATTAAAATACGATGCATGGATCCGCGCTATATGGCGGCGGTAACAAAGTATGTGAAGGCACTGTCGCAACAAGTTAAGGGCCTGCAATGTACCAGCGGCGGCCCAATACTTATGGTACAGGTTGAAAACGAATATGGCAGCTATGCCAACGACCGCGATTACATTAAAGCCCTTAAAAAACTATGGGTTGACAATGGCATTAACGTACCCTTTTATACCGCCGATGGCCCAACTGCTTTTATGCTGGAAGCCGGCGGCGTTGACGGTGCAGCTATTGGCTTAGATAGCGGCAGCAGTGATGCCGATTTTGACCAGGCCGCCAAACAAAACCCCAATGTGCCTTCCTTTAGCAGCGAATCATATCCCGGCTGGCTAACTCACTGGAAAGAAAAATGGCAAAAGCCCGGCACCGATGGCATCGTAAAGGAGGTAACTTACCTGTTGGAACATAAGCGTTCTTTCAATTTATATGTGGTACATGGCGGCACCAACTTTGGCTATAATGCAGGCGCAAATGCCTTTAGCCCTACACAGTTTCAGCCCGATGTTACCAGTTACGATTATGACGCGCCTATAAATGAACAAGGCGCCCCAACTCCAAAATACTTTGCCTTGCGCAATTTGATTGCTAAATATGTAAAATACAAAATACCAGAAGTTCCAAAACCTATACCAACTGTCGAGATACCTGCATTTGATATGGCGCCATTTACAACAATCTGGAAAGAACTGCCGCCGGCCTTAAAGTCCCCGCAGCCCGTACCTATGGAAAGTTTAGGGCAGTACAGCGGCTTTATATTGTACCGCACAAAACTTATAGGGCATAAAAGTGGCGACCTGACTATTACCGAGCCACACGATTACGCGCTGGTGCTGCTTAATGGTAAACTGGTTGATACCATTTATCGCGACGGCGGTAAATGGACTATCAAACTGCCAAAATCGGACGTAAAAGACCCCCAACTTGATATCCTGGTTGAGAATATGGGCCACATAAACTTTGCGCAATACATGATTGACCGGAAGGGGATTACCGAACGCGTTACCCTAAATGGTATGACCCTTACCAACTGGCAGATTTTTAAACTGCCCATGGACGAAAAATACATAGCCTCATTAACCAATAAATATCCCGAAGGATTTCACGATGGTGTATACTTTAAAGGCAGCTTTGAGTTAAGCAAAGTGGCCGATACCTACCTTGACCTTAGTAACTTTAAAAAGGGTGTTATCTGGGTAAATGGCCACAACCTGGGCCGCTACTGGAATGTTGGCCCCCAGTTTCATTTATATTGCCCGGCAAACTGGCTGCTTAAGGGAAAAAATACCGTAACTGTATTTGATTTACACCAGGAAACCAAAACCACCATTAAAGGAGTGAACACGCTGGAATAATAAACAAAGCACCAAATATTTACACAGCTTGCCCCGAACTTGAGTAGGAGCAAGCTGTTTTTATTTATGGGATAACCGTATGCTAATAAATATTTATTTGATGCATTTGGATGTTAATTCAGACCAGTTATGATGCAGAAATAAATAAAAATACCGTAAAAATACGTATTGTATATATCAATCATTATCAGAACTTTACTATCGTAAATAGTAACTCCTAAACACTAAACATAATAATATGGCGGTCAAATTGGTTTACCGGTACTTAAGGGGATACACCCTTGACCCGGGCTTTTCAACTCAGCTGGATACCATGAAATTTAACCAGACTACCTACCGGGTACTATGGGAAAATTTAAGCAAGCCCGAAAACGTAGGGCCGACGGGCGAATACTTTGAAGTGATAGATATCGACCCGCCAAGTAATTGTTACTATGAGCCGGTAAATCTCGACTCGGTAGAAGTTTTATCGCAAAATGGCTTAACGCCAAGCGAAGGTAACCCGCAATTTCATCAGCAGTTTGTGTATACAATTGCCATGAAAACCCTTGAGTATTTTGAACAATCATTAGGACGAAAATTAATCTGGAACTCGCGAATCTTAAAAGATGCCCAGGGCAATCCTGTAAAAGACGAGCATGGAAAGCTACAGGAAAAATATGTTCAGCGGATACGCTTATATCCCCATGCATTCAGGGCGGCAAATGCTTATTACACTGCCGAAAAAAAAGCGATACTGTTTGGATATTTCCAGGCGGCTCAACAGATACAAGGAACAAATTTTCCGAATGGAGCTGTATTTGCATGCTTATCGCCTGATATTATTTCGCACGAAGTTACCCATGCACTTTTAGATAGCATTCACCCTCGGTTTATTGAAAACACCAATCCGGATGTTCCGGCATTCCACGAGGCGTTTGCAGATATTATTGCTTTATTGCAGCGTTTTACAATCAACGAACTGGTAATTAATCAGTTTTCAAAATCCGACGGTAGCCTGGATAAATTCACCTTCCTGGGCGAATTAGCAACGCAATTGGGTAATGCCATGACACATGGCAGGGGAGCGCTTCGCAGCGCCATTGGCGGAAGAGATAAAGATGGCAATTGGAAACGAAGTAACCCCGATCCTACACTTTATCAAACCAAAACAGAGGCTCATGATCTGGGCTCGGTACTGGTTTCTACCTTTTTTGATGCGCTTATCAAAGTTTATAATTATAAAACCCAGGATTTGATCAGGATAGCTACCCACGGCTCCGGTATGTTGCCACAGGGAGTATTACAGCTCGATCTGGCCGCAAGACTTGCCCGGGAGGTATGCGAAATAGCCCTGCATTTAATGAGGATAGCAATTCGTGCCCTGGACTATTGTCCGCCTGTTGATATTACATTTGGCGAATACCTGCGCGCCTTAGTTACTGCCGATATTGATTTTGCACCTGGCAATGAGAACAATTACCGCATAGCATTAATTGACGCATTCAGGAGCTGGGGGATATTCCCGGATCATGTAAATACCTTTTCAGAAGAAAGTTTGCAGTGGTGCACACCTGATAATTTTGCCGACCACGACAAAACAAGTTTAAAAAAAATGGGTGAGTTTTTGAGAGGTAGAGTGAGGTCTTTATCTGCCATCAGCGACCGGGAAAAGATTTATAATGAATCGAAACGGATACAAGCCGATTTTCACGATTTTTTAGTTGGAAAACCAAAGAGCAACGAACATGATTGTCAAAATAACGACCCTTTATTAAGTTATGACGAATTGAAAAGTCTGCTCCCAAAACTTGGGCTAAGCATTTCGGTAATTGAATACAATGAGGTAAAGAGCGGACAGGTAAAACAAAAACAAACCGATGGGATGTTACCTATAGAAATCCATAAAATAAGGCCGGCTTACCGGTCAGGCAGCGAGGGGATGATATTGGAACAGGTTATTGTAACGATTACACAATCAACAACAATATTAATTGATACCTGTAAGCTTGATATTGAAAATCAACCGGTTATTGATGAAATGAAGTTTAGAGGAGGCTGTACAATAGTTTTTGACCTTGCAAACGAATTTAATGTTAGGTATTTGGTCACAAAAAATATAGCCAGCCTGGATAGATTTAGCAAACAATTAGCTTACCAGCAGGGAAAAGATGATGCAGCATTATCTTTTTCATCATCAATGTACGATGATGACAACGGGTTCAGTTCTATCAATTTTGCAAACTTACACTTTCATTAAACCTAAATCATGAGCACAGTTAATGTAAATATTAAAATGTTCCAGGTAGGAGAACTTGGAGATTGTTTTCTTTTGAAGTTTAAAGCCGACGACGACGAATGCTCGGTGCTGATTGACTGCGGATCTTTTCGTAATTCCGAAAAATCTGAGAGCCGGTTAATGGATATCGCCGGATTTATAAAAGATGATTTGAATAACAAACCGCTTGATGTGGTTGTAGGGACCCATCAGCATAATGATCACTTATCGGGCTATGTACATGCGGGAGATGTTTTTACCGAAGTGGGGATTGATAATGTTTGGCTTTCATGGCTTGATGACCCCAAAGACGGACAGGCGGGTAAAATAGCTGCCGGGCAGCGAAAGGTAACCGAAAAATTGGAGCAAATAAGTGAAAAGATAGCTGATAAGAAAAATAGCAGTAATCATTCGCTTGCGGCCGAACGGATAAATGATATACTGGGTTTTTATGGTATAAAGGATGCCAATGATACAAATACCGAAAAGAAGTCTAAAATTCCGGCTGTACCGCTAATGGGAATTAACAATTTACGGAAGATAGGAAAAAACGTCGCTTATTTATCTCCGGGAAGTGTTTTGGATTTACCTAAATTACCTCCGGGCTCGGTAAAGGTGTACGTGCTTGGGCCGCCAAGGGATACCAATTTGTTGTTTGATATCAACCCCAATAAAGATGAAACTTACGATACCAAACTGGCCGCAATAAGTAACCTTGCCGATGGCTACCTGCTGGCGATGACAAATTTTAAAGGTGAGGTTGACCCCGAAGAAAAGAATTTTCCGTTTGATAAAAAGCACGAAAAATTACTAAGTACAGATTGGTTTATAAACAGTGAGTATAAATCGGAAGCAAATGCCTGGAGAACAATAGATGATGAATGGCTTGACCAGGCCGAGCAATTGTCTTTGTACCTGGATACCTACACCAATAACAGCAGCCTGGTATTAGCATTTGAGTTGGTAGAATCTGGTAAGGTTTTATTGTTTGTGGGCGATGCCCAAACCGGTAACTGGCTTTCATGGAAAGATATTGCCTGGGATAAAACTAAAGTAAAAACAGGATTTTCTTTAGATTATTTACTCAATAACACGGTGTTATATAAGGTGGGCCACCATTGCAGTCACAATGCCACCTTAAAAGAATATCTTGACGATAAGATCATACACAAGGATCTTGTTGCCATGATCCCGGTTGACAGGGCCGACCCCAATATCACTAAGAAGAATGGTTGGAAAATGCCGGCGGTAAATCTTTTTAAAAAATTAAAGGAAAAAACACAAAACAGGGTTTTGATGATGGATATAGGCTATGATCCTGATTGCGACCCCGACGGCGAAGCCAAAGAATCATGGGCTAAAGTACCTTTTAAGCCCGTGTACAATAAACAAAAATTTTACATCGAATATGAGGTTCATGGCGATCTCAATTGATCATTTGACAAAGTTACCTTATACATTGGTTAAACGATTTTAAATCGTTTAACCAAACAATCTTTCATTGCTACTGTAACAATATAGCCTCCTTAGGCATCTATATTGAAACTATATCCGAATTTAGCGGCTGCTTTGCCGTGCGCGGTAGTGTTGATGATTTTAATTAATAATGATGTTGCTTATCCTGTCTTCCAAAAAAATCCAAACAAAACGTTTTTTTAATGCCCTGGCTTTATTGCCGGCCATTGTTTTAGTAACTGCATCCTGTGGTAATAAAAATAAGCAGGCCGCCAGCCAGGAACAGCAAGTATTGGATTACAAAGTAGTGCAGGTACAACCGCGGCAGGCCACGTTGAATGTTGATTATCCCGCAAGTATACAGGGGCAGCAAAATATCGAAATAAGACCAAAGGTTGATGGTTATGTTGAAAGGATCTATGTTGACGAAGGCTCCGTTGTAACCAAAGGGCAATTGCTTTTTAAAATTAATGCTCCGCAATATGAGCAGGAGGTACGTACCGCCGAGGCCGGTATTAAAACCGCCGAAGCCGATCTGGCGCTGGCTAAAATGCAATTGAATAAGGTAAAACCACTGGTCGAGAAAGATATTATCAGCCATTACGAGCTGGAATCGGCCGAGTATACGCAGCAGTCAAAAGCAGCAGCGCTGGCCCAGGCTAAAGCCGCATTGGTAAATGCAAAAGTGAATTTAGGTTACACTACCATCACCAGCCCCGTGAATGGTGTTATAGGCGCTTTACCCTACAAATTGGGCAGCCTGGTAACCAGCAGCACAACAGACCCGCTTACTACGGTTTACAACACCTCAAATGTTTACGTATATTTTGCCCTGAACGAAAAGCAATTGCTTGGGTTTAGTCGCGATAGCACAAATAAAACATCTTTTAAAACTAAATTGAGCCAGTTGCCGCCGGTTTCGCTCATATTGCCCGATGGCAGTACTTACGAGCATGCCGGTAAGGTTGAAACCGTGAACGGTTTAATTAACACCGCAACCGGCGCGGCCAACGTACGGGCCGATTTTGCAAACCCGCGCGGGCTTATCCGCAGCGGCAGCAGCGCGGTAGTACGCATCCCTAATGTTGTAAAATCGGCGTTATTGGTGCCCGAAAGCGCCACTTATGAATTGCAGGACAAACGTTTTGTTTACGTGGTTGATGGTCAGCACAAAATAAAAAATGTGGCCATTAAAGTGATGGATAATACGGCCGGCCAGTTTTACGTAGTTACCGATGGCTTAAAGGCCGGCGATAAAATTGTGCTGGAAAGCTCAGGTAACTTGCCGGATGGCACCGAAATTAAACCAAACGAGGTTAGCGCCGGTTCGGTTTACGGCAACGTTAAATAATATCGTTTCTATTCCTTACCGTCATTTACAAAAGCGATACTATGCTTAAAAAATTTATAGAACGCCCGGTACTGTCTACCGTTATTTCAGTTTTGCTGGTCATACTGGGTATTTTGGGTTTAATAAACTTACCTATTTCGCAATACCCGGATATTGCGCCGCCTACCGTTCAGGTGCAGGCCTATTACAGCGGGGCCAATGCCGATGTAGTGCTCAAAAGTGTGATCATCCCCATGGAGGAGCAGATTAACGGTGTAGAGAACATGACCTACATGACCTCATCTGCCAGTAACGATGGTTCGGCATCTATCACCGTATATTTCAAAGTAGGAACCAATCCCGATCTGGCGGCGGTAAACGTGCAGAACAGGGTATCAAGGGCCACAAGTTTGCTGCCATTGGTGGTTACGCAATCGGGTGTTACGGTAGCCAAAAGCCAAAGCAGTAACCTCATTATCTTCTCGTTATACAGCGAGAATCAAACTTACGACGAAACTTTTTTGCAAAATTACGCCAAAATAAACCTGGTGCCGCAAATTCAGCGCGTTACAGGTGTTGGCAATGCCGAAGTATTTGGCTCAAGGGATTACTCGATGCGTATCTGGTTAAAACCCGATGTGATGTCGCGTTATAACCTGATACCCGATGATATTACCGAAGCACTTAACGAGCAAAATATAGAAGCCGCGCCCGGTAAGTTTGGCGAAAACAGCAATCAATCGTTCCAATACGTTATCCGGTATAAAGGCAGGCTTAAAACAGCTGCCGAATTTGGCGATATTATCATCAAATCAGTAGGGCAGGGCCAATTGCTCCGGCTGAATGATGTGGCGCGGGTTGAATTGGGATCATTGGATTACTCCTTTGATATCCAAACCAACGGATTGCCATCTGTAGGTGTGGCTATCAGCCAGACGGCTGGTTCCAATGCAAGGGATGTAATCAACGAATCGAAAAAAATACTGGATGCCGCTGCTGAAAAATTCCCCAAAGGGATGAAGATAGCTTACCTGGTTGATGCCAATAACTTTCTTGATGCCTCTATCGAAAAGGTGATCAGTACGTTGATAGAAGCCTTTATCCTGGTGTTTATAGTCGTATTCGTTTTTTTACAGGATTTCAGGTCCACATTAATCCCCGCCATAGCGGTACCGGTTGCTATCCTGGGCACCTTCTTTTTCCTTAACCTGTTTGGTTTCACTATAAACCTGCTTACACTTTTCGCATTGGTACTGGCTATCGGTATTGTGGTGGATGACGCCATTGTGGTGGTAGAAGCCGTACACGCCAAGCTCGACCAGGGATACAAATCGGCCAGGAAAGCTTCTATTGATGCGATGAACGAAATTTCGGGTGCTATTGTGTCTATTACGCTGGTCATGTCGGCAGTGTTTTTACCCGTAACATTTATTTCGGGCTCAACCGGGGTATTTTACAAACAGTTTGGTATTACGCTGGCCGTAGCCATTTTGCTTTCGGCCGTTAACGCTTTAACGCTAAGCCCTGCGCTATGCGCGTTGTTTTTAAAGCCGCATGAAAAAGGCACAAAAAAGCACGGTTTCATCAATCACTTTTATGTGGTTTTTAATACGGCCTTTGATGCCGTAACCGGTAAGTATAAAAAATCGGTTAACTTTTTGGCGCATAAAAAATGGATTGCCCTTGCAGCCGTAGCGGTATTTGCTACCATATTGATTTACCTGGTAAAAACAACACCATCCAGCTTTGTGCCCAATGAAGACCAGGGTACGGTGTTTGCGGCCATTAGCCTGCCGCCAGCATCGTCAATGGAGCGTACCGAGGCTGTTGCAAGCAAAATAGATAGTATAGGCCGTACGTTCCCCGAGGTTGTAAATAGCCTTAAACTGGTTGGTTTTAACTTTATCGCCGGATCGGGCAGCGCTTACGCCATGGTAATCATGAAGCTGAAAAACTGGGATGAGCGTAAAGATAAAAGCCAGAGCCTGCAAAGTATCATATCCAGGCTTACCGTTAAAACAGCCGGGCTGCGTGAAGCCAGCGTATTTTACTTTTCGCCGCCAACATTGCAGGGTTTTGGTAATAGTGATGGCTTTGAATTTGAGCTGCAGGATAAAGGCGGCCATACAGTTGATGAGTTGTTTAAGGTGAGCAACAATTTCCAGGCGGCGCTTAAAAAACGCAAGGAGATTCAAAGTCTTAACTCGTCGTTTAACCCCAATTTTCCGCAATTCCAGGTTGATGTAAATGTGGCTAAATGCAAAGAGGCAGGTGTAACGGTCAACTCGGTTTTAAATACTTTACAAGGTTATTACGGTGGTTTATACGCCTCAAACTTTAACCAGTTTGGTAAGCAATACCGTGTTATGGTACAGGCCGATTATGATTACCGCGCCAATGAAATAGGCCTGAGTAAAATATTTGTACGTAACAGCGCCGGGGCTATGGCACCGATTACATCATTTATTACCTTGAAAAGGGTGTTTGGCCCCGAATCTATTTCGAGGTTCAATCTTTTCACGGCGATATCCGTTTCCGGTTCTCCAAATCCGGGGTATAGCACTGGTAACGCCATACAGGCTATTAAAGAAGTTGCCAAACAAACCCTGCCTGCCGGTTACGATTTTGAGTTTTCGGGCCTTACCCGCGAGGAATTGAGCACCGGCACACAATCGGCCTATATATTTATGCTTTGCCTGGTGTTTGTGTATTTTTTATTGAGCGCGCAGTATGAAAGCTATATCCTGCCGTTCGCGGTATTACTATCACTCCCGGTTGGTTTAGCGGGTACGTACCTGTTTGCCTGGATTTTTGATATCGGCAGTAACATTTACCTGCAAATTTCGCTGATCATGCTCATCGGTTTGCTGGCGAAGAATGCTATCCTGATTGTAGAGTTTGCCTTGGAGCGCCGCCGGGCGGGTATGGATTTAATACCCGCTGCCATAGCAGGCGCCGAAGCCCGTTTGCGCCCCATCCTGATGACATCTTTTGCCTTCATATTTGGTATTATGCCATTGATGTTTTCGACGGGCGCTGGTGCAAATGGCAATAAATCCATAGGTACAGGCGCTGTAGGGGGGATGTTTGTGGGGACGGTATTTGGGGTGTTTGTAATCCCGGTACTATTTATCATTTTCCAGGCCCTGCAGGAAAAGGTTGGCCGTAAACGCAGGCCTGAGGACGAAGACGACGATGCGGAAGTGGTAACCGCCCATTAATTTGGTAAGAGATACAAGATGAACAGACAAAGTTTTAAATATATATTACCTTTTACGCTGCTATTTAGCGTAATGCTATCGTGTAAAGTAACCAAAACGTATAACCGGCCCGATATAAGCACGACCGGGCTTTACCGCGATGGGCAAACTGCCGACTCAACTACGATAGCTGCCTTGCCGTGGCAAAAGCTTTTTGCCGATGCCATACTCACATCGCTGATACAGGAAGGGTTGAACAACAATCTCGATCTTAAAACCGCAGTTCAGCGGATATTGGAAGCGCAGGCAACATTGCAGCAAAGCAAGGCTGCGTTTTATCCATCGTTAAGTGGCAATGCCAGTGTAACCCGGTCAAAACAATCATCAGCGGGCTTAAATTATCCCGCCGGTACAATTGTTAATACTTTAACCACCACTTACCAGGCCGGTTTAACAACCTCATGGGAGGCCGATGTTTGGGGTAAGCTAAGCGGTACAAAGCGTGCCGCGCTGGCTGGTTTTTTGCAAACCGATGCCGCCAAGCGGGCCGTGCAAACCCAGTTGATAGCCGATATAGCCAACAACTATTTTACCCTGCTGGCATTGGACAGGCAGTTGGAAATTACACTGGAGACCCTCAAAAACCGCATTAAAGATGTGGAAACCATGAAGGAGCTTAAGGCCGGTGCAGTGGTAACCGGCGCCGCCGTGGTACAAAGCGAAGCCAACCGCTATGCCGCCGAGGTTTCCATCCCCGATTTAAAACGAAGTATCCGCGAAACCGAAAATGCTTTGGATATCCTGTTATCAAGGCCGCCGGGCCCGGTTAACCGCGGCAGCTTGGTCACCCAGAACATGGCCACCGAATTACAGGCGGGTATCCCTACACAATTGCTTACTAACCGCCCGGATGTACAGCAAAGCGAGTATGCTTTCCGCGCCGCGTTTGAGAATACCAACGTGGCTAAAACGTACTTTTATCCATCGTTTACCATCACGGCCTCAGGAGGTTTATCTACATTACAGCTGAAAGACTTTTTTGTCAATTCCATATTTTACAATATTGCCGCAGGCCTAACCCAGCCCATTTTTAACCAGGGTTTGAATAAGGCCCGTTTACGCACTGCGCAGGCCCAACAGCAGGAAGCCCTTAACAGCTTCCAGAAAACATTGCTGGTAGCGGGGCAAGAGGTATCTAACGCTTTATATGCGCACCAAACCGCACTTGAAAAACAGGATGCCCGTGGTAAGCAGATCATCGCTTTGCAAAAATCCGTTGAGTTTACGCAGGAACTGTTGCGGTACAGCTCGGCTACCAATTACACCGATGTATTGACATCCGAGCAAAACCTGTTGGCGGCACAACTAAGTGGCGTTAACGACAGGCTGCAGGAGTTGCAGGCGGTAGTAAATTTATACCGTGCGTTGGGTGGCGGCTGGCGGTAGCAGCAGCGTTGACTTTAGAGCCTCACAACAACTATGTCATTACGAGCGATTGCTTCGTGTCTTATTATGAAGTATTTGCAAATAGTTTATTTTCAACGATATATATCAGTGATTTATGTCATTGCGAGGAACGAAGCAATCGCGAACTTTGTATGGTGGACCTGGATAGTTCGCGATTGCCACGCTATCGCTCGCAATGACATGGTAGTTTTGAGCAGCTAAAGCCAACACGTCATCTCCATCTTTTTAGGTTTTATCTGATGGGTAATGACATAGTTTTATACATTCTGCATATCCCCCCTAAAACAAAAAAGCTTCTTAAAAAAGAAGCTCCTTTTCATAGATAGGTGATATATGATGATCAGGCAATGAAGCCTGTAAATTGCGGGTTGTTAGCTTGTTTAGCGCCCAGCAATTGTTTGTGAATAGCCTTAAGGGTTATTACTTCCCTGGTAAACAGATCAACAATTGAATTTTTGATGTGTTTAACTGTTTTTTCGGTATTGATGTGTACTATTTGCATGACTCAGTTAATACTAATTTCGTGCCAAAACCCGTATAATTTTCTTTAGGGTTTAAAATTTATCCTGCGGCCTTCGGTATGCGTGTTAAACTCGGGTGCATACATGTTTTGCAGGCTGGTAACACCTGTTGCATAATTACCGGGCTGCACCACACGCAGTGTATATTCAAATACATAGTTTCCTTTTTTTAGTGCACTGATAAAAAAGTTGGTGGCCACATCCTTACTTACCTGGTAATAGTACAAGCCGTCCTGGTATTTATAGGCCGATAGGGTTTCCATCGGCTCTGTACCTGCAGGGCGCATGTCTTTAAGTTGCACATAGTCAAAATCACGGTCGGCTTTAAGGTAAACCACCACTTTTAGTACATCACCTGTTTTAGGCTGGTGAGCGGAATCAACCGCAATCAGTATTGGCCCGGCATCAGTTTGTTTCTGGATAAAATACTTGCGCTCCAATTGAACGTTGGTGTTTGATGGGGTAATTTTATCCAGCTTTTCGGTATACTGCCAGTACATAGCCCCCCAGTTAATGGTTTTACTGCTGTTACTTACCTGCACATGGCCAAGTGTCGGTTTTACCTGCTCATCAATCCATGTGGTTTTTATATAGCCGGTACCGGCTTCGGCTTTAATGCCGGGTTTTAACCCGGTCAGCGGTTTGCTGTTTAAGCTGATATTGATGTTTGCGGTATCAGCAAGTATATTTTCACCCTTTATTAAAAGCGCGTAGCAGGCTGCTGCCGTAGCTTTGGTAGTGCGCCAGTTGTTGGTTTGCTTGTTGCGCAACAACCAAATCTTCATTTCCTCTACTGCTTTTGTATTATTGCCTGCCTCGGTAAACAGCTCGATCATCAGCGATTGCGTTTCAACCGGCGATTGGTACCAATAATACCCTGCTTTGTTATTAGCCCAATACATGCCCAAGTCATCCGATTGTTGGGCAGTTTCCAGTAATGATTTTATGATCTCTGCCGCCGTTTCCTTTTTATCAAAACGATATAGCGTAAGTGCTATCATGGCCTTTTCAAATTCCGGTTGTCGTACCCATTGCCTGCCTGCCCGGGCCAGGTAATTGGCCCTGATGGTAGCCATTGCTGCATCGGGGGCGCGCTTTTTAAAATAGCTTTGCGCGTACCACGCATGAATTTCTATATTATCCAAATCCCTTGCCATATAGTTTTTGATATGCTTTTTGGCGTTTGCCTCATCAGCCTTAAGTTCATTATCTACATAATTTAACGTGTTGGGGATTATCTGAGGCAGCGTGGTATTGTCTTTATCTACCATATTCAGTTTCATAAGCTGGCCTATGCCTGCCAATATATGCTGGGTAATATACCTGTCCGAAAAGTCGCCGCCAAACCAGGGGAAGCCGCCATTTGCCAATTGCTTTTGTTTTAGTTTGTTTAGGTTAGCATTAAGCTCATAGCTCATTTTATTGAGGTCGAAGAGAAGCGCGATTCGTTTTTTCTGTTCGGTTTCGTCAACGGCATCCTGCAGCCATGGAGTTTCTTCCAGCAATACCGATTTCAGTTCCGGGTTTTTTTCGAGGTTGGATAGCAGGGCTTTTGAATCTGCCGTTTTCCACTGCTCAAATGCCCTTTTTATCAGCGGGTAATGGTTTACGATATTCACCGCGAAGCTATTGGCATAATACCGGCTAAAAATTTGTTCCGAACATTCGTAAGGGAATTCCATCAGGTAGGGTAGTGCCTGCACTGCCGTCCAGGCCGGGTTTTGGGTATATTCCAGTGTCAGCGTTTTATTGGTTAGGGTGCTGCTGGTTTGATTAACCAGTTTATCAAACGTAAAGTTTTTGGTTTGACCGGGCCGAACCATCATAGGCATGGTTTCGGTAACCAGCATGCTGTTGGGGAGCACAGGTAAGGTGTTTTCTTCACCATCGGTATAATTGCCGGCCGAGGCTGTTAACCGATAGGTGAGGGCCTCCAAACCGGCCGGGATAACGAGCTTAAAAGATACGGCCCCGGTTGATGTGCTATCCAGCTCGAAAGGCTGTTCTGCATATTTTGATTTGCCAAAAAGCGCGACAGGCTGCAAGGTAACCGCATTGGTAAATTCCAGTTTAGCTTGCCCTTTCAGGCGTTGGTTTGATAAATTCACAACCCTTGCCGAAACCACCAGTGTATCGCCCTCCCGCAAAAAGCGCGGCATATTGGCGCTAATCATCATTTTTTTCTGGGTGATTACTTCCTGTTCAATGTAGCCACTTTGCAAATCCTTATTATGCGCGAAGCCACGGAATTTCCAGCGGGTTAATGATTCGGGGACAGTAAAATCAATCAGCACCTGTCCTTTATTGTCGGTATGCAATTGGGGGTAAAAGAAGGCAGTTTCATTGAAATTTTTGCGGGTTACTATAGGTGCTGCCCCAATTTCTCTTGCTGTGCGGATAAGAAGGTCCTTATCAAATTTTTGGCCGGGCTTGGTTTTTATTTCTCTTAAAACTACTGTATCATCGTATAATTCATCATACATCATAGGAACATGACTACGCTGGGTTTTGAATTTAGGCGCCGCAGCGAAATTTGAAGTGCCTTCTTCCACCTCCTGTTTTATATCAGCATTTCCAACCGACTCATCTATCCTGACATCCTCGTTAGGGTCGCCTTCCTGGCTTTTAACACCCGGATCGGCCAATGCTAATTCCCTGCGCATATCCATGGGGATTTTCATGAATACTATCATTTTTACGCCCTTAACCGGCCGTATTTTCCTGCTGATATAACCCTTACCGCTGAATGTTAAAACCGAACCGGCAGGTACTTTGATCCTGAAATACCCGTACGAGTTGATGGTTGTGCTTATAGTTGAATTATTGATACCGATTCTTATCCCCGAAGCGACTCTGCCCCTCCAGTTAACTTTGCCTATTACATCGTAGCCGCCTTTAATAAGCCTGGCATTGCTCATATACCTGGCTTCTATTTGTTTATTGCTGAGCGCATTCTTTTTATTGGGCGCAATACCTTCGTTATTACCGCTGTAAAAATAATTATCGCCGCCATCGTAGTTAAAACCTAAATTATCAATGGATTCATAAATTCGGCCAGTTTCGTCATAATAGGGCTGGTATGGCTGGTCTCCTGAAGTGTTATCGTTGGCAGACGGAGGGGTGGTTTCCCACTCAAAATAACGGGCCATATATTGGTATTCGCTTAATTCTGTTTGCCAGCTTAATGGCCGGGTAATATCATCCAGCGAGGCATCATATAAACCTGCCAGTAATTCGGATGTTTGTTTGTTGTCGCCTCCGTCTATCTGCAGTTTCCATTGTTCTTTTTCGCCGGGTTGCAGCTTGTCACGCATCGTTAAAAAGCGGATATTTAATGGCTTAACCGTGTCTTTTACCATAATGCGCTGGTAATAATGATATTGCCGGTTGCCGTTTATCAATTCGAATTGCACGGTAAACGCATTTTTGCTGGTGGGCACTACCGGTACGTTTATTTTTTGCGGCGCACCTGCCTGTAGTTGCAATAACTGCGATGATAGCAATTTGGGGCCATCATACGTTTCAAAAAGCACCTTGCAGGCTTTGCCAATTCCTATATAAAAATTAGCCGGTTCATTAGCTGCAACCGAGGTAACCTGGGCTGTTACCCAATCTTCGGGTTTTTGTATATGGGCTTTATTGGCAATGTAATTAATATACTTAATTACTGATGCCGTGTCGCCGTTGTTATTTTTGGCGCTGATAACCAATGCATATACGCCGCCTGTTGATTTAAGGAGTTTGTTTAGGTCGATATTGGTGCCGCTCTTTTGGATGTCGATATCCAGGTTGGCTATTTTTTCCTGGCGTTGCCAGTTTGAATATGCATCTTCGTGGTTATAGGCAAAGTTGGGGAAGTATTTTTCGTAATCGGTTTTGCTCATCAGCCATTGGTCGGGTACATCCCAAAGCCTGTTTTTAAAGAATGCGTCGGGACCTTTCAATTCATACACTTTGATGTTGGCCTTGCCATTTTGCTTTTCATCGTTGCCGTTAAAAATGGTTAAAGCGGCGTTGGCATGTTGGCTGTCAATAGCTTTTTCGGGTACATCCGCCTCCAACCGGATCGGATTATCGCTGATGGTGATCTCACTGGTTGCAAAATGCGTTTCGCTATTGGCATCGGTGACGTTGGCTTGTATGCTAAACCGGCAGGTTTGGCCCTTATTTTCGTTATCCGGCCCGTTGGCCAAAAATCTGAACTTGAAGTTACCTTGTTCGTCGGTTTTAATAGTATCAACAGCAATTATTGCCTGCTGATTATCATTGTTATAGTCAGATCTTTTACTACCATAGGCGGCGTTAAAGTATGGCCGCATCTGCGGCTCTCTTGTTACATTATAAGCTACCCTGGCACCAGATAGTCCGTATCCCGAAAATGCATTTACCTTACCCTTAACAGTAATGCTGTCGCCAAGTTTGTAAAACTGTGTAAACGGCTCAAAATCCACTTTAAACGTCGGTCGTTTATATTCTTCAACTTTAACCATCATCCTGCCGTTGGCGGTGAATAGGGTTAGCCAGCCATTCAGCACATTTTGAGGAATGATAAAAGAGGAAGCTGCGGTCCCAAACTGGTTGGTTTGTAATTGAGCGATGCCCAATTGCTTATTATTCTGGTCACTTAATTTGATGTCCAGATCGGCTTTGGGCATAATGCTGCTTTTGCCGTTTACACTTTGCAGCTCCATGGCTTTAAAGTAAATGGTTTGGCCGGGGCGATAAATTTGCCTGTCGGTAAAAAATACGGTTCTGATAACGGGTGCATTATTTAAGATGGGCTGTGGCCAATGCGATTCAAATTTATCATCAGTAGTTAAACGGTCGCCTCTATAGCTTATATTTACTGTATAATAATGTGAACCCTGTGAATCAAAAAGAAACACGCCGTTTGCATCGGTTACCCCTTTAAATATAACCGGCCTTTTTTTAGCTTTACTTTCGTCTTCCTTACTGTTTGTAATCGTTACGGTTGCACCAGCCAGCATATTGCCGGTTTCGCGGTTTGTTACCCGTATTTCGCGCTTTCCGTCAGACCTGCTGCGCATGAGGTAAGTTATTGCGCTTACTTTAAATGTGCCCAGCTGTATCAGGCTATCCTTTACGCCTTGTAAACCGGCCATTACTAAATATCTGCCAGGTTGCAGGGCATCAATTTTAAACTCGGTAGTATGCTCCTTTAAATCGGTGGTTGCTGGCAGGTTTAGCTGCTGATCTTGTAATACCTTTAACGTTTTAATAAAAGCCAGCGTTTTTTCGCCTAGTTGAATTGAGCCAAAGTGGTTATCCAGTTTTCCGATATAGGTTAGCTGTGCATCTGTCACCTTATAAATACGATAGCGCGCCTTGTTAATATTGCGGTATTTTAAACCTGCCAGGATAGGTATACCCGGCGAGTTCACATCCTCAAAATTAACTTGCAGTTCTCTTTGTGTGATTTCATTTATCTTATTGCCTGCGCGTTGTGCGCCGGGGCTTTTGGGGTAACCGGCCATTGCCTTTTGAAGGTAAACCAGGGTGGTAGTTAAGCTATCTGCATCGGCGTAATAGTTACCAATGGCATCCAGCGCGTCGGCACAAATAACGCCGCCCGATGTATCAGCAGCAACGGTTTTAAGCGCGGCAATGTACAAGCTGTTTTTATTGCTCAGAGTGGCCTTGTCGTATAAGAAAGTAAGCCTTTTCATATCGAGGTCGGCCAGGGCCTTCCTGTCATTTTTTTGCAGATGGAAAGCTGTGCCCTGTTGTAGCAGGCGGATGCCATGATAGATGGTAGATGCAGTATCGGTAGTTTTTATAACCACGCCGGCAAAGGTTTTACTATCATCAAAAAAGCGTGGATCGTTTATAGAAAACGGCATTTTTGGTTTGGTGAGCGCTGGTTCGTCTGCCAGGAAAAAGTCAAATGCGCGGTGCAAAAGCAGGTCGTATAGCGTGGGCCTTAAGAAGCGGGTGTTTTTATCGCCTTGCAAAATGCCGTCTAAAATATCAAGCGGCGTGTTTTGTTCCCTGTCGACATCGTGTAACGATAATTGGTAAAGACTCGTGGTTTCATCAATAATAGTTGCCAGGTCCCATTTCCTGAAATCGATGTCTGGAACTTCCAATTTGCTCCGGCCGGCAAATGTGTACCGGTTTTGCTGGTAGTAATTCCAATACATATCGGCCAAAAACGATTGCAAAACCGGCTTAACCGGGTAGGATGACCGGCCGATATCTGCCTTCAAAGCGGTAATAACACTCACAAGTGCATCTTCCTTTAAATAAGTTAGGAATTTGGCATGATAAATAACCGCGCGCACCATTTGCGGTATGTTATTTTCTTTGCGTGCCAGGGCATCAAGCTTATCAACCTCTGTCAATGCCGATTTTGGCAAACCAACATCGGTTAATGAATCAATAGTGAATATGATGTTGTGATAACTGGTTTGTGCCGATGATGACCTGGCTATAAATAAAAAACAGGCAATAAAAAGGAATTTCAGGGTTTTGCAGGTATGTGATGGCATAAGGAATCAGGATATGATAGGATAACGGCAATATTAACAAAATATGATTGTTAAAAATTGTTAATTGTTTGGGATTGGATGTTGTCAGGTAACAACTCTACAAATTGGACAGTCGTTTTTTAATAGCTGCTTTTTGCCGTCCACGCAAGGTTGCACTAATTGCTGGCTATTTTTTATCCCAAAGCCTGTTGGTAACCACCTGGCCAATCACCTGCTCCCGGTAATTGCGGCTGATAGGGATTTTGCTGGTTTGGATAAATATCTCATTGCCTTCAATCCCATCAATTTTGTTGATGGCCACGATGTATGATTTGTGCACCCTGATAAAAGCCTTGCCGGCCAGGTTTTCCTCCAGGTTTTTAAGGGATAGCATGGTTACATATTTGCCTTTCATCGTAAATATGTTCACGTAGTTTTGCATGCCCTCTACAAAAAGGATCTCATCCAGCGGTACTTTTTCATATTTGCTACCGCATTTAATAAAAAAGTAATCGTCCGGCCTTTCGGTTTTAATGACATCGGCTGATGCAGGTTTCGTTAGCAGCCGGTGATAATCCCGGGCTTTGCTGGCCGCCTTAAAAAAACGCTCGAAGGTGATGGGTTTAAGCAGGTAATCCAGCACATCCAGCTGGAAGCTTTCCAGTGCATAGGTAGGGTAGGCGGTAGTAATAATTACCATGGGCGGTTTTTGCATAATCTTCAAAAACTCTATCCCATTCATTTTGGGCATCTGGATATCCAGGAAAATCAGGTCGGCAGGTTGCCGGTCAAGCAGTTTCATAAGCTCAAGCGGGTTCTCGCAAGTGCCCGCCAGTTGTAAAAAATCCACCTCGCGAACGTAGTTTCCAAGCCCTTCGCGGGCCAATGGCTCATCGTCAACAATTATACAATTGATATTCATATTAAGCCATTTGCATTGTTGGTGATATTTGGAGCACAGCAAGTGTTAGCTGTAGTTTTACCGTAAAAGTATCGGGTTGGCTGTCAATATCCAATTCATAAATGCCGGGGTACATCAAATCGAGCCTTCGTTTAACGTTGGCCAACCCTATACCGCCATATTTTACCGCTTGGTTAGCCTCGCCAGGGGCTGTACTGTTGCTTACAAACAAGCTAAGCCGCTGCCCTTCCAGTTCAAGTTTTATGCTGATCCAATTGCTGCCATTTACATGGGCCGATACGTGCTTGAATGCGTTTTCTACAAAAGTCATTAAAATAAAAGGGGCAATACCCAGGCGGCCGGAAAGCGGGGATGTTAGCCGGATATCGGCTTCAACTTCGGTATCATGTCTCAGCTTTTCCAGTTCTATAAAATTTTCAAGATAGGCTATTTCTTTTTGAAGGGGGATTTGCTGATCGTTGCATTCATAAAGCTGGTGCCGCAACAATTCAGAGAATTTGGCCAGCGAAGCGGATGCCATATCAGGGTTTTTGTGGATCAGAAAAAATATGGAATTGATACTGTTAAACAAAAAGTGGGGGTTAAACTGATATTTTAAAAATTTAAGCTCGGTTTCCAGCTTCTCTTTTTCCAGCATTTGTTGCCTTTTTTGCGTTTGTGCCCAGGTTTTAGTAAGCTTAATACTCATGGCAAGGGTGCTGCTGGCCACTATTGATGGCAGCGGATTGGCCAGGAAAAGGGTGAAAAAGTTATGCGGCCCGCTACCATACAAATCATCCATTGTTTTGCCCGATAGGATGGCGCTTAAAAAATAACCCGGAACAATCAGCATGGCAGCGATGATGATGGTTAATAACTCGTAAGTTATGTATTGCGCAAATTTGCCCTTTTCCATATAACGTGGCATCAAAAAATACAGATTAAAATACGCCGCCAAAGCCTGGAATATCAGGTAAAAACTAAACTTTACCGTGTAGGGAGAGAAAAAGATGCTGCGCGCAACGCCAATAGGATCGCCCTGGGAAAATACCCACCACAGGTAATTGTATAAAAACCAAAAGGGGAGGTGATACAATTTATACCTGATTAGCCAGTTTTGTTTGGATTGAATTTGAGGCATAGCTAAAGATACAGCTAATTGATTTATTTTTTAATGGCCGCAATCTCAACGGCCTTAATTAATTGACCAAATGCACCTGTTGGTGTATAACCGGTAAATTGTAATAAATACGGACTGTTTTAATAAACTTTGGCACTTTTAATGTATTTCATCAACCGGGGCAGTACGCTTGTCAATCGGATTTCTGTGCGGTAGTTGGTTTGTATTCTTTTGGTCATACAACCTTTTGTAATTGACCTATGAAATACTTAATCATCAGCTTACTAACGTTTCTTTGCCAGGCATCGTTTGCCCAGGTATCAGGAAAATTTGTGGATGCCACCGGGCAACCTGTTTCATTTGCAACGGTAATATTATTTGATAGTACCGATAACGCGCTGATAAAATCGGCGCTTACCGATGATAAAGGTGCTTTCAGGTTTGAACCGGTTACCCGGGGCAGGTACATGATTAAAGTAAGCGATATGGCTCACGAAGCCTGGTCGTCGCCCGTATTCGAGCTCACTGGTGCAAGGCCGTCAAAAGACCTTGGCGTTACCGGGTTAAAAGCAGCCTCCAAGCAGTTGGCCGAAGTTATGATCCGGGCCGATAAGCCTTTGGTACAGCAGGAGCCTGGTGGGATGGTAGTAAACGTTCAAAGCAGTATACTAACAAAAGGCAGTTCGGTTTTGCAGGTATTGCAGCGCTCGCCCGGGGTAATTATCAACCCCCAAAATACCAGTATCACGCTGAACGGGAAGGGCGGAGTAATGGTTATGCTGGATGGTAAGATGATGCGGATGTCCATTCCGCAGGTGCTTACTTTGCTAAACGGCATAAGCGCCGATGATATTGAAAAAATAGAATTGTTAAATACCCCGCCGGCCAAGTACGATGCTGACGGCAATGCCGGGCTTATTAACATCGTCACCAAAAAAAATAAACAGCAGGGTACAAACGGATCTGCTACCGTAACGGCGGGATATGGCCGGGGCGAAAAGGGATCAGCAAATATCTCAATCAACCACAATACCGGTAAGGTGGGCCTGCGGGCTTCTTATTCGTATGCTCATGATCGTGGCCATAGTGAGTTGTTTGCAGGTGGAACGGAAATTGTACCAGCCATAGGTGGGCAAACCGAGTTTATGTATACAGGGCTTGCCAAACCAATAGCCAAATACCAGGATGCTGAAATTGGTGCCGATATCCGGCCCAATCAAAAGACAACCGTTGGCGCCAGTATCTATTTTGCGGCCGGGAGTAACCACAACAATAATTACAACCATGGCCATTATGCCCTTAAGCCCGATTCTGTTTTGCTGTTCAATTCCTACCTCGATGGCATTAATCGCACTTACAATACCATTGGCTCCATTTACCTGGAACGGGAACTAAGTAAAGGCGAAAAAATCAATTTTGATGCGGATTATATTTATTACAAAAACAACGGGCAAACAAATGTTGAAAGCACCTTTGTTGATAATTATGGTAACCTGGCCGGAGCCGGCGACAGCCTGTATGCCCCCCGCCAGCGCGACCTGGCCAGTACCGCTATAAAAGTATCGGTACTTAAAGCGGATTATTCAAAACAAATAACCTCCAGACTAAAATTAGAAGCGGGTGCAAAAGGCACTTTCACCCGCAGCAACAGCACATCAGGAATTGAAAACATGCAAAACGGCCAATGGGTACTAAGCAGTGTAGGGGTATCCAATAACCTGGTTACAAAGGAGGTGATTGGCGCCGGGTATGCAACTTTAAATGCAAAATTGGATACCGCGACCAGCCTGGTTATAGGTGCACGCTACGAGTATTCGCACAACAGTACGGATAACGCCAGCAACGCGCAATATAACATCGACAGGAAATTGAAGAAACTGTTCCCGAGTGTGTTTCTGACTCGGAAACTTAATGACCATTCCCAGTTGCAGTTATCCTATACCAAACGCGTAAGCCGCCCATCGTACAGCGACCTGGCTTCCTACGTAACCTATAATGACCCGGTATCTGTTTTTACAGGCAACCCTGCGTTAAAACCTACCATTACCGATAATATTAAACTGGCTTATAATTACCACGATTACCTGTTTTCGATTTTATTCAGCCGCGATAAAGATGTGATATTACAAACACAGATTTCTACCGGGCCATCTAAAGGGCTGGTTTACCTTGCCCCGCAAAACGCACCTTATCAAAATAACATCACCCTGCAAACAAGCATCCCGGTAAAAATAACAAGCTGGTGGGAGGGGCGTTATGGCTTTGTTGGCGGCTGGCGGCAATACAAAGTGGACTATACGCCGCAAACTTTTATCAAATCATACTTTGCCGGATCGGTTGATTTTAGCGAAACATTTAAACTTCCCAAGAGCATCTCGGTGGAGGTTTCCGGTTATGCCTATTCAGCGGCGTATTATGCTACCTCAAGAAGCAACGGAAACAGGATGCTGAACCTGGGGATAAAAAAGGAGTTGGATAATAATAAAGGCAGTTTCCAGCTATCATTTACCGATTTGTTGTCGTCGGCAAGCTATTACGCTTATATCGGCCACCTTACCCGCGACGCTTTTAATTCGCAGGTATGGGTACGGTACAATGGCGAATCAAGAAGTTTTCCGATCATCAAGCTTACCTATTATCGCTCATTTGGCTCAAAAAACAAAACTCAACGGAAAGATGACAATGCATCAAAGGATGAAAGAAGACGGTTATAGATATAAACGATTGTGTCCTATATTAGGGCATGAAAAACATTATAAAAATATGTCTCGCTTTAATGGTTGTGGCCCAATCGGGCTTTGCCCAGCAAAAAACTTTTACTAATCCCTTACTGCCTTCCGGGGCCGATCCCTGGGTTATTTACAAAGATGGTTTTTATTATTATACCAATTCAACAGGGAATCACCTGGCTATCTGGAAAACTAAAGATATCACGCAACTGAAAACAGCCGTCAAAAAAACAATCTGGGCGCCGCCGGTGGGTACCAGCTACTCAAAGGAACTTTGGGCGCCCGAGCTTCATTTTATAAAAGGTAAGTGGTACATGTATTTTGCTGCCGATGATGGCAATAACAACAACCATCGGATTTATGTACTTGAAAACCCCACTGCCGACCCAACAGAAGGCACCTGGGAATTTAAAGGAAAAGTAGGCGACAGCACCAACAAATGGGCCATTGATGTATCGGTATTTGAAAACAAGGGACAGTTATACATGCTTTGGGCGGGCTGGGAAGGCAATGTTAACGTGCAGCAAAACATCTACATAGCCAAAATGAAAGATGCCTGCACCATTGACGGCCCGCGGGTAAAAATATCAAGCCCTGAGTTTGACTGGGAAAAGTATGGCGACCTGGGCGCGCAATCAAACCCGCCGCATGTTAACGTGAACGAAGGCCCCGAGATTTTGAAACATAACGATAAACTATTCCTGGTATACTCGGCAAGTGGCTGCTGGACGGATTATTATGCCCTTGGCATGCTTACAGCTTCAAAAAACGGTAATTTGATGGATCCCTCGTCATGGACAAAATCGGCCCAACCCGTATTTAAGCAATCGCCGGAAAACGGCGTTTATGCACCCGGCCATAATTCATTCTTTAAATCGCCTGATGGAACGGAGGATTGGATATTGTACCACGCCAACTCCAAACCAGGCCAGGGCTGTGGTAATGACCGGTCGCCCCGGGCGCAAAAATTTGGCTGGAAAAAAGATGGCTCGCCCGACTTTGGCGTTCCATTAAAAGAGGGCTTGCCTCTTGATATGCCATCGGGGAATTAAATATATTGATAAAACGTTGCCTGTTAGTTACAAATTAAACGTTATTTCACTACATAAGTCCTGCTTGAAAGCGGAATATTCAGAAACTATAACTTTCTCATACCCCGGTTTTTACTATTGCCGGTGTTGCCTGTCAGCTGGTAAACCTGTTTGTTATTTCCAACGCTATCGGTCACGGTAATATTTACCTTAAAGTCGTTATTGCTACCGTTAACCGATCCTTCAAGCCGAATTGAGTTTTGCAGGCCTCGTTGGGTAGCGGCAGCGAGTTCGATGGGTGTACTGTCTTTAAACGTAATTCCGCCATCAATTACTTCAATATTAGTCAGTCTGCCACGCCAGCCGTTATTAACCAAACCCATGGATACATAACTACTCCCATAACCGTCAGAATTGCTCAGGCCGATGGCAGGCTGCCCGCGCGTATAAATCGTTTTTATAACCATACTTAAACCATTGATTTTTATTACGGATGAGTTATCATCAGCATATTCATCTACTATCATGGCTTCGTATAACTGCTTTTTAGTAAGCTTTATCTGTTTAAGTGAATCTTTATGGGCAAGGTAATAGTTCCCGGCGTCTATCACAGTTTCGGAAATTTCCTTTTGCAAGTTTATTTCAACCAATGTTACTTCATCGTTACTAACACTTTGCACTTTCAGATAAAAGTTGCCATACGGCTGATATTGGTTTTTATCTGTTAATTCCAAATAATTCTGATCGCTTAAATGGCTTAGCTGGTCATTAATTTCAAGAGTTTTGTATTTGACATTTTCCTGTTTGAATCTATCGTCTCTATAAGCTGAATAAAAGTTGGTACCAAAATAATAAATAGCAACTACAGCCATCGTTATAGGTATAATAGCAAAATACCTGTCGCCCTTGATTCCGGATGGTTTTTCGGCCATTACAGTAGTGTAGGTTAAGTTATCATGCCAGTTGTTACCAGTTAAAAAGGAAAAAGTATCAAATGGGATAAACCTGGAAAACGTTCGTTTCAGGATATGGGATGTGTCGGGCTTTTCTCCATCTTCCGTCACCACTAAATTTTCGGCAAGCATTTTTCCCGGCGTGGAACCAAATGTTCGCTCAAAAATAAAATAATACGAAAACCTTAACACGACATATGAAAAAAACGGGTTAAAGGCATATTTAACTAAAAACCATAAAATTCCTTCACCCCTCGGGTACATCGAAAAGTTTTCGAGTCGGTCATACAGCGTTGTATATAATAATATGATTATCAGGTTATCAATCACGAAATGGAAAAGCCGCTCCCTTTTTTTTGGGTAATGGTAACTAAGCACAATATTTTCGCCATAGCCGATTAATTCGGTTCCGGGTTCCTTTGTATTCCTCAAAAAGCGCAAAATTATATAGCTAAGCCACATAACGCCGAACTGAAATGACAAAAACAGGCTAAAGTAACACAGCCTTGCCAGCACGCTTTCGTCCCGGGAATATAATTGATAGGTTAACCCGTAATTTAGTATAGCAAATGCAGTTAAGACCAACTTGTTACAAAACACGACAGAAAACCCAAATCTAACAAGCCGGGTTTCTTTTTGATTTGAAGCGTAATATAATCCACCGCCTGTCAATAACATGACGTAAAAAAATAAGTTAATGTAATTATCTTCATGATTAATCGCATGGCGATCAAGTACCCAGTTAAACTGGATAGACGACGCTATGCTTTTAATCAAATTAAAAACATAGGATCGACGATAAGCGAAACTATCGGCAACAATACCCGCGATGGCTATAATAATTGCGGCTAAGGATATATTTGCTTTGCTTGTAAATGTAGATTTAGGCATAGTAATTTTTATATCCTAAATATAGGAATACATATCATAAACAGGGTAGTAAAAATTAGGTTATTCGCAGTCGCCGGTTGCCTGGCCTTTGGGTGTATGCCCTTGCATCTTTCAAATAAATATTTCTACATTAGTATAACCAGTTACAAACTATTTAATTCCTGTCTGCCATGATCAAAAAGCATTTTCAACAAGGCCTGGCGGCCTGTTTATCACTTGTTATTTTATTTTCAACAGATGCCAAAGCGCAAAATAAGGATGGCTGGCGACAGCTTTTTAACGGTAAAGACCTTAACGGCTGGAAACAGGTTGGCAAAGGCAGCCGCTATGTAAAGGATGGCTTAACCGGCAGCCACGGCGGCATGGGCTTATTATACTGGACGAAGGAAAAATTCAGCAACTGCACTATCCGGGTAGTTTACAAAATGCAAAAGTTTAACAGTAATGCGGGCGTGTTCATCCGCATCCCGATTGAGCCGCGCGAAGAATGGATGCCTGTATTTTATGGATATGAAGTGCAGATAGATAACCATCCCGAAACATCAAAAGAGGATGATTACCACATAACAGGTACATTGTACTCACTCACCAAACCATTGGCCAAACCCGGCAAGCCCGGCCCGCAGTGGAATACGATGGAAATTACATTGGATGGCCCGCGAACTATAGTTGTTGTTAACGGCCAAAAAGTAACCGACTATAAGGAGGGAGACCCGACACCGGCCCGCAAATTTGATTTTGAACCGTTCCGCGGCACTCGTCCTAATGAAGGCTATATAGGCTTGCAAAACCATGGCGATGACGATGTTGTATTTTTTAAGGAAGTAGCTGTTAAACCATTGCATAAGTAATAACCATGGAGCAATTGGATGAAACAAAAAGTAACAATGGCATAAGCCGGGCCGACTTTATAATAAAAGCCGCTATAGCTACGGCTGGTTTTTACATTGTACCCCGTTTTGTGCTGGGTGGCAAAGGTTACACCGCGCCAAGCGATAAACTGTATATTGCCGCGATAGGCTGCGGCGGCGAGGCTGAGAACGATATTAAACATTTTGCTACCACGCCGAAAAAGAATGCCGTTATAGCCTTTTTATGCGATGTTGACGACAGGCAGGCCGCGCCGCGCCGCAAGGAGTTTCCAAAGGCGCCTTATTATCATGATTGGCGCGAGCTATTTGATAAACAGCATAAAAACTTTGATGCTGTAACCGTTGCCATACCCGATCATAACCACGCTTTGGTTGGCTTGAGCGCTATGCAGCTCAAAAAGCATCTGTACCTGCAAAAGCCTTTAACGCACGACATTTACGAAGCCCGCATACTAACCCAGGCATCCGAAAAATACCAGGTGGTAACCCAAATGGGCGACCAGGGTGCATCCTGCGATGGCATGCGCACCATGCGCGAATGGTTTGAAGCCGGCCTCATAGGCGATATTGAAAAAGTTTACTGCTGGACCGACAGGCCGGTTTGGCCGCAGGGTATTTCCTGGCCAAAAACAAGTCCGCCAATTCCTAAAGAACTCAAATGGGACCTGTGGCTGGGTACTGCAAAGCAAACCAACTACATTGATAACCTGGTGCCCTTTAACTGGCGTGGCTGGTGGGAGTTTGGCACCGGCGCGCTGGGCGATATGGGCTGCCACATTATGGGGCCGCCTTTTAAACTGCTTGGCCTGGGTTACCCAACCGAAGTTTCGGGCAGTGCCAGCACCGTTTACAGCGGCATTTTTAAAGAAGGTATTTATCCCGAAAGCGGGCCGGTATCCAGTTCTATTAAGTTTAAATTTAAGCAGCAAAATGGTAAAAACCTCGATCTGTATTGGATGGATGGCGGTATAACACCCGAACGCCTTAACGAGCTTGACCCTGCTTTAAACATGAATGAAGCGCTGGGCGATTTCCCCGGCGAAAATGATTTTGAAGGCTGTACATTATTTATAGGCACCAAAGGAAAAGTTTCCTGCGGGTGGGGCGGAAGCCACCCACGCCTGTTGCCGCTGGCGTTAAACAAGGATGTAATCGTACCCGAAAAATACCCGCGTGTTGCCGGCGGTATGGATGGTCATTGGTGGCAATGGGTTGATGCCAGTATAGCAGGTTATGGCAAAATGGAAGTCGATTCGCCATTTGTGGGTTACGCGGGGCCGTTGACCGAAACCGTATTAATGGGCAACCTGCTGCTACGTACCTTTAACCTGCGCGAAAAGATAAAACGAAACGACCCGGTTTATGGAAACATGGATGGCTACAAATTCAGTGGCAGGTACACCGGCTTAAATTGGGATGGCGAAAACATGCGCGTAACCAACTTTGAGCCTGCTAACCAATACATTCGCCGTACTTACCGGCAAGGCTGGGGCGAGTTGAAACTGTAATTAACCAGGGGAATATAAAACCGGGCGGGTGATATTTATCACCCGCCCGGTTAAAAGGGGCTTCATCAATTTATAAAGCTACCGTTGTACTGTTGGTCACCTTCCAGATGGCACTACCTGGTACAGGAAAGCTTACCCCGTTGGTATTGCCCCGGGTTGCGGCATCCTGTCCAAAATGGTATAGCGGATGCCCTTTGTAAACAAGCTGCGTTTTTCCGAATACGTCAATAGTGGTAAACTGCGTTTTATCAAAAATTGAAGGGATGCTGGCGACTCCTGTAACCTCATAAATAGGCCACGCGGCGTTGTTGCTGAAATCGGGTTTGGTAAAGTTGTTTTTGCCTGATGCATCCTTGCTAAACATGTAAAGTGTAAGCCCCCTGTCGTCGGTTATAAATTGCGACGATCCTGTACCGGCTATACCCTGGTCGTTGTATTGCACTTTATCTAGGCCAATTAGCTGTGCATTACCAAACATTACGGTGTAGTCGGCTTTTGCCATTGCCCAAAGATTGGCAACCTTATCGCCATTAGTATCGCCGGCTTTAACGTCTTTGCTGTAATAGTATAAAGGCCAGCCTTTAAATGTACTTTGCTTACTGCCATCAGGCCGGTTAATCACCCCAAAGTCTGACGATGTTAAGCCGGCGCCGATAGTGAGGCCTGCTTTGTAAAATACGGGCCAGGTAGTAGCGCAACCGTCAACACATGCCGATGTGCCGCTTACATCTTTAGCGAAAAAATAAAGCGAGAATCCGTTATTATCTGTAATTACTTTGCCGAAGGTGGCGTTATCGGTTAGCACAACTCCGGTAAGCTGCGGCGTTGGTATAATGCGGTTTGAACTTTTACTGCATGAGGTGCCCAACAGCACAATGCTTACAAACACTGCAATAATTGCATGAGGTAACTTGTAATTTTTCATAGGTTTTAATTTAAGATATAGTTGATTTTATTAGTCATTACTCTAAAAAGAGGTAAATGGTTGCTTTTTAAGAAATGTAAAATTTAAGGTGCACCTAAATGCTCAACGGCAGGTTACGGTGTGTACAGGGTTTTGTAGAAGTGTATCGGTAAGAAAAAAATGTCATTTCAAACGAACATGGGAGGGGCTTGAACGCTGGCGTGAGGAGAACTTGTACGTCCTGCATTCCTAGCGAGCTAATCGTGAAGCAGGGCGTACAAGATTTCTCACTCGTACCTCGTTTCGAAATGACAACTTTTTTTTAATAATGCTCGTGTATACAAGACAACTTGTTCGGGCAGACTCAGAGGAATATAATTAAGCCTCCCCAACCGGGGGAGATTTAGAAGGGGCTATTTCTATCAACCCCAATGCCCATATTTTAGTTGTGTATATTAAAAAAACACATTCGCAGCGTTTAATACCGGGCAGATAAAAATAAATTTCTATCTTTTCAACTAATATGAGCACGCGTATTTTAACAGCAACAGATATCAACCTTACATATACCCCTGTAATCAATTTCGCACTTCAACAAAACCATGTGCCGGTAATCCGGTCGCTGGTAATTAACAACACTACCGGTGCCGATTGGAATGCCCTCGAGGTTGAAATTACCGTTGAACCTGCATTTGCACCTTCATGGAAAAGGCTTTACGGGTATGTAAAACAAGGGGATGCGTTTGAAACAGGTGCTATACAGCTCAACTTATCAGCCCAATACCTGGCCGAATTAACCGAGAAGGTATCAGGTACTATAAATATCATCATTCGTAATGGTGATGAACTGCTAATATCAGAAAATCGCCAGATAGAACTGCTTGCTTACGACCAATGGAACGGCCTGGGCTTGTTGCCCGAGATGCTGGCAGCTTTTGTAACACCCAATCACCCGGAAATCCCAAAAATCCTTCGCCGGGCATCTGCCATTTTGCAAAGTTGGACGGATAACCCATCATTTGATGATTACCAAAGCCGTAGTCCCGATAGGGTACGTAAGCAAATGGCCGCCATTTACGAGGCCATTGCCGAGCAGCAACTGATATACTGTTCTGTACCTGCCAGCTTTGAAGAAAGCGGCCAGCGCATCCGGCTTTGTGATGCCATATTTGCCAACAGGCTGGCCAATTGCCTCGACCTATCGTTGTTATACGCCGCCTGTATGGAGGCTGTGGGTATTCACCCGATTATTATCATAGTGAAAGGGCACGCCTTTGCCGGCGGCTGGCTGGTTGACGAATCATTTGCCGATGCGGTGAATGATGATCCATCGCTTATTACCAAACGTACCGCGGATGGCATTAGCGAAATAGCCATTGTGGAAGCTACCTGTATGAACGCGGGCAACAATACCTCATTTGATTCGGCAGCAGCATCGGCCGGACAAAAAATGCTGAATGGCAATGAGTTTATATTGTTTATAGATGTAAAACGCGCCCGGTTCAGCGGGATAAGGCCATTACCACTGCGGGTACAAACCGCTGCAGGCTGGGAGATTATTGAAGAAAGCCGCCAGGAGCGGGCCAACGCCCTGCCCGACGAAATTTACGCCGGGCAAAAGCTAAAAAATGTTGATCATATCGAGATTTCCAAGCAACGCCTCTGGGAACGTAAATTACTCGACCTTACGTTGCGTAACAGCCTGCTCAATATCCGCATAACCAAAAGCGTAGTACAGTTTATGACCGTAAACGTAGGTAAACTGGAAGATGCCCTGGCCGATGGGCAGGAATTCCAGGTGTTGCCAAGGCCGGCCGATTGGGACAATTCGCTGCGCGATGCCGGTATGTACCAGGCACTGCATCAATCGGACCCGATTGCCGAGCTGATACAGCACGAGCTAAGTCAAAAACGCATCCGCAGCTTTTTGCCCGAGCCGGAGCTAACCAACGGGCTTACCAGTTTGTTCCGTGCCTCGCGAATATCAATTGAAGAGAATGGCGCCAACACCCTTTACATCGGCTTGGGTTTGTTAAGATGGTATGAAACTGATGCCAGCGAACGCCCAAGGTATGCGCCTGTGTTGCTGGTGCCTGTCGAGATCATCCGTAAATCGGCTCAAAAAGGCTATGTAATTCGCAGCCGGGACGAGGAAACCATGGTGAACATTACCTTGCTGGAGATGATAAGGCAGGACTTTGGCATCACCATAGGCGGCCTGGATACTTTGCCTAAAGACGAAAGTGGGGTAGATGTAAAACTGATATTTAACATTGTACGGCAGGCTATTATGGCCAAATCAAGGTGGGATGTGGAGGAGCAGGCGGTGTTGGGAACCTTCTCGTTCAGTAAGTTTATCCTCTGGAACGATATTCATAACAATGCCGAACACCTTTATCGCAATAAGGTGGTAGCCAGCCTGGTATCTGGTAAGCTGGAGTGGCAGGCGCAGGAAAATGCCGATGTATCGCTGATACAGGATAGCCAGCTGCACCCGGCAAATATCGCGCTGCCTATCAGTACAGATTCATCTCAGTTGCAGGCGATAGTTAGTTCGGGACAAGAAAAAAGTTTTGTGCTGCACGGGCCGCCGGGCACCGGCAAATCGCAAACTATTACCAATATTATAGCCAATGCCTTATATGCAGGTAAGCGGGTGCTTTTTGTAGCGGCAAAAAAAGCAGCGCTTGAGGTGGTAGAGGACAGGTTGGAATCAATAGGCATAGGCGATTTTTGCCTCGAGTTGCATTCCAACAAATCAAAAAAAACAGCGGTGTTGGAGCAGTTGAAAGCAGCAACCGAGGTAGCCCGCAAAGCCGCCCCTGAAAGTCACCGCGATGAGGCCGACCGCCTGTTTGCCCTGCGAAATGAGTTGAATACCTATGTTGAAGTGCTGCATAAAAAATACCCGTTCGGGTATTCGTTGTTTGATCTGTTTAGCAGCTACAGCCGTTTTGAAAAAGGGGAGGATAAGGTATATTTCGCAGCGGGCGCGATAGCGCAGCTAAGCCCTGCAAAGCTAACAGCGTGGCACGATGTGGCCGAAGAATTACAGGTAGCCGGCGCGCTGATAGGCCAGCCGGCCAACCATCCCCTGCAATACATGCGTTTGCAGCAGTATAATAACCAGGTTAAGCAAGACGCCGGCCAATTGATAGAACAATTGCTTGACCATTTAAGCAAATACCAAAGCCAGCTTGTTGGTGTAAGCAGGTTGCTGAAAATAAACGGGTTGGTTAAAAGCAAGGAACAGCAGCAATCGTTACATACCCTGGTAAGCTTACTGCTCGACTTACCCGATATCCCGGCATCATTGCTGCAGGCCGATTTCCCGGAACAAACCTTTGCCCAGGTGGCAGGCGTTGCGGCCCACGGGCAACAGCGCGATAAACTACGTTCGGCCTTGCTTGGCCGGTACCAAAAAGAAGTTTTGGATGTACCTGCTCAAAGAATTTTATCTGAGTGGAATATTGCCGACGCTAAATGGTTTTTACCACGGTGGCTGGGCCAGCGGGCAATTGCAAAAAACATGCGTGTGCTTTCGGCCACAGGGCAAATTGATAAATCGGCTATAGCCCAGGACTTGCAGCAGGTGATAGCCTTCCGGGCCGAGCAGGATGTGATTGACAAAGCCTCTTTTTTACCCGGCCTGCTCGGCTTTTTATGGAAAAATGGCGATCCCGACTGGGACGCGTTAATCCTTATAAGCGATGCCGTTATCAATATTAACCGCGCCGCAGGAACGCTTGTAGGTGCCACCCAGTTAAGGGAATGGCGGGCGACATTATCGCGCGAGTTTACCGAAGGCAGCAGGGCGTTTATCATATCAAACACAAGCACATTAAGCGGCTTGCTGGCTACGGAACAACAGGTAGCCACTACCGAAGGGCAAATTCAACAACTGTTAGGTATAAACTTTGCCGCGTTGCCTGTTGGTATCGGGGACTATACGGCCGACCTGATTGATGAGGCCGTTAAGTGGGTACAACATCTTGATGAATTGAAGGACTGGCATAACTGGACGCTAACCAGGGATAAAGCGGTGATCGCCGGATTAGACCCGCTACTTGATGCCTACGAAAAAGGTAATATAACGAACGCCGACCTGGTGAGGCAATTTCAGAAAGGATTTTACCGCTCGGCAGCCGAATATATATTAAGCCTGCACCCGGAGCTTGCCAGTTTTAACAGTGGCCTGTTTGGCGAAAAAATAAGGAAGCTTCGCGAGGTGAGCAGCAAGTTTGAAATGCTTACCAGGCAGGAGTTATATGCAAGGCTGGCAGCAAGGATTCCCTTGTTTACACAGGAGGCTTCACAAAGTTCGGAAATTGGTATGTTGCAGCGGGTGATCAGGAATAACGGGAGGGCTATGTCTATCCGCAAGATATTTGATGGCATTCCTAATTTGCTGCACCGCCTGGCGCCATGTATGCTCATGAGCCCCATATCGGTAGCCCAGTATTTTGATGCAGGAAACCCTAAGTTTGATCTGGTGATATTTGATGAAGCATCTCAGTTACCAACCTGTGAAGCAGTAGGGGCCATTGCCCGCGGTACCAATGTAATAGTAGTTGGCGACCCGAAACAAATGCCGCCAACCAGTTTTTTTGCTACCAATAATTTTGATGAGGACAATGTGGAGAAGGAAGACCTGGAAAGCATTTTGGACGATTGCCTTGCGCTATCGATGCCATCGCAACACTTGTTGTGGCACTATAGGAGTAAGCACGAAAGTTTAATTGCGTTTAGCAACGCTAAATATTATGATAATAAGCTGCTTACCTTTCCATCAACAGATGATATTACCAGCAAAGTAAGTTTTGTGCCGGTAGATGGGCATTATGATAAAGGAAAAAGCAGGCAGAATAAGTACGAAGCCAAAGCAATTATTGATGAGGTAATTAAGCGATTATCCGATCCGTTGCAGGCCGAAAGGAGCATTGGTATTGTAACTTTTAGTTCGGTGCAGCAACTGTTGATTGACGATATGCTTACCGAAGTATTTGCGCTGCGGCCCGATCTGGAAAAAATTGCCCTGGAGACCGGCGAGCCATTATTTATTAAGAACCTTGAAAATGTGCAGGGCGACGAACGCGATGTAATCCTGTTCTCCATCGGCTACGGCCCGGATGAACGAGGTAAGGTAAGCCTAAACTTTGGTCCTGTTAACCGCGATGGGGGCTGGAGGAGGCTGAATGTAGCCGTATCAAGGGCAAGGTACGAGATGAAGGTGTTTTCTACCTTAAGATCAGACCAGATAGATCTTAACCGCACATCGTCTGAAGGAGTAGCAGGGTTAAAAGCCTTTTTAGCTTATGCTGAAAAAGGAAAAACCGCTTTGCCTCCGCGTGCATCGGTTAAACAAAAAGAAGACGGAGGCTTTGAAATAAGCATCGCCGAATCGGTTCGTAAACAGGGTTATGAAGTACACAGCCAGATAGGTTGTTCTGATTTCAGGATTGACCTTGGGATTGTGGATAAGGAAAATCCATCGGCTTATATTTTGGGCGTGTTAACCGATGGGAAAAACTATCATGCGGCAACCACCTCGCGCGATAGGGAGATAGTGCAGGTTGATGTGTTAAAGTCGTTGGGATGGAATGTGCACAAGATCTGGTCGACAGAATGGTGGGAGAAGCCGGACAAGGTTATCAGCGGCATAATGGACGCGGTTACCAAGGCAGAAGAAAGTAAAAAGAAAGCTGCCGAACCGGCTGTAACGGAAAAAGCTAAGCCGGTACCACCGCGCCCCGAAGATTTAAACAACAAACCATCGTTTAACCAGGCTGTTGCGGAAACGCAAGCCCGGCCGGCAACCCCGGCTATTTTAAAAGTTGCCGAGGAATACGAGGTTAGCCACTTAGATACTGTTCATACCCTAACGGCCGATGATTTTATTATGCAGCATAATCGTGGCAAGCTCAAAGCGCAGGTATTTAATGTGCTGCAAACTGAATCGCCGATAAGCAAGGATCTGCTCATCAGGCGGGTTCTGGCAGCGTGGGGAATTAGCCGGGTAACGGCGCGGTTTGTTAATCACCTTGATGGGGTATTTGACCAGATGAACCTCACCCAAACCAAAACGGCAGGGGGCAATGTTTATTTCTGGAAAGCAGACCAAAGTCCCGAAAACTATAGCATCTACCGTATAGCCAAAACCGATGCCGATAAACGGGATGCTGATGACCTGCCGCCCGAAGAGGTAGCAAACGCTATCCGCGAAATTCTTCATAACCAGGTAAGCCTGGCCCGGGCCGACCTGGTAAGGGAAGGGGCGAAGCTGTTTGGTTTTGCCAGGATAGGCGCCAACGTTGAAAGCGCCATGCTAAACGGAATCAATATTGCGGTGAATAAGCGTTTTGCAACTGTAAATGGCGAGCGTGTAGTTTATAGTGGTTGATTTGTGTGCAAAAAATAGCAATGAGTATATAAATATTGCAAACTGCTAACTTAAAACTGCCAACTTTTTAACTACATTTGTACCCTTAACTGCAAACTGCCCACCGGCAAATTGCGAACTCAAAAAAATGGGGTCGACCGGAATTGACAGGATGGAGATAAGTAGGTAAGCATGCAGCGCGTTGGGTGAATTAGCGCTTAAATCTGAACGCTCAAACTTACAAATGGCGAAAATAACTACGCCTTAGCTGCCTAATTTAGAATTAGCATAGCTTTTGTCCCGCCGGTTCTGCGTTTCATTGGATCGGCATCAGGGGCATCGACAAATGAAACTGGCCTGCTTGGGGTGTGATAAGCGGGCGAGATAAAGCACCTACGGAACACGGTACAGGTAAGCGACTGACCTTCCTGTTCCCGACAATTAAACAGAAGCTAAGCATGTAGAAAGCTTACCTTATACCATGTTTGGACGAGGGTTCGAATCCCTCCGGCTCCACGAAAACGGTATCAAACACCACTAAAACCCTTCAAACGCTACGTTTGAGGGGTTTTTTGTTGCATTTTGGTGTCATTTGGGAGCAGAATGTTTTGGGGAAAAGGAAAAAAATCATTGTTTTGCGATGTACAACAATACCACAAAAAACTGGTCGAATGCTTACGAAACGCTGATTCGCCTGATCTTACCTCAAGGCCTTTTAGACGATTTTGAACTGACTGATGCTAAGCCAGCTGAAAACGGTCAGCTAAATATTTACCTCGAAGAAAAGAATCTGCCGCCGGCAGGTTATCAAAAAGCGCAATTAGAGTCGAAAGGCTTTCTGCCTGAAGCAGCCGTCCAGGATTTTCCTATCCGTAGGCATAAAGTAGTGCTATGCATCAAACAAGGCAGAAGGGAAGTAAAATCCAGTGGGAGATCTTTACGAGGATCTTGGATTTAGTGAGTAAAGGGGCTCGGATGACAACAGAATTCGGTATTCGTCCGGGCGATTTGCTAGGACGGAGATCAAGAGCCCGGACTGAAGCGCGCGGACAATTTCATCGTATCTAAGTAACACTCACCAACTTTATATAACCGTTTTTAGACAGCCGCTGAGAAGGGAAATAAACCAAAGGTTAATTTTTATTTTTTTCAACATCGAAGCTCTAAATAAGTCAGCGTCGAATATGGGAAATAAATCTACACTCTGGGCAAACACTGTCACTGTATGAGTATTGAGAAGTATTGTTTTAATATTGATATTTATTAATTTCCATAAATAATCAACTGGTTAATTAAACTAACGCCCGATAACTCTCATTTACTTAATAATTATCTGGTAACGTGTTATTTTTTAAAGTCGATTATGGAAACGGAGAATTAATATTTAATTAAAAAAAATACATTTATTTGTCTTTATCGTCGGTAACCTAGGGGTATTTATTACTATTTTTAAAGTTGCTAATATCAGTAACACTTTAACACAATGGCGATAATATATTCATTTGTTCGAGATCACTATAAAGCTTTCTTTACTTAAAGCTAAAAAAATTTCGAATTATTAAAAAACAAAACTCCGGATAGGTTCTTATGCTGCGTTTAAAAAAGCCTTCCTCCTTAACCAATCTATAAAAGAATCGTAGATTTAGCTTGTCGATAAATTCAGGATAAAAGTTAATTTCTTTCCTCGTTTGATGTAAAAAACCACCACAGGTATAAATTGCGCCTGTATAACCTGCTCCCCTTAGGTCAACTGCCATTGTTTCCTGTAAAATTGTTCCCATTCCTATAAATATTATATCAGGGTTTGACAAGACAAGGCTATAAATTAACTCCTGCCTTTCTTCTCTCCCGGAAAAATAACCGTTCTGATAACCTGCAATATTTAGCTTGGGATAATTGGACTTAAACACCATTACAGTTTCGTCGATGCTTTGAGCATCTGCACCCAAAAAAAACACGCTTAACTCATTTTCAAGTGCAATCTTAAAAACAAATGGAACAATAGAGGTCATATCACATGAAAACCTTTTGATTTTAAAAGCCGCAGCTTTTATCCAGTTTAACGCTAGTACTAATAATATCCCATCTGGTGCTATAACATCAAAACGTTCAAATAATTCCGGGTTATTAAAGGCCAAAGTATAAGAATGGGGATTTAAAAAAGTAATCAGCTTCCTTTTTCGAGGATCAAAATAATCAATGTCCGCAGGTATCCTGGAAGTAAATATATTGTATATGTCCATAGTACTTGGGATATTCATGGAGACTTAAATTCTTTCGCCGCCGTTGCTTATTTTTATGCTGCTTAACACTAGGCAAACCAAGAGCCAGAAATACCGGGACAATAAATTACAACCGGAACATATTAACCTATACGAAATAATACTATCAAAAAAGTCAGGGTATGCAAACGAAACTTATTTAGCTATGCTTTTAAGTTGCATCTTGTTTCTGCTGGATTTAGAACATCTTAGTCAAACTAACAATGTTGAATTTAAACAGGGCTGATACAAAAAAAGCCTCGAATGGTAACTAAAATAGTTTAGCTATACTGTTAGCATTAATTGTTCGTCAGTATTTATTTAAAGCGGCAGGTATTTAAAATTCAAAATATTTATCCCCTACAAAGTAGGGGATATCGCGCGACTCACCTTTAGTTTAAGGTATCAATTATGTTTCAGACTTGCCACTATTTATTCTTGTAAAGAATAGATAGTGGCATTTTGAACTTCGGAAACAAAGGCCTACAGTTGTTTAAACATAAATACGTATTGGTCTGCGGCCAGCAAATCAATACTTTCATAAAAGTTAAATACCGGCAGATATTTGTTTGTCATCAACACCAGCAACCCGATTTGGTTTCTATCAGCATATTCTTCGCATTGCGCCATTAATTTTTTGCCATAGCCTTTTTTTTGGGAAGCATTGCTAACAAAAAGCTCATCTATCATTAACTGATCATGCGTCCACCATGTTTTTCTATGTCCTAAAACTGCGCCAGCGGGGTGTTGGTTTTCATATATTATAAACCCAACAAAACTGGAATTATGGATAAGTTCCGATAGATACCTACCCGCCTTTTCAATTGTCCATTGGCAATTCCATGGAGGCGAGTTGTAGGCATCGGTAAATATTTTAATACAGTCATCAAGGTGGTTTTCGGTAATTGATATTATCTCCATTTGTGTTAAATAAGTTGCTTATGAGTGCTGTAACTGCCTGCATATGCACTCAGTAGCTGTTGTTTTAAAGCTTCCCGATCATAAATTTGCTGATAAAAGGCAAAAGCATTAGTTTTCAGGGTTTCGCGCGTGGAAGCGTCAAGATCATTGATCTTGTGAATAATTGAGCCCGGCTCATCGTTATTAAAACTAATACTGGTTACATTATCGACTATTAGATCCTTAAAAAAAGAAATATCCGACACCAGCGATGGCACTCTAAAATAATATGGGAGGGATAAGATACCCGATTGGGTACCGGATATGTAAGGAAACACCACGCAAAAGGCGTTGGTAAACAAGCTTTTTATTTCCTCATCATCTATATAGCGATTTATGAATAAGACATTCGATTCTTTTTGAACATTCCGTTCAAAATAAATATGTCCTTTGCCGGCTATCACCAAATGGCGCTTTGAGGTACCGGTAGTATCGTTTATAAAGGCATTATACAAAATATCAACTCCTTTATATTGTTCTACCTGGCCAAAAAATAAAATATAATTATCAATACCAGCTAATTCGGGAACCTTCATTTCACCGTTTTTAATAATATCGGTAACCAGCGTTGGGAAATTGTGATAGAAGATACTTTTTTTAACAAATGACTTTAACATCCAATTATACTGGTATTTACTACAGGTTACCAGGTTATCTGTTTGTTTTATAAGCCGGGTTACCCTCATTTTTACCAACACGGTACGCAAAATCCAGCTTAATATATTTTTATAAACCTTTTCATGAAAAAAAAGGTCGTGTACAGTATAATATACTTTGGCCAGCTTTTTCAATCGCTTTACATGAAGAGCGAGCGAAGAATCCTCAGTTAACAAATGGATTACATCAATATTATTATCCCTACAAACTTTATCTATGGTTTTTAGTAAGAGTTTAGGGTATACATTGTGCAGCAAGCCTTTAATTTTACTTTCCGGGAAGTCTAAAAAAATATAATTATCGCCATTGGGCGTAAGCGCCTTACGGTAATCGCATTTAGCGGTACAAACAAATATACCGTAACTATCGTCATCGCGTATTGTATTTACAATAGTGGCTGCAAACGGCAATAGCCCGGCGTAAAATTCAGAACAGATAAATAATTTTTTCATTTAAAACCGATAATGCGGATAATAACAACTGTTTAAGGTCATTTCCTGCTTTGTTAATCTGATGTTATTATCTTCTCTGCCGGGGGTGCTTTGTAGTATGAATTATCAAATTCATAGCCATAACCAAATTTTTTAACATTCACGCCGTTAAATACTATTTGCATATTAGGCAGCTTGTTTTCTTTAACCAGGGCTTTAATGAATTTTAACTCGCTTTTGCGGGTAATGCCCTGCCTCACTATATACAAAGTAACATCACTTAAGCGCGCTATAATGTGGGCATCGGCTACGAGGTGCACTGGCGGACTATCAATAATGATGTTGCTATAAATGTTTTTTAATTCGGTAAGCAACTCATCCAACTTGCCGTTTTCAAGTAGTTCCGTTGGATTTGAAATGAACGAACCACTGCTTATTATATCAAGCGCCGGGTTGACGCCTGATGGCTGAATGATTTTTTGAAGCTGGACTTTACCATTTAGGTAATCTGAAATGCCCGCATGTTTTTTTGATAACTTAAAAAGGTCCTTAATTGCCGCCCTCCTTAAATCAAGCTCCAGGATTATCGTTTTTTTGCCCGTGTTGGCCAATGATACGCCAAGATTACCTGTGATGAAGCTTTTTCCTTCGTTAGAAACGCTTGACGTAACAAGGGTAACATGCGACTGCCTACCAGCGTCATAAAGATCATGTAACTTAGTTCTCAGGCTTCTGAATTGTTCTGTTACCAAGCCCTTTTTGGGCACTATGCCCGGAGCGTCGCTATCCAAAGCCACTTCTGATAAAACAGGATGTTCTATAGCGTTTTCAATGTCCGTGGGGTCCAATATAACGCCACGGAATAAATGTGCCACGTATATGCCTATTGCGGGCAATACGATGCCCAAAATCAGTGCAACCAGGTAGATTAATTTTTTATTGGGCCATTTTGATGGCAAAGTATGGGCGGTATCAAGTATCTTGTAATTTGATACCGTAGTTGCGTAACTTAAAGAAACTTCTTCGCGCTTTTGCAGCAAATATATATACAGGTTTTCTTTGATGGATTGCTGGCGCTTAATGCTGATAAACTGGCGCTCCTGGCTTGGCAGGTTTGATATCGACGACTCAGAACTTGAGCTTTGTGCCTGAAGTTTACTTTGGGCATTAAGCAACGACGCCTTAATGTTTTTTACATTCTCTTTAATGGCGGCCTTGGTTGTTTTAATTTGGGCATTGATTTCTTCAAAATCAGGGTTGGTTTCCGGCGTAGTGGCTAGTAACTGATCGTGCTGCAATTGCAATTGGGAAAGCTTTTCGACCGAGCTTACCAGTGAGGGATCATTTATGCCTATAACCGCGGGAGCCTTATCGGCTGTATGTGGCGAATTTACAAACCGCTCAATACCATTAATAACACTTAACTGAACGTTAATTTCGCTGAGGTGGCTATCGTTATTTTGAAGTTTTTCAAGCTCGAATTTGGCATCAGAGGTGATATCTGTAAGCCTGTTGGAACTTTTAAAATTGGCAATATTCTTTTCAACGCCGTTTAGTTCGCCGGTTAACGAAGCCAGCCGCTGATCAATAAAGCTGATTGTGTTCTGTGTTTCTTTATTTTTATCGGCTATTTCATCCAGGTTGTAAACCTGGATCAGGTGGTTAATAATATCCTTTCCTTTTTGCTTGTCGGTCGTGCTAAAAGTAAGATCGACCGCTGTGGCCAGTTTATCTTCCAGGCTTGCATCTATATTTTTTTGATAATAGTCGGTTAATTTATCGGCGTCGAGCAGTGATATCCTGATAGTTTTATTTTTAAATGAAGAGACATTGGCCGTTGGAATGAGTTTCCAGCTACCGATTCCGGTATGCATAATGTCATTAAAGGAATATTGTTTGTAATCCCCGTCAGTCTTCATCAGGAAGGTTTTGTCGTCCTTTATCTCGATTGACATTTTAATTTCCTCATCGGCATCTGCATTAGGTCTAATAAAAACTAACTTAAAAGGCGTAGAAGCATAAATATCTTTATACAGTAAACCATCTTTTTGCTCATAGTTTACATTAAGCTGAAGATCATTAATAACCTGGTTAATAAGTTTGGCCGATTTTAACTTGGCAAGCTCATTTTCAACAACATCTGATGTTTTGGGCAAATCTATTTTATCTAAAACCGATTGGTTGGCATCGGGTTTATCAGCATCTTTCGGGATATTAACCAGCAAAGTTGCCTTTACCTGGTAAATTGGATGGGCAATTTTCAGGTAAACAAAAGCTATAATAAGCATTAATATGGTAGTTGCTAAAATTACCGGCCAATTGTAAACATATTTGGCAAAAAGCGACCTTAAACTAACAGATGACTTTTTTTCCTTTTCGGTAGCGAAGGTTAAAAACTGTGCGGCGTTGTTACTCATATAATTTAATTACGCGTTAATACTATGGCAACAACAGATAAGGCAGATATAATTATCCCTAAAACAGGCAACCCATTAGCTGTAAGTTTTGCCCGCCCTGGTGTTACGTAAATTTCATCGTTGTTTTTGAGGTAAAAGTAGGGTGAACTATAGATGTTTTTTGATGTAAGATCAAGTGGGACATATTTACGTTCGCCTCCTTCAACTCTTATCAATATAACCTTTTTTCGTTCGCCGGTAATATTCAAATCCCCGGCCATTGTAAGGGCCTGTATCACGGTGACGTGCTCATCAACAACTGTATAAGCGTTGGGCCGGGCCACATCGCCATATACGTATACTTTAAAGTTTACTATCCTGACATTTATCACCGGATCTTTTAAATAGGTAAGCAAGGTTTTGCCCAGGCTTTCTGTTAATTGGGTGGTAGTTAAGCCTACTGCTTTTATTTCGCCGGCCATGGGTAAATGAATATTGCCGTTGTCGTCAACCATGTAGCCTATTACCGGGTTGTCTGGAGATGTATTGTAGCTATTACCATTTACACGGGCAAGGTTATAATTAAAAACCGCTGCAGATTCCGGGTTTCTGCTTGTTATATTGATGCCCAGTATATCGCCGGTATGAATAAGGTATGCCGGGTTATTACTGATCTTTTCCGTCACAATTTCTTTTTTATCAAGATCCTTGTAATAAGGAACGTTTTTATAAGATTGACATGATGACAGCGCGTAAGTGATAAGGGAGAAGGCTACAAAGAACCTTTTTGCTTTAAATAAACTCATTGATTTTCTTTGTTTTCAATTATTTTGTTGTGTAATTATGCCGGGCTATTTTTTGCTGATGTTTGATTGAACATTCCCTTCAGAGTTAATCAGCATCACGCCGCCCAAATTTTTTCCCCGCAGTATGTTACGCTTCGACGAAATATTTTTGTATTTGTAAAAAACGATACCATTACCGGGAATGGTTGATTTAATGTAGTTGTCGTCAACTTTAACATTTGCCAAACCGGTGGTTGTACACGCATCAGAAACATTAATGGCCGGTGTGCTAATATGAAGCACTCCCTTAAGGTTTTCAAAAGTGTTAATTATTATATTCCCTGTAATGTTAACATTTACGTGGCCAAAACAATCAATCTGACCCTGGTATACTTTATTATTATAAACGTTGTGATTGCCACTTAAAGAATCAACCCTGCCGTTTTTATACCCGTCGTAAAAATAGCCTATGGTTACCGCTCGCCGGTACCTGATAATTTTTCCACGTTCAACGGGACCAAAGCCATCCCTGAAATTAAATGTATTGTTGTATACAGATACATTAACAACAGTTTCATTGGCGCTATGCCGTTCTATGTCAACGCCACCAACCAGGTAGCCATTACCATGCACAGTATTGTCATAAAATAATGCGCCATTAACACAGCAAAACATGGTTCCTTCACGATAAATGTTAAAAAAAACACAATGATGAACGGAAACGTTTGTAACTATCCTGCTGTTAAGAGTTGGTTCAAAAGTATCGCCAAAAAGCAGGCCATCCCCCCTGAAATTTTGAAACTTACAATTCTTTACCTCTATATTTTTGCCATTGTTTATGCTCAGCGCATGGCAAAACTGGTACTCCGGATCAAACTTTTGCTTAGCCAGATTCCCATCAAAATCTATTCCTTCGATAACTATGTTATCTATTGACGGCTCTTCCCACCAGGCCTGGTAAAATATAGAGTTGGGATTATTGCGTCCTCCCGATAAAATAAGATGGGTTTTTGTCGTACCATCTCCAATTAAACCAACGCCATTTAACAGTTTGATAACTCCGGGCTTATCTCCCTGCTCTTTAATCAAATATTTGCCGCCGGGAAAATAAACCGATGGTATTCCTTTTAATTTTGCCAGCTTAATTGCTCCGCGTATTGCCTCGGTGTCATCGTTTATTCCATTACCCTTAGCTCCCGCGTCTTTTACATTAACTGCTAACGGTTGCATTTGTGCATTAATGATTAACTCGTTTTTGGCAGAACAGCAGTAAGCCATTTTTAAAATAAAAAATGAGAATAGCGTTGTTAACGTGTATAAACCATTAATCATACACTGATATATGTCTGGTGTGGTTTAATTACTCTCTGCATCAAAAAACATATGCCGCAATCTTTTTTAACAAAACGGCTTTCCATAAAGCTATGAATTAATTTGGAACGGTATAGCTAAAGTTGCCGGTCGAACCACTTTCCATCGTTTTTATGGTGACAGGATCAAGATAGATGCCTTTGTACATTACGTTTGATGTAATTAACCCGTTTGCACTTTGGATTGCCACTGTTATTTTATGGCCCACTACCGGCGTAAAGCCATAGTCAAATGCCGTTGTCTGTTCGGCATACTGGGTATTATAAGGTGTAACACCGTCATTGTCGTATTCAATTATAGTTATTTTAAACCGGGCAGTTGAACTTGCTTTTACCCTGAAAATATTATTATGTGCGTCATAATTAGGATCGTTGTTTGCAGGAGCATTTTCTGACAGGCCACCTTTTTTACATGCCATTAATGTTATTGTAACTGCGAGAATTAGAAGTGTAATTTTTTTCATAGTATATTGGTATTTCTATTAATTTCATTACCACTTAAATGTCCGCATCGGACCCTAGTCAAATAAATAATGCTATTGGCACAGCGCATGCAATATCTATGCCATTGCTCGGCAATGGGCAATAAATACTAAACTACAACCAAAAGAAATTAAAATTAGCATTAATAAATTGCCTGTTTATTTACGTTGTTGCCGTGGTACCTACAGTTACGTTGTTAATATTGCCTTGTAAAATATCTCCAAACATCGCTACGTGAGGCGGCTGGAGCATAGAAAAATGATCGCCCGGAATCTCAAAGAGTTCAACGCCTTTTTCGGCATACTTTTCCCAACCCAAAAACTTTCCAAATTCAACATAGTGTACACTAATTTTTGCCCGGTATAAATACAGTTTACCATCAAACGGCTCCAAAACATAATTCCTGAAAGCCGTAATATGTTTGCCTTTTATTTTTTGCACCAATTTGTAAAAATCTTTTGTGTCATTTTTTTGCTCTGTAGGGGCAGGTCCTTGCATGCTCTTGTCTTTAAATAGTTGATTTATCGAAAATTTTAAAGCTTGTACCATGCGTGGAAAATGTCTTTTAGCTTTTTGGGGCAGCAGAGAATACCAATCCTTATATTCTGTTTTTTCTGCATCTGTATCAAAAATAATCAGCATTTTAACGTCCTTACCCAAGGCAGCCATTTGCTTCCTTATTTCCATAGCAACATAACCACCCGATGAATAGCCTGCTAACAGGTAAGGCCCTTGTGGATTGTGTTGAAGAATTTCCTGCATGTAGTGATATGCAATAACCGGCAGGCTATCAATTGGTTCGTCTATTCCATTAAGGCCTAAAGCTTGCAGGCCATAAACAGGCTGTTCGCGGTGTACATGCTTAGCAAGATGACTAAAGTTGAGTACATTCAAACCATCGCCGTGAATAATGTATAGCGGGTGTTTTGATCCTGAAGGCTTTATAGCAACTAATGATTTGAAATTATAATCGCTGGTTTCCTGATCAATAAAATTAGATAAAGCCCTTACCGTTGGATATTTGTAGAGAATGGAAATTTGAAAATTTTTCCCGGTTACTTTTTTTAGTTTTGACAGTATTTGAACAGCCATTAATGAATGGCCGCCAATTTCAAAAAAACTGTTTGTAACGCCAATGTTGCCTTTTTTGAAATAATCTTTCCAAATATTAAGCAGCATCCTTTCGGTTTCCGTTTCGGGCTCGGCTATATCCGATTTAACTTGTTTAAAATCATCGTTGATTAAAAGCGCGTGCCTGTCAATTTTGCCGTTTGCGGTAAGTGGCAATTTTTCAAGCTTTATCCAAACAGCAGGTACCATATAATCCGGTAGGGTTTTCTTTAAATAAGCTGTTAAGGCTTCATTGCTGGTCTCATCACTGTTGTTATATACTACATAAGCAACCAGTTGTTTGGTGCCATGTTCATCTGCTTTTGCCAAAACTACAGCACTGCTTAATAAACCGCTATTGTTAAGTACGCTTTCTATCTCGCCCAGTTCCACCCTGAATCCCTGAATTTTTACCTGGTTGTCTTTGCGGCCTATAAATTCTATATTATAATCGGTCATCATACGGCCCAAATCGCCAGTCCGGTACATCATACCGCCAGCACCAGCATGAAAAGGATCTTTGATGAATGATCGTTGTGTTTTTTCAAAGTCATTGGCATAACCGCGGGCTACGCCCACTCCGCCAATAAAAAGATCGCCCACGGTTCCCAGGGGTACGGGCTGTAAATGATCGTTCAGGATGTAAAAAAAGTTGTTGTCAATTGGTTTGCCATATGGGATACTGTTCCATAAAGGGTTAACCTCATCCACAATGTAAAAGTTAGACCACACCGTAGCTTCAGTTGCGCCGCCTAAACTCACCACCCTGGCACCCGGAAAAAAAATTTTAATTTTATTCGGAAGATTTACAGGTATCCAATCGCCACTCATAAAAACCGTCTTTAATCCCGCATATTTGTAAGACGAATTTTCTTTTTCAAGGGTCCGTGCCAGGTAGTCCATTGTGGTAGGTACAGAATCCCAAAAGGTAATGGAATACTTTTGCATCATCTCTGATAGTGTTTGAACGTTTTGAATCTCGTCCTTTTCTGCTATGACCAAAGCTCCTCCTGCTGTCAGCATTCCGAATATATCATACACCGATAGGTCAAAACACATCGATGTAATAAAAAGCAGCCTATCGGTGGGGTTAACGTTAAATTTCTTATTTACCCACGATACCAGGTTTACTGCCGAATGATGCTCGATCATTGCGCCTTTGGGTTTGCCTGTTGATCCTGATGTATAAATGGTGTAGGCGAGTAGCCTGCTATCAATTACCAGGTTTGGATTGGTATCGCTTAATTTTGCGTCCCCCGCGGTATCTATAAGGATAAAATTTTCTGTCTTTATTAATGACTTTAATGGATAATTCTTGTCGGCTACCACCATTTTGATCGATGACTGGTTGAAAATGTACTCCTGTCTCTCCAATGGATAGTCAGGATCGATAGGTACATATGCCCCTCCGGCTTTAAGTATGCCTAACATACCCTTAATCATATCAAAATCCCTTCCGGCCAATAGGCCAACGTTATCGCCCGGATTTATGCCAGCATTAATAAGCAGATGGGCAAGCTGGTTGGATTGCTTGTTTAATTCGTCATAGGTTACTTGCCTTTCACCCTTAATTAGTGCAGCGTTCCCAGGCTGTTTGATAACTCGTTCTTCAAAGGCGTTAAATAAAGTTTTTTCACTGGCGTAAGGCACAGTGGTATCATTGAAATCGTTCAACAGTGCATTCAATTCGATATCGCCAAGTATATTATACGCGCCTAAGCTCAGGGTAGGATTTTTTGAAACTTCGGCTAAAAGGTTAAGGATTCTATCGTTAAATGGTTCAAAAAAGCCAAAGCCAAACTTCTTTTTGTCGAAAAAAACAGAAGCGGTAAACTGATTACCGGTTTCTTTAAAATATAGGCCAAAATAAAAGTCGTCAATTTGCGACAACAATTGGCCAACGATTTCCTGGCTATTGGATGAAGCTAAGTCATCCTGGCTACCACCGGTATCAACGATAAAGAATATCTGAAATAGCCCTGAGTTAGCCAACGCCGTTGCATTTATTTCGTTTTTATCTATTTTATTAAAAACTGTTTCATTCAAAATGCCGGCGTTTACCTGTTTTAACTGGTCGATAAAAGTTATATCGCTATCAAACTCGGTCCAGATATGCCCTACTTCTATTTCTTCTGCGTTAATTGTGTTTTTCACACAGGCTTGTCCTAATAATACATTGGGCTGGCCCGTATATCGCTGAAGCACAATGTTAAGCGCTGTGATAAGAATTGGAATAGTAGTTATATCGTGATTGTCACTCAAAAGTTGTAGTTGTTTGTTAACGGCGTTATCCGTATGAAAGTCAATTATGCCATAATTTCTATTCGCACCATTATCGGTGCCCGCAGTTGTGGCTAAGGCCGTTGGTCGTGTTAAGATTGCAGCTTTTTCAATTAGATTTAATTTTAGTGGTTCGGTTTGGGTGGCAGATGTTAGGGACATATTTATAGTTAGATATTATTAGAAGGCTATTATTAAAAAGATAAGGCAATTTTACGAGGTTTTTAATACTTAATATAAAAAACAGCAAAAAGGTTTTTTAAGATATTCAGTTTATTCTGGTAGCAAACTTTATCGTGTAAACTGTACTTTATTTATAACAACGCTGTATTGATTTGAAGAAAAGAGAGCAAGAAAAATTCCTTTTTCGATAAATATAGACATGCGTGGAAAATAAGTAGGTATGTAACAAAAATTTTAATATTCGTATATGTTGTGCAGATGTTTTGTTTGACGTTTTTTTTATGCTTCAAAGTTTAAAATGAGGCGGTTAGGTTTACAATAGATTAAAAAAGACTTTTTGGTTTTTGCATGTGACCAAAGTTGGCTTTGCATTTGATTAAGACATTGCTGATTTAAAAAGAAATAAAGATTGGATAACAGAATCCAACAACCGGAGAAAGATGGATATCTATAATATTTTCACTTCAAAAATACCTTGCACATTAGAAGATTTTGACCCAAGAAAAAAAAAGCTGATCACTTTTTTGAATCCTCACTCATATACACTGGCTTTTAAAGAAGCGGAGTTATTTGGAGGCTTTGACTTTATAGCACCAGACGGGATATTGTTAGTATTCATATTAAATTTATTAAAAGCTGCTGCTTTTAAAATAAAACGATTTTCGTGCGATATGACGTCAGTTGTACCTTACGTATTTAATATTGCCATTGAGGGCAACCTGGGCGTGTACTTTCTTGGAACCGACGCTGATAGTTTAAAAGATACAGTAGCCGTGGTTAAAACTAATTTCCCCAGGTTGAATATAGCAGGCTTTCACGATGGTTACTTTTCTTCAAAAACACACCGCGAAGAAACTATCGAATCAATTGTAAAAACTAATCCTGATATCATTTTTGTGGGCATGGGCGCTTTATTACAGGAAAGGATGGCTTTGGATTTAAGAGTGGCCGGATATATCGGCGCCGTTTACACTTGTGGCGGTTTTTTACATCAAACCAAACGCGAGATTAATTTTTATCCGCAATTTATTGACAAATTGAACCTTCGTTTTTTTTATAGACTGTATAAAGAACAAGGTTTTCTTGAACGCTCAATAAAATCCTATCCTCAATTTTGCTATCTTATCATTCGTAAGCTCCTTTATTTGTCCGAAAAAGACGATGACGCAGGCCCAAAAGATGACGATTCCTCCACATATAACCATTCGAAATTTAAGATTAAACGAAAACTAGCTAAAATTATTAACCGGAATTTGAAGAAAGATTTAAAAGATAGGGAGTGTATAGATACCTAATATGACGAATAGTTTCTACTAAAGCAGATAATTCCGTTAGATATTAACTTAAACAAGTGGTAAAATATAAAAGCTACCGAAAACGTACCACCAATGAAAAACTTTTAAAAAGCCACTGTGCCTCGTAAGCATAAAACTGCCGTTTTTGGGTTATTCGGGTAAGTAGCCTACGTATTTTTGTATAAATAAAGACCCATGGCTTAGTTTACAAGATTTTTTCGGTGTCCTCGACTATAAGGCCGTCTTCTTTATTACTACGGTTATAAAGCGGATACTGGCGATGAAATTCGAGCGCTGGAGCGGCTATATCAGGCACGGCCCGATGGGGCTTAATCTGATTTTTCTTTTTTTTTTTGAAGACAAACCTGATGCCGTTTTTCCAATATTTTTCAAGTGTAATGATGCTAAGAACGTTGATTACAGCAAGCAAAATCCTAAACTTTTTATTATTCATCGTCTTCAGAGGTTACCAATTGCGGTTTTATACGGATGATAGCTCCATAAGGTTTGTGGATAAATCTGGTTATTTTGATGTAATTGCTAAAACTGGAAAAGTTTATCTTGAATAAATAAAGCAAAGGGGAGAATGCCTTTGCTTCTTTCATCGCAATGGCGACGAAACAGAATAACTGTTATGCAATTTTCACAATATTACATACAAAAGCTAAGTTGTGGTTAAGCTATACTTACCGAAAAAGAATGTAAAGAGCAAAAAGATTGGAAACGTTGAATGAGAAACAGGCGCCCAATCGGTAAATCCATAAATAATGTAAGTCATCAACAAAGCTATTTGTGTTAACGAAAATATGGTATTAACATTATGGGCTATGTTGGCTTTAGCTTTAGCGAATGTTGTTCCGATAAAAATCAACCAAAGGGCAAATCCGATAATGCCTGTTTCGCAAAGTATTATCAGGTGTGTGTTATGTATTGGATTAGATGTTAAAAAGTCGTTATGAATTACTTTGCTCATTTCGGGCGACCGGTTCACAAATTCAAGGTGGCTGTTAATACCCACGCCTATAACCGGCGATCTCTGAAAAATATTAAATCCCATGGTCCAGTGGTCAAGCCTGGCCTGGTACATGTCGTCGGCGTCCGTTTTAAGGAAGGTTGCGCTAAATGGCGAAAGAAATATCAACCAATAAAGCACAAGAGTAGCCGGCAATACCCCTAAAAAAAAGCTTTTCAGCGATACTAATGGCTTATCGGCATTTTTAAAGATATAATAAAGTGCAAACAATATAATCACCAACGTAACGTAGGACGTTCTGGAATAGGTAAGTATAATGGTTATAGATACCATTATAAGCGCAATTAAGCTAAGCTTCTTTTTAAATCCGGTTAAATAGCCCGAAAAGAAAAAACCCGAGGCAATAACAGAAAATAGCCCAAGATTAGCTGGTGTTACAAAAATGCCAATAGCCCCCGCGCGTGTACCGTTCCTGGTGGCCCAAATATCGCCACCAGCCTGGAAAATAGTAGTTACAAATGTTACACCTAAAACAGGATATAATATGGCAAGGCAAAAATTAAGAACGCCCAGAAACAAAAAGCTGGCAAAAATACCGTTGATAATTTGTATGGGGCTAAGGCTATTGTAAATTAATCTAAAGTAAAATATGTACGAAAACATGGCTACTGCAAATGCAACCGTTCCCCACCTGGCTACATTAAATGGGTTTACCAAAGAAATTGCAATAATCAGTATAACCCACAAAATCCATCGTTCGTTTTTGTATATATAAAATACATTCTTGTTTTTTTGAATTACCAGCAGTACAACCGATGCTATCATTGGCAGCATCAAAAAAACTTTGCCGGTAAAGGACCCGATTCCATCTATAGATATATACGTGGGAGTATACAGAGGAAACGACATTTGAAAAGGTATACACGTAACTATAAAGCTAAAAAACAGGTGTGACGTATCTTTTTTCTGAATGAGCAAAGTTATATACCACGCCAGGTAAACAGCTATAACGGCAAAAAAAATCAGAATCTTTAAGAGCATAAATAAATAACTGCTATGTTTTTTGTCGCGATAGCATTATTTACCTATCAGCATCGATGACTACCTCATTCTTTGAACCAATCATCCCCACTATAATCGTTAATTGGCAAAAAGGTTTTTTGTTTTTTAAATTCTTTATCGATGCTAAATTTACAAAAAAAGGAGGTAACCCCGGCTTGTATCTCTTAAAAGTGTTATAACTTATTTTTAGTTTGCCAGATTATTAAGTAGTTGCACAAAAGTCGCCTGGAGCCAATATACCGATACAATACCCGTAATCATATTGTGGCCTTTATTGTTTACCACTTTGGGTGCAACTTTACCATTGTTGGCACTAACTATCTTTACAACATAATCCATTGTACGTAATTGACCTGATGTTGTATTTGATGCCTGGTTGGCCACAATTTCTAATCCGGACGAGTTTCCGCTAACCACAAAACCTGCAGCGGGTTTGAGTATTGTACCGGCATCGGTAATATTGTTGCCATAAAAATAGCCGCTTGTGCTTAAAATAACTATTGCATCTGCAGGGGTGCCGCTTATAACATTTGCGTTGGCCTGTGTTTGGGTATAATTATTAAACATAATACCATTTCCCATTGCCGATTTGATAATATTGTTATCAACAGAAACTTTTATAAGACCTTTTGTAATTGATGGATCGGCAATGTTTATAGCCGGTGCCGTTAAAAATTGTATTCCTGTAATGTTTTCATATGTATTGGTAAAGGAATTACCAGAAATACTTATATTAATCATTCCCCAACAGTCAATTTGTCCCTGGTAAATTTTATTATTATAAATTTTATGATGGCCGCTTAATGAATCGGCAATGCCATTTTTATAGCCGGTATAAAAGAAACCCATGGTTACTGCACGACGATAACGGGCCTTTAGTCCTCCTCTTTCAGCCGGGCCGTAGCCATCGGCAAAATTAAAAATATTGTTATATACAGATACGTTTAATACGGTTTCATTCACGCTGTGCCTCTCAATGTCAACGCCGCCTACAAGGTAACCATCGCCATGCACATTATTATTGTAAAACGATGCACCGTTTACGGCGCAAAACATAGTGCCTTCACGATAAATATTAAAAAATTCCGAATCGTGTACATTTACATTGGAAACGATATGCAGATTTAATTGTGTTTCAAAACAGTCTCCAAAAAGAAGGCCATCGCCCCTGAAACTTTGAAACTTGCAGTTTTTTACTTCGATGTTTTTGCCATTGTTAATGCTCAGCGCATGGCAAAACTGGTAGCTGGCATCAAACTTTTGTAACGCCAAGGTGCCATTAAAATCGATACCCTGTATGATTAGATTTCCGACTGACGGCGTGCCCGTATAGTCCTGGTAAAAAATAGAGTTTGGGTTATAGCGGCCACCTGTTAATTTGATGTGGCAGGTAGCAGGCCCATTACCTATCATGCCCACACCGTCAACCAATTTAATAATGCCGCCGCTGTTGCCGGTTTCACCTATCATATAACTGCCGTCAGGAAAGTAAACGTTAGCTATTCCGTGAGCCTTGGCATAAAGCAGCGCATTCCTGATTGCTTTTGTATCGTCGGCAACGCCATCGCCTTTGGCGCCTTGATCTTTTACATTATAAGTTCCGGTTGGCACCGCCATGGCGGCTAATGATGTTATAACTGTGTTTGGTGTAGAAACATTTGCCGCTTGTGGGGCTAAAACGGGAATTTCTTTTTTACAAGCAACAAAAAAAAATAAAGACACAAATAGTAAGTTGTTTTTCATGGGGTATTATCAAATAGCTTGCCCCATTTTAACGATTTTTGTGACGAAATAGTTACAAACAATTAATAAAGTTATTCGTTCGAGAACTTTGCTGATTTGACTCAAAAACTGGCCCGATTATTGAATGCGGGATTTTGCAGGTTGCAGGGGATAATGTTGCCCACTCTTACAAAGCGCAGCAAAAAAAGATCGGCGGGATCCTGATTTTTTAAATTTGTAGTTGGTTATTGTCGTCGTTATTATATCGAGACGTTGTTTGAAGCTACAATGTAATTTAACTGATAGTAATATGGCAGAATTATGCCCTTCAATGTATTCTTTGCCGTATTATTAACAATTTTAGGAGGGACGGCACCGTTATTTGAACTGCCTATTTTCACTACATAGTCAGTGGTGCGGTTGGTGCCTGTGGTTGTATTGGCAGCCAAATTCGATGCAACATATAAGCCCGACGCGTTGCCATTAATTAATATTCCAGATGCGGGCGTAGTCGTTGTACCAACATCGAATATCTGGTTGCCGTAAAAACAGCCGCTGGTACCAAGTATGCTTATGCCGGCCAAAGGCGTACCTGTTATGGTGTTGGCGTTTGCAGTAACGCTTGTGTAGCTTTTAAAGGCTATTCCATTGCCAATATCCGACCGGATGATGTTATTATCTGCATTTACGTTGATAAGCCCGGTAGCACCTGCATTGTCAGATATGTTAATTGCTGGTGCCGTTAAATATCCAACACCCAAAATGTTTTCATAGCTGTTTGTGAAATTATTGCCAGATATGCTTACGTTAACCATATTCCAGCAATCAATTTGACCCTGGTAAATCTTGTTATTGTAAATTTTATAATGTCCGCTTAACGAATCAACCTTTCCGTTTTTGTAGCCGTCGTAAAAGAACCCCATGGTTACCGCCCGCCTATATCGCACCCTGGGTCCACCACGTTCAACCGGACCATAGCCGTCGCCAAAATTGAAAGTATTGTTGTATACAGATACGTTTAAAACGGTTTCATTAACGCTATGCCTTTCAATATCTACTCCACCTACCAGGTATCCGTCGCCATGAACATTATTATTATAAAACGAGGCTCCGTTTACGCAGCAAAACATAACTCCCTCGCGGTATATATTATAAAATTCGCAGTCATGCACACTTACCCCTGTAACTGTCCTGATATTGAGGCTGGGCTCAAAAACATCGCCAAAAAGCAACCCATCACCCCTGAAACTCTGAAACTTGCAGTTTTTTACTTCAATATTCTTTCCATTATTGACGCTGAGGGCTGTACAAAACTGATAGCTGGCATCAAAAGTTTGATTGGCCAGGTTGCCATTAAAATCTATCCCCTGTATCACCACGTTATTGATAGATGGCGTGCCAACATAATACTGATAAAATAGCGGATTGGGGTTTTTTCGTCCGCCGGTTAATTTAATATGGCAGGTGGCCGGTCCCGTACCAATAAGCCCCACTCCATCAATAAGTTGAATAATACCCCCACCATTGCCGGTTTGCCCTACCATATAGCTTCCATCGGGGAAATAAATATTAGCAGCCCCCTGGGTTTTTGCAAACAAAAGCGAGTTTTTAATTGCTTCGGTGTCATCTGTTACGCCATCACCCTTTGCTCCGTGGTCTTTAACGTTCACGTATGCTACAGATGCAGCGGAAATAGATGAATTAATTGTTAAAGAATTGCTAAATGATTCAACTTGCCCGAAATTTGAAGGCGTGGCCTGCTTTTTGCATGCGATTAAACAAAATGAGGCCGCAAAAATTATAAGTTTCTTCATAGATAGGGGTATTCGTTAGCTAAAATATAAAAAAAATAAACAAATTTCGCAAAAACAACAATTTGCAAAAGCACAAATCGCCAGACTGCACAGCATAAAGAAATGAAATATTACCTGAAAGATTTAGCAATGAAGCCAATTTTTAACTGTTAAGAAAAAAATGGCTTTAGAAATATTATCCACTACATCCGATCTTAATGAATATGGCGGAGCACAAAAGGTACTTTTAGATTTGCACAACGGCATAAAAGCTAAATACAATTGCAAAATACTGGGATTTACGAAATTTGAGGAATTACACCCAAAGTATGGTATTAAACAGGCAGAATATGTAAAATTTGCCAACCCTTTCTATCTAAACAATAAAATATTGTTGGTGCATGCCCGCAACATAATGGCTTTGATTATGGTTATTAAGAGGGTGTTTTTTTTGAATACGCGGATAATTTATATCGCACACAATGTATATAGCACTCATAAAAAATTTTCGTTTTTTCCGCGTGATATTGTATCAATTTCCAAAAAAGTTACTGATAACCTGCTCACATATTTTAATCTGAAAAACAGAAACATCACTTTAATATATAATGGGATTAGGGACGAAGGAGAGGCTAATCCCGTTGAATCATTTAAAACAGGTCAAAAAATTAAAATACTGTACTCGGCCAGGGTGATTGATGTTAAGCGCCAATTATTAATTGTAGACCATTTAAAAGGTAAGCTTCACCCCGACATCGAGATTCTTTTTGCAGGTAAAGGGCCGGACTATAACCAGTTGGTTGAAAAATGTAACAATACCACAAACTTTAAAGCATTAGGCTTTGTTGAGCACGTGAATGAGTTAGTTAAACAGGTCGATTTTTTGATGCTTTTTTCCATTCAAGAGGGTTTACCTATAGCTTTATTAGAGGGTATCATGCATGGAAAACCCTTATTGGTAAACGATATAGGAGGAAATTTGGAAATTGGCGTACCCGGCTTTAATGGCATCGAGCTGACAGAAGACTGGAATGGCCTTGCGGATACAATAAACAGCATAGTAAATTTATCCGTTAAAGATTACGGGCAAATGAGCAAAAACAGCCGCAAGCATTATGAAGCAATGTTTACCTATGAGGTGATGATTAATAACTACACCAGGCTTATCGACTCCTTATAATTTATTCCTGACGATAGCGCGACTTCATTACAAAATATACATACACTTTTAAAAATTACAGTACAGGATAAAATGAAGATTGCATACAGTTTAGTTTCCACTAAAATTTCAGCCTTATTTCAAAGTTCTCTTTTTAAAAACAGCAGTTGGGGAATAATATCCCAAATGTCGCAAACGCTGTTCCTAAGCTTATTTTTTGTTATCCTGGCGCGCAAATACCCTACCGGCATTTTTGCCAAATACATCATAGCCAACGCTATTTACCAATTGGTTACTGCATTTTCAACAATGGGCTTAAGTCAATGGTTTATCAGGGAATTTATTCATACTGATGATAAGGAAACATTGATAAGCAAGTTTATTAAAATGCAGATATATTTTGGCATTGGATTTTACATAGTCAATATCGCCCTTGCATTTTTGATTTATGGCGATCAGTTTACCCGGCTTCTCATTATCCTGATGGGCGTTAACGTTATTTTTGACAACCTTATTAATGGTATAAAATCACTGAACATTGCCAATTTTGAACAAAAGAAAACTTTTATCATCCTTACAATCGAATCGGTACTGAAGTTTGTTGCCGGATGTCTGTTGTTTGTTTATCCTTTTTCTATCATTACCTTATCGGTAATTCTAATAGGTATCCGCTTTTTAACACTAAACCTGTTTTTAACTATTGGCTCATCAAACCTTGTTACGGTAAAAACATTATGGCGTTGCAAGGTCACCTATCATGATATGAAAGCACTGGTAATATTAAACTGGGCATTTGTAATTATAGGGGGTGTTTCCATCATTAACTGGCGAATGTCAAACATCATTATATCAAAGGTATTAACGGCTTTTGATGTGGCCAATTATGAAATATCATTCAAGATATTTTCAATAGCGCAAATATTACCCGTAGTGATATCAACTTCGGTTTTTCCATTGCTGGTAAAGCATTATTCAAAGCCGGATAAAGGCGATTTTTTTGCGTTTTATAAAAAAATGCATGTATACTATTTATTGTTTGGCTGGCTGGCATTTACCTTTATATATTCATTTTCGGATAAATTGATTCCTATAGCATTTGGTAATACTTACTTAAGTAATGCCGAATATACCAAACAAATGTTTTTAACCATCCTGGTTTTCCCGACGGCGCTGTTGCAGGCTAACGTTTTAATTGCCATGAAAATGGAAAAACAAGATATGTTATTTAATATTATAGCATTGATAGTAAACTTATCTATGTGCCTTGTTGGTGTGTTGTATATCAAATCATTAAGCGTGGTAAATTACTCCATATTTGCATCGTTCCTGGTGTTTCACATCTCGCAGGATATTTTGCTCCTTGGGCGTAAAATGGTTACCTTAAAATCAATCCTGACATTCTATATCACCACCGTTGCATTTATAAGTGGTTACATGTTTTTAAGCAAAGTGATGAACTCCTACCTGCTTTTTATACTTGCCTGGGCAGCTATCTTGGTTGTAACGTTTGGCGGTAAAAAAATACAGGCACTGATGTTAAAGCCAAACGCTGTAGCATAACCGGGTTACCTTTAACATAAGCTTAGCATATAAGTAAGAGTAAAATTGCAGGCACTCCACAGAAGAATATACAAGCGGTGTTACACTTCTGTTTCGGCAAGTTTTTTGCCTTTGGTAAAGCTAAAAATATCCGCTGTTTTTATATACGCTATTTCCTTTTCAGGTTTTCGGTAACTGAACAGCCACCAAAATCCATATCGAAGACAGAGATTGTAGAAAAAGATAGGCAATACAATTCCGGCGGACCAAATGATAAATATCAGCGCAGGTACGTATGTAATATGTAATACCCCTATGCAAATAGTGCGCGCTACCGTCATTACAATTATTTGTATACAGTATATATACAATGAATGATAGCCAACTATCCGCAGAAATTTCAACACCTGTAATTTTTGCAAAAAGAAAGAGCAGTTTACAGATAACGCGCATCCAATAATAGCCTGCGCAAAAAACAGGTATGGTTTATTAACCTCAACATACCTGATACCAAAATCTGATGCTTGTAAATTGAAGGGGGTACAGTAATATTGAATAGCTAAAAAAGATAACAGCAAGGGTACAAAAAACTTCCATGAGGTATAAATCCTCATTTTTTGATCATCAAGCATCAGGTTTGAAAGCAAATCACCCAACGCAAAAAAAACGTAATATTCAAAAATATCGATAAACAAGCCTGCTTTAATATGATACATTAAAGGGAACAGTGCATATAAAACGCCACCTATACACAACTGCGCAATAGCAGGCACCTTCAGTTTGACGTGCAGAAAGGCATATATTACACCGATGCAATACAAGGCGTTCAAATACCAGAAAATACCTGTACGTCTCGGGTTTATAATCAAATTTAAATAATCTATCGGCGCATAACCGTTGTGGGTAAAACGGTTCATGATAATTTGTAATGTAACCTGAATTATCCCCCATACAAATAAAGGGTGCAATATATTATTGCTCCTGTTGCTAATGTAAACCGAAAGGCCTTTTTTATTCAGGCTTTTTACAATGAGCAGCCCGGATATAATAAAGAACAAGGGCATACGAAAACCGTACAAGAAAACTCCTATATAATTAAAAAAAGGATATTGATCCAATGCCAGGCCATGATCTTTAAGGGTTTCATAGCAATGTCCATAGGCAACCAATATGATACTAATTCCTTTATCATAATCAATCCAGGGCCATCTTTTTTCATTACGTATAAATTGGGTATTAAACGGATCCATCAACAAAATTTATTGCAGGCTTTTTATGATTATAGGTGGTGGTCGATTTAAAATTCCACAAAGCTGTTTACTGTTAAGTAAAATTGTGACCGATTTTTCCTAAGCTCTAAATGGCTTATTAAACAAAGGCCATTCCAACAAATTTGCAACAATAAAAGATAACATGCATTAGAATAAATGCACCTGGTTTGTTTACCACTGGCCGTAACTGCGATCGAAATAAACCAATTTTATGCTTAGGCTAAGATAATCGGCTTTTTTATCCTGCTATCTACTTGATAAACAGTCGACTGTTCATTCAATGGAAATAAAACAATCTTATTCCAATTAATTATCCACCTTTTATTTAGTGAAAGCGCACCAAATAATACATTGTAAAAATATTAATACTAATGCTAAGCAAGCTCCGGTCAGCGGCATTGTGTTTTAAAATAACTTAGCAAAATGCTACATGAAAAGCAATTAACCATTGTCAAGCTCTAAGTAACGAACCGAGCTCGTATCTTTAGGCTATTAACAAGCCGGCCTTGTGTCAACTCAAAAAAGGTAACTACTACCAAAGTAGCCGATCCTTTATAATAATTAGTAAACCCGCGATCAAGTTAATGAACAACAAAGGACATGCTGTACATTTTGTTGTTAACCAGATTTATAGTTATAATTGATGCTTTAAGTTTACTGCTTAACAGTCGATGATTATTATCTACTACAATCACATAACGGCTTCGTCATTTTCTATATCCGATTATTGGGATTATGGTTTACCGCAAAGCTATTTGCAATACCTGTTACGCTTCAAAAACCAAGACGATGCGCTGTTATCCATTCGGGGCCGCATGTTGTTAAAAAAAATTGTTAATGAAGAATTTAACGCTCAACTCGACTTTCAATCAATTGCCTATAATCAATTTGGGAAACCGTTCCTGAATAACAGCGCTTTTGACTTCAGTATTTCGCATACAGGGGATGTGGTTGCATGTGCTGTTTCTGATACTGGCCCTATAGGAATTGATCTGGAAAGGGTTCACCAAATTACACTTGCCGACTATAAAGAACAAATGACTGATTTTGAATGGGGCCGTTTATTAAACTCATCAGAACAGGATGCTTTTTTTTATTACTGGACGCAAAAGGAAGCCGTTTTAAAGGCAATAGGAATAGGTTTGGGTATTGAATTAAATTCCTTTGAAGTAATTTCGGGGACAACAATTGTTAAAGGTGATAAATGGTTTGTAACGCCGATAAAGTTACCTCCAGGCTATATATGTCATGCGGCAACTGACAAGAATATTGAAACAGCAGCTTTGACATTAAAGGAAGTTTGGTTCGACTAAAAACGAATCGCAGCAGAGGGCGGGGCAGAACTTACTACTACTGCTGCACCTTGCCCCCGATAGATAAAATGTGTAGGAGATCAAAAATCGACCCTTCATTCATTGAACTCGTCGTGGTTCCGCACGGGAGAAAAGTATTTTTAGCAGTGATCAATGGAGTCAACTGTTAGAAAGTTATTATCAGCTTGACGATATCCGGCTGGTGAGGTAATTATTGAAAAACTATACGAAACCAATCCCTGAGTTTTTGAAGTATATTTTTGGAAAAAGAAAGAGGCAGCTCGGCTATTTTTGCTCAATATTATTTGTAAATAACTGACTGTGAAAAAGATATAAAATTTGGCGTGTTAATTCGTTTGTTCTCCACGACTTTTGAAAAAAGCTTGGGGTTAAAGCTATATTCCGCAGCATACAAGTGACTTCTTTGTGATCTGTTTAAAGAAAATGTGTTCAACTTCCGTGAGTTATGGTTATGGTAAAACAAAATACGATCCTTCCACCGGTACTATGTTCTTTCTGAGTCCGAGATAGATAGTGGAGTTAAATGATTTTGAACAAAAGATAGAAGGATTTCTCATGTACATTCACGAAGACTTTCTTTCCGGACATCCTTTGCATCCGGCTCACTAATTAGGTATCAAACACAACAAAAACCCTTCAAACGCTTTATGTGGGGGGGTATAAAGCCTTTTGGCCTAATACTTCAACGCTAACAAATACGGCAAGTATATGATAACGGCGCACACTACTGCGAAAAAACATATTATAAGCACTGCTCCCGAAGCTAAATCTTTAACCTGGGCAATTAATGGGTCTTGCTCTTTGGTAACCCGGTCGGCTAATTTTTCAATAGCTGTATTGAAAATTTCTGCCATCCATGCCAGGCCAATCAGTATCAGCGTAATGAGCCACGCTGTTTGATTGACTTTCAACAGGATATTTACCACCAAAACGGCAATAGCAGCGGCAAGATGAACGATCATGTTATGTTCGTATCGAAATGCTATTACTATGCCCCGTATAGCATATCTGTAGCTTGTCAAATGTTCCTTAATTCTGTTCATGTACGCTGAGGGTAATTTTTCGTCCTATTTAAAAACATGTGCTAAATAAACGATGCTGTAACTGGCCAAACAAACAATCGTTTTTGAGTTTGGCCGGGTAAAGATATTCTGTTTTTCAGATTTATCAATTAGAGGGTAACTGCCTAATAGCCAAAATATAATGGAAATTCCGATGTCCATAAAATCAAATCGTCCATTGGCAATATGAAAGAGCTGAAGTATTTCTAAAGTAAAACAGAATATAAGGGGAATAAACATGCCGTCAATCCGCCGGTTATTCCACGTAATATAATACGGTTTTGAAGTAAGCGTAATGCAAAATACCCATAGCCCTTCAGGTAACGAATAGATGATGATGTTATTCAACGGCAATACTTTTACCATGTGCGCCTTTAACATGCTGTAGGTCCCGAATGAAATTGTCCTGATGACGATTTCGTTCACAACTGTCCTGTCTGTCCGGTAAAATAAATAGATAAATAGGCTGATGAATAACGATAGGCAAATTAGAATATATTTCCTGCTCACTTTTTCTGATAAATTAAAAGTTTGAAATAGGATGCTAAGCCAAAATGAACCTCTTTTAAAAGATTAAACTTTTTGATCGTAGCTATTTCATGAATGTAAAAAACCGATCTGAAGCGAAGGATCTTTGAAATTATTTCAAATACATGATCGATATGCCTAAGCCAGTTATTGGGTGTAAAATGATTAAGAATGAACACTTGTCCTTGCGGTTTTAATACCCTTAACACTTCTTCCAATAATTGCTCCGGATTATCTACCACGGCTATTACATGCGAGAGGACAACGTAATCAAATTCTTCATTATCAAACAAGAGCGCTTTGCCATCCATCTTGAAAACCTTGATGTCTCCGCAGCTTTTTTTGCGGGCGATTTCAAGCATGGCTGCAGATGTATCGATACCAATTATTTTATGCTTTTTATAGAGCTGGAAATGAGCGCCGTTGCCAACACCAATCTCAAGTAAACTGCCCTCGGGCAACGTATTGATCTCGTTAAACAAAACTTTCTTTTGTGGTTTGAGGAACACATCTACCAGTGGATATAATAAGGAGAACTTATTGTAAAAGGAATCGGTTTGTTTATTCATCTAAATTATGTTTAGGTAATCATGAGTGCATGTTTATAACTCATCACTTAATAACGTGGCGGTTACATTCCAGCTTGTAACTGTCGTCAGCGTGATATGGATACAAAAATAGTTATTTGCTTTTTATTTCAAAGTACTTTTGTTTTTATGTGGTCCTGATCACCGCTTGCCTAACCAAAGGTTTCATTATATTTGTAATTCAGGGCCTAAATAAAACACCGTTCCCTAAAACAAATACAAGCTTATAATATGTCACAATCGGTTACTAAACAGGGTAGGGTATCTTCTTTTTTCTCGGTTTTAAAACAAGCGATAAAGGGTCAGGAAGTTGATTTGACCTCTATCAGCATAAAAAGGGCAATTGTTTTACTGGCTATCCCCATGATGCTGGAAATGGCCATGGAATCTGTTTTTGCACTGGTTGACCTTTATTTTGTAGGTCATTTAAAAAACAGCAGTCACGCAATTCAAACAGTGGGTTTAACCGAATCTGTATTAACCGTAATATATTCGCTGGCCATAGGTTTAAGTATGGCTGCAACGGCAGTTGTTGCCCGCCGCATTGGCGAAAAAAATCCTGAAGCCGCGTCAAAAGCCGGAATGCAAACCATTATCATAGCGGTGGCCATCAACCTGGGTATAAGTATTTTTGGATTTTTACATGCCCGGGGACTGCTTTTGATCATGGGCGCTTCGGCAGAAACAGCAGATCATGGAACTCCATTCGTTCGCATTATGATGGGCGGCAGTATCATTATTGTATTGTTGTTTTTAATAAATGGCATTTTCAGAGGGGCCGGTAATGCCGCCATTGCCATGCGTAGCTTATGGATTGCCAATATGGCAAACATTATTTTATGCCCTATTTTTATCAGGGGGCTTGGGCCAATTCCTGCTTTTGGATTAACGGGAGCGGCCATAGCCACCAGCATTGGCCGTGGGTTGGGAGTTACTTACCAGGTTTACAATTTATTTAATGGCAAAAATGCCTTAAAAATCCGCATAAGCTATTTTATACCCGACTGGCAGCAGATTAAGGCGATTATTAAAGTTGCTGCGCCGGGTATTTTGCAATTTGTAATAGCCAGTTGCAGCTGGATATTTTTGGCACAATTGGTTGCCACAACAGGGGGCGATCATGGTTCTGCAGGTTATCAAACATCCCTCCGGCTGATGATGTTTTTCCTGTTGCCGGCTTGGGGTTTGAGCAACGCAGCCGCAACGCTGGTTGGCCAGAATTTAGGGGCCGGGCAGTTGGATAGGGCAGAGCAATCGGTATTTCAAACTATAAAATATACTGTTGTATTTTTGGGTATCGTGAGCATCCTGTTTTTAACGTGCGGACATTTGTTTGCCTCGTTTTTTACAGACGATGAGGAGGTTAAAAAAGTGGCCACCCGGTCGTTACAAATTTTAAGCGGCGGCTTTATTATTTACGGCGTGGGTATGGTTTTAACCAGCGCGTTTAATGGAGCCGGCGATACCTGGACTCCAACTAAAATTAACGTTTTTACATTTTGGTTATTTCAAATTCCTTTCGCTTATCTATTGGCTAAGTATTTTGAGATGGGGCCAACGGGCGTTTTTGTAACCATCCCCATTTCCGAAATAGGATTGACCATAGCCGCTTACATATTATTTAAGCGTGGAAAATGGAAGAAAACCATGGTGTAGGGCACGATCCTTCTTAAAGATTACTTAATTTTTTTGGTGGACTTGATGGATTTGAATCATGTTTGTATTGCATGGTAAGCTTTTTTATGCCACCTGGGCGGGGATAGCTATTGGTAAAGCAAATGGTCGTTATCCTTTTGGCCGTCCAAAAAATAAAACATAGCCATCGGCATCTGTCACTTCAAAACCACGCAGCCCGTCGCTATTGTTGTGGATGGGTTTCCGGAAGGTTATACCGGCCCGACTAAATTCTTCAAATAAGGTGTCAGGTTCTTCAGCGGAAATGTAGGCATCCCAGGCTGCCCATTCGTGCCGGGTAGGGTTGGGGATGGGCTGTATGTCGTCTGTGATTGCCTTCAGCATAAGGGAAACGGGGCCGCGGCCTACCATAGCAAAAAACGGATCACCTTCGGGGCCCATGTACCGTACTTCAAACCCAAGTTTAGATATATAGAAAGCCACCGAATCGTGTATATTGGAAACAATAAAAAAAGGCGAAATGAAGTTAAGCTTTGTCATGTTTTACGTTTTCATAATGAGAAAAACAGCCTTGTAATTAATTTCAATATGATAGTTCAAGAAAAGGTGAAATGCACAACTAAAAATCTATTCCATGTATTTATAAAACCTCGTTGGGGTGGTTTATAAACGCGCCTGCTCCATAAAAAATGCCGTACAAAATTACAACCTGCTTAACGCCTCATTAATCAGCTCTAACCCATTTTCCGAATAAGGCAGTTTTAATGCAAACTGGTGCCCGTGCCCATCCATTTTTAATAGTGATTTCCGAAGGATGTTAATTATTTTCTCTGGTTCCTGTTCATACTTTTTCCTGAATTCTTCATACTGTAATTGCAGGAATACCAGGCAAAGCGCGTTCTCCATGGTCTGCACATCAGCATCAACCTTAATTCGTTTCTTCAGGATGATTTGTTTAACACGATCCGATGTTTCGTCGTCATAACCAGCATCTTTCATTAAACGGTCTGCAATGGCGGCATGGTGCAGGGCCAGGTCTTTGCGCCATTTCAAATAGGGCTCACGTCCTTCCGGGTAATCTTCACGCGGGATTTCCCATCTGCCGATGTGCTGACTTCTGGATGCCAATAATAATTCTTCGGAAGCATCAGGATCTAATTTTAAAACCCATTCATATAATTTAATGGCAAAAAAATATTCCTGTGGCGCCGTTGTACCTTCCCAGGTAAAACTACGGGGATCTTGCTTATTATAGGCGTCAAATAGCTCAAATGCCTTATCTAATCTATTCATAGGTTTAAAATAGGATAATTATTTATAAAGCTATCATAGTTTTTTCAAATCACCATAAATTCCCGGATCTTACTAATCCCAAAATGAAACTGCCGGGCTTAAATAGTGTTGCCCGGTGTCACAAATATCCAATAGATTTGTTGCTATCTACCTAAAGCATCAATTTTATGGATACACCTACAGTAAGTTTATTTGAAGCCAGGGCCAATGAGTTTAAAATGCTGCATCAAAGGGCAGGTATTTTTGTAGTTCCTAATCCATGGGATGCAGGGTCGGCAATGATTTTAGAAACGTTGGGTTTTAAGGCGCTTGCTACAACAAGCGCCGGGCTTGCTTTCTCATTGGGTAAGCCTGATGGACATGCGTCAATTACACGGGAGGAAACCCTGCAGAATGTGAAAAATATTATTGCCGCCACCAGTTTGCCTGTATCTGCCGACCTGGAAAATTGTTATAGTGATGACCCCATCATTTGCGCCGAAACAATTATCATGGCGGCAAATGCCGGTTTAGCAGGTGGTTCTATTGAAGATGCCACCGGAAATCCAGCTGATCCCATTTATCCCTTTGAACTGGCTGTTGAACGGGTGAAAGCCGCCGTAAAGGCGGCCGGTGACAGGCCGTATCCGTTTACATTAACCGCAAGGGCCGAAAATTTGATATACGGCAGGCCCGACTTAAAAGATACCATTAAACGGCTTGTGGCTTTTGCCGATGCCGGAGCCGATGTGTTATTTGCACCCGGACTTAAAACTCGCGAGGAAATTGAGGCGGTAGTTAAGGCCGTAGCGCCGCGACCGGTTAATGTAGTTATGGGCCTTTCTGGTGGTGATTTTTCATTAAATATGCTCGAAGATATTGGCGTGAAGCGCGTAAGTATCGGCTCATCGCTAATACGGGCAGCTTACGGGGCGATCTTTAGCGCAGCAGAAGAGATACTTCAAAACGGCACTTTTAACTATGCCGACCATGCACCACCATATGGCAATTTGAATAAGTTATTCGGGGACGTTAAAAATAACCTCGTAATGCAACAAACCCAGCGGTAAGCCGGGTTTTGTTGTAAAGTATCATAAAATAAATGCGTGCTGAAAACACTAATTTTTAGCAACAAGCTGCTCTGGCGCTACTACCTTTCCGGGATACACCTTCAAAGCCTCCTCCAAGCAAATCATGGCGCTTTTTAAGTCATCATTATTAAGTACATAAGCCATGCGTACTTCATTTGTGCCGGCACCCGGTGTGCTGTAGAAACCTGTTGCGGGCGCCATCATTACAGTTTGATTGTTGTAACTGAAGGTCTCCAGCATCCATTGGCAAAACCTATCGGCATTGTCAATAGGGAGCTGTGCCACTACATAAAAAGCGCCGCCGGGGTTAGGGCAATAAACGCCATCTATGTTATTTAATGCGGTTACCAGGGTATTTCGCCTGCTGGTATATTCTTTATTTACGGCTTCAAAATATTCGTCGGGCGTATCAACGGCTGCCTCACCGGCAATTTGTTCAACCATGCCTGCGCTTAACCGGGCCTGGGCAAACTTTAATGCTGCTGTGCGTAATGCTGTATTTTTGGTAATCAGGCAACCCAAACGCGCGCCGCATGCGCTGTAACGTTTGCTTACGGTATCCATAACCACCACGTTATCATCCAGCCCGTCTAAATGCATCGGCGAAATAAATTTGCGGCCATCGTAACAAAATTCACGATAAGCTTCGTCCGAAAACAGGTAAAGGTCATATTTTAAACACAATGCCTTTAAAGCCTCCAATTCTTCTTGTGAATACAGGTAGCCTGTCGGGTTATTAGGGTTACATATGATGATAGCTTTGGTTTTATCGGTTATCAGCTTTTCAAATTCGCTGATAGGGGGCAGGGCAAATCCGTTATCGATGTAAGATAGAATAGGTTTTACCACAATATCGCTCTGGCTGGCAAAGCCGTTGTAATTGGCATAAAAAGGCTCGGGAATAATCACTTCATCGCCCGAATCTAAACAGGCCATCATGGCTATCGTGATAGCTTCAGATCCGCCGGTGGTAACAATGATGTTATCCGGGGTAATATTGTAACCCAGCTTGTTATAGTATTGAGTAAGTTTTTTACGGTAGCTTAAAGTGCCCTCGGATGGGGTATAGGCCCAAACTTTAAAATCAATGTTTTTGATGGCACTTAGCATACCTTCGGGTGTTTCAATATCCGGCTGGCCAATATTTAAATGGTACACTTTTTTGCCGTCCAGCTTAGCCTGATCAGCATAAGGCGTTAATTTACGAATGGGGGATGCGGGCATTCGCTGCCCTTTCTGAGATATTTTTGGCATGTGCAAAATTACTAAAAAAAAATCCGGCGCTGAAACCTGTCGCCTGCGCTAAAACCCGGATTCATTTTGATTATTTGTCAATTGAAATTCAAAATGCAAAAAAAAACACCGCATCGCGGTGTTCTATATCTTATACCGCCTTCGGTATAAAGAAGGTTTTACTGAGCGTTTTACTTGCTTGACGCTGGTTTGGCAACAACTTCGCCTATAATGTTTAAATACTTTTCGGGTGTAACCGCATTTGATTTAACCACAATAGTTTTGTTAAAAGGGGCAGCTACTGCAGCATTATAAGTGATTTTAATTAAACCTTTATCACCGCTTTTTACAGGCGTTTTGGTATAATCTGCAATAGTACAACCGCATGTCGGCCTTACTTCGGTAAGTATAAGTGGCTCTTTACCAATGTTTGTAAATTCAAAAACAGTAGTAACAGGTGTACCCTGGGGTACTTTGCCGAAGTCGTGCTTCTCTTCGTTGAATTTAAACTCGGCTTTTTGGTTATCTTGTGCCGATGCAGTGAAGGCAAAACCTAAAACAACTGCGCAGATCAGTAATATCTTTTTCATATGCTATATTTGATTAATACAAATATAAAAGGTTTAATGTAATAACAAAACTATTAGCAATACTTCATGTTTTAAGTGTTACTATACCAAATACAAAATAGAATTTTATAATTTTACCGTCTAAACGAAATTTTATATGCCTGGAACTGCAATTCGTGCCACCAGTAAATTTGATACCGCAGAGCTTAGTTTTGATGATTTTAAAAAGATCGTTATTGAAGATTATCGTATTGGTTATGAGAGCAGACAAGCCAGTATTATAGGCCGCAAAGAGGTATTAACGGGCAAGGCCAAGTTTGGTATTTTTGGCGATGGCAAAGAAGTTGCACAACTGGCTATGGCCAAAGCCTTCCGCGCCGGCGATTGGCGCGCGGGCTATTACCGCGACCAAACTTTTATGTTTGCAACAGGCATGAGCAACCTCAGGGAGTTTTTTGCGCAGCTTTATGCCCACCCCGATGTGGAGAAAGATCCCGCTTCGGCCGGCCGGCAAATGAACTGCCACTATGCAACCCGTTTTATTAATGCCGATGGTAGCTGGATAAACCAGGCCGAAACGATGAATTGCTCATCAGATATATCAACCACCGGCGGGCACATGCCGCGTTTGCTGGGTTTGGCTTACGCATCAAAACTATATCGTCAGAATACAGAATTAGAATACCTTAAACAGTTTTCGGTTAATGGTAACGAGGTTGCCTTTGGAACTATAGGCAATGGCGCCACATCCGAAGGCGTATTTTTTGAATGCTTTAACGCGGCAGGTGTGCTGCAGGTACCAATGGCAATTTCTATTTGGGACGATGCATACGCTATCTCGGTACCAGCTAAGCTGCAAACTACCAAAGAAGATATCTCCGAAATACTAAAAGGTTTTCAGCGCGAAAATGGCTCAAATGGCTTCGAGATTTTTAAAGTAAAGGGTTGGGATTATATAGCCCTTTGTGAAACCTATGCCCGTGCCATTACTTTATGCCGTGAAGAACATGTTCCGGTACTCATTCACGTTACCGAGATGACCCAGCCACAAGGCCATTCAACGTCGGGTTCACACGAGCGATATAAATCAAAAGACCGCCTGACCTGGGAGGATGAGCACGATTGCTTGCTGAAAATGCGCCAGTGGATGATTGCTTCGGCCATTTCAACCGAACAAGAGTTGGATGAGTTGGAAGCAGAGGCAAAAAAATATGTACGTGATTGCCAACGCGAAGCGGCAGGGGAGTTAGTCACTTTAATTAATGCTGAGCTTGAAGAAGCAGCAAAAATGATTGAACAATTTGCCGAAGGCGTTTCTGTTAAAGAAAAACTGACCGACATTGTTGACGAGCTGCGCAAGAGCTATGATGCAGGCCGTAAGGAAATTGTTTCGGCTGTAAGGAAAACCTTGAGGGCTACCGCTAAAGAGAACTCGACGGAAAGGCAAATACTTGTAAACTGGTTAAATGCAGAAAAGGTAAAAAATAACGAAAGATACAACACAAAATTATTTTCAAATACACCGCAATCGCCTCTTTATGTTCCTGTTGTGCCTGTGGCTTACAGCGATGATGCCCGTTCGGTAGATGGCCGCGAAGTTTTAAATGCCTGCTTTGATGCCAATTTTGCCAGGGATAAAACTATTGTGGCATTTGGTGAGGATGTTGGCGCTATTGGCGATGTAAACCAGGGATTTGCCGGCCTGCAAAGCAAATATGGCGATTTGCGGATAACTGATACCGGTATCCGTGAAACATCTATCATTGGCCAGGGCATGGGTTTGGCCATGCGTGGACTAAGGCCGATTGCCGAAATTCAATACCTTGATTACCTGATATATGCTATGACGGTTATCTGCGACGACATTGGTAGCCTGAGTTACCGCACTTTCGGCGGGCAAAAAGCACCGTTAATTATACGCACCAGGGGCCACCGCCTGGAAGGAATCTGGCATTCAGGATCGCCGCTGGGGATGATATTGGGTTCGATGCGTGGTTTTCACATTTGTGTGCCGCGTAACATGACCCAGGCTGCAGGTATGTACAACACTTTGCTGCGCGGCGATGAACCCGCGTTGGTTATAGAAAGCCTTAACGGCTACCGCCTGAAAGAAAAACTCCCGGCAAACGTTGGTGAGTTTACCGTTCCGTTGGGTAAGGCCGAGGTTATGAGGGAGGGTGCCGATGTTACCGTGGTATCATATGGCTCAACGTTGCGTATCGTTTTAGAGGCCGCCGAAGAATTGGAAAAGATGGGTATTAATATTGAAGTTATCGATCCGCAAACTTTATATCCGTTTGATAAAGAGAATCTTTGTGGTGCTTCATTAAAGAAAACAAATAAGCTGCTGGTTGTTGATGAGGATGTTCCGGGCGCGGCATCGGCCTATATTATTCAACAAATTGTTGAAGCCCAAAAAGGGTATTATTCGCTGGATAGCCAGCCGCGTACGCTCACCGCTAAAGAACACAGGCCACCATATGGTTCGGATGGTGATTACTTCAGCAAGCCATCCCTGGATGATATTATTGAAGCAGTTTACGCCATCGTAAGCGAAGCAAACCCGGCTAAATTTCCGCCGATCTTTTAAGAAGAATCAAGAGTTAAGAGTCAAGAATCAAGAAAAGCGCAAAAGTGGCTTACCTGTTTTTGACTCTTATTCAGATTTGCTTAATAAATAGAAATCAATTACTTTTTTATTCCAGTCTTAATTCTTGACTCTTAACTCTTGATTCTTTCGCCCATGGATTCAAATTCCTTTGCTACTGTTGCCAATATTATAAAAATCCGCCGTTCGGTTAAACCTAACATGATGAACGGGCACAAAGCTCCAAACGGCCATATCGCCGCCTTGCTTGAGCTTGCAGATTGGGCGCCAACCCACGGCTTTACCGAGCCATGGCGTTTTATCGTATATGAAAACCCTGCCGCGTTTTGCCAGCAGCATGCCGATGTTTACAAGCAAGGCATAAGCGCCGATGAATTTAACGAAACCGTTTATAGCAACCTGCAGCACCAGGGCGATAAAGCTTCTCATGTCATCATAGCCATTATGGAAAGGGGCAGCCTGCCCAAAATACTGCCGTTTGAAGAAGTAGCAGCCGTTTCAAGTGCAATTCAGAATATCCTGCTGGGTGCTACAGCATTAAATATGGCCTCATTCTGGAGTACCGGCGGAGCCATCTTAAAGCCAGGCTTTAAAGATTTTTTGCAGCTGCGGGAAGAAGATCAGGTTATGGGCGTATTATATCTTGGCTATACCGATCAAAACCCTGAAGGAAAACGAACAATTCCCCTCGATAACAAAGTGAAGTGGTTTAAATGATATAAACCCAACCTTTTCATTACTCACTTCGTATAACTCAGTAGTTTCGTTAATTGAAATAAAGTTTCATTTTAAATAAAAAAATATTGAAAATGCTTTTTTATTTGAAATGAAAACTATACATTTGTGATTGTCCGGTTCCTAATACCGGTCATTTATCAATTCTAAGCCTTTGTTAATTTAACTTATTGATTAAAAATTAAACTCAACACAAGTATGAGGAAATGTTTTTGGGGCTTTGTAGTGGCGATTTTTTTGTTTTCTGTAACTATTATAAGTTGGAGGTCGCCAGGTGCTAACAAATCAGACGGCGGTGTAAATTCAAAACTTGCCGCCAAAGAATTATTTAATCAGTACGTAAACAGCCTATATATGGCTGCCGATTTACAAGGATCGGGACTGGCTTTTGATGTATTTGAAAAGGCATTTACTGGTTATACCAATTTAAAACTATCGCACAGAATACCGGAAAACAGCGCGGTATTAACCATTGTCGATTTTAATAAATCGAGTCGCGAAAAGCGCATGTGGATCATTAACTTATTTAGTAAACAATTGTTGTTAAATACCTGGGTTGCCCACGGATCCGGAAGTGGTATGGAAATGGCCGAACATTTTTCGGATCGTAACGATTCGCACCAAAGCAGCTTAGGCTTTTATATTACTGATAATGTTTATATAGGTAAACATGGCCGGTCGTTGCATTTGGATGGGTTGGATTCGGGTTTTAATGCCAATGCGCGTTTTCGTGATATCGTTGTCCATGCGGCAAAATATGTAGGGCAAAGCGCCATTGACCAGCAGGGCCGGTTAGGCCGTAGCTTTGGGTGCCCCGCGGTTGCGCCTAATGTGGTGAATTTTGTAATAGATAACATCCAGGGCAAATCGGTGCTTTTTATCAATGGCAACGATGATACTTACACCTCAAAATACCTTGATGAAACAGCCCCTTTAAACCAGGTAGCGGCCGATTCTACGTCTTTTGATATAGCAAAACTGTAAAAATATAGCCTATCCAATTATAAATCTAAACGTCCGGCTGAACCAGTCGGACGTTTTTTTATTTGCTCAGAAATTTTTTCAGGTGTGCATATAGCACAATATCCAATCCATATACATCCTGCCGATGTTGTATTGCGCCGGTTTCATCGGTCCAGCAGGTAACGTATGTAATATATATAGGTGTTTTTTTAGGCAATGCGATGCTGGTAGGGTCGGGATTGTCAGTAGCCATATCCTCTACAATGGTATCAAAATCCTCGCCTTCTCCAAAAAGATTTTTAGCTAAGGCTTGTGGATCGCCAAGGCGTACGCAGCCATGGCTTACAGCACGCATAGATTGCCCAAAGGCCAATTTGGCGGGAGTATCGTGCAGGTAAACGCTGCTTTTGTTTTTAAACAGGAACTTGATCTTTCCTAAAGAGTTGTCTTCGCCGGGGCGTTGTTTAAAGTCATAGTCCAGGTTCTCTTTGGTAACAGTAGACCAATCAACATCTTCGGGGTTATCAATCAGTTTTCCATCTTTATATACATCAATGTTTTTGTTTGATAAGTAATACCTGTCTTTAGCGGCCTCTATAATAATTTCTTTGGTAGCTATGCTTCGTGGTATGTTCCATACGGGGTTTACATCAACACTGTGAATTAAACTACTTAACTGCGGCGTTTCACGCGCGAAAGGTTTATCAATTGCACAGGTATCATCATATTTTACCAGGCTGTTTTGCGCGTCCATGTTTCGGCCCTGGCCAACACAAACCTTCATGTTTAATACAGATTTGCCATTTTCAAAAACATCAAGCCTGTAATCCGGGATGTTTACATATACATATTTAGGCTCGTAAGGCTTATTTCGCCAGCGCAAGCGTTCCATATTAACCAACAGGTACCGTTGCGTTTCCTCTTTTGATAAGCCATCAAACGTATCGCCGTGCAGGTAAGCTTTTTGCAAGGCAATATACTGTGGGTCTTTAGGTTGAATGCTATCCAGGTATGCCTTTGTGTCTGTTGCCATCAGCGCGGCCTTCATCGATGTGCTGTCGGGCCGTTTCGTGGCAGTAAAATACCTCGAATAGATTTTTTTTGGATTAAGCAAGCCAAACTGCACGGCATTGGCATATTTTGTTAATGAGCTGGTTGCCAGTAACTCCAATTTTGCCAGTTCAGTATAAGCTTCATCTGTAGTTTTGATGCTGTTTGCATCATGAAACTTAGCAACCATCGCTTTTAGCTCCATGGTGCTAAATAGTTTAGGATCGATGCCATGGTCAGTCGCCTTATCGTAATAATCGGGTATGGCATCAAGGTCGCCGTTGGCCAGGTGGTCCATCACAAATACAGGCAGGTAATTATTTGCTTTGTAAAAAGCTTCGATCACCGGTTCGTTGGATAGTTTTAATTTTTCATTCTCCAGCTCTTTTTTAAACACAACAACATACGCATCGTCATCAAAATTTTTGAAGACTTTGTTTTTAGTTATTTTGAAAAGATTATTGGCTATTTTGTCATGCTTTTTTTTACAGCTTTCAAAAGTTAATAATAAAGCAAATAACGAAATAAGGATAGCGGAAATTGAAAGTTTGTTTTTCGTGACGGGGGGCATATCTATAAAAATCTGTTAAATATAGCTTATTAATAGCAATAGCCATACCACAAAGGCTGCAAGTTTTTAATTAAATTTGAAATCGGACAATTTATCAGGAATATTTGAATAATCGCCTCAACAGGCCATTTAATGAAAAGATACTTATTACTTATAGCAACAACTTTTCTGCCATTTCTGGCCTTTGCCCAGGGTTTTAAGCCGGTGAACAAAAATGCATCGCCCGAAGTGGTTAAATTACTATCCTTTTTATACCAAATAAAGGGCAGGCACATCCTATCGGGCCAGCAGAATTATAATAGTGACCTGAATACGTTTTCTGATAGCGCCTACGCCATTACCGGGAAATATCCTGCCTTATGGGGCTCTGATTTTATGTTGTGGGGCGATAAGGACCTGGGGCAAAAGCTTGTTTACGAAGCCCAAAAGAAATGGCACGATGGCTACCTGGTTACCATTATGTGGCACCAGGGCCGGCCAACCGACGATGCGCCGTACGATTGGAAAACAAGCATCCAGGGCAAGCTAACCGATGCGGAATGGACAGAATTAACTACGCCAAATACGCCCCTAAATAAAAGATGGCTGGCCGATATAGATAAAAAAGCGGTTTACTTAAAACAGTTGCGGGATTCGCATGTGCCCGTTTTGTGGCGGCCTTACCACGAAATGAATGGCGTGTGGTTTTGGTGGGGCGATAAAAAAGGAAAAAACGGGATCCAAAAGCTATGGAAAATGATGTACGACAGGTACACCAATTATCATCACCTGAATAACCTGATATGGGTATGGGGAGCAAACGGCTTGCGCGATATTCCTAAAGATGAAGCATATGATTATAAACTATATTATCCGGGTGCCCATTATGTTGATATCCTTGGATCGGATGTGTACCACTTTGATTACGAGCAAAAAGATTACGATGAGTTGTTAAAGCTGGCCAACGGCAAAATTACAGTGCTTGGCGAAACCGGCGAACTGCCCAGGCCGGAAGTATTGGCAGCCCAACCCGAGTGGGCCTGGTTTATGGTGTGGACAAGCTGGCTTTGGACCGATAACACCCATGAGCGGGTTAAGGAAATTTATAACCTGCCACAAACCCTTAACCACGATGAAGTTAAAGATATGCTACAAAAACAATAATGGCTGAAAGTAAACAACCTGAAGTTTGGCTGCGGGGCCCATTAAATGATATCCCGCCATTGCTGCAACCCGTTGCCCATGCTTTATTACAAGCCAGGGAGGAACTGAACGAGTTGATGACCGATTTTTCAGACTCATTACTTTGGGACAAGGTTGCGAGGATGGCATCGCCGGGGTTTCATTTACAGCATTTGACCGGCGTGCTCGACAGGCTTTTTACCTATGCAAAAGGAGAGGGGCTCTCCACGGAGCAATTGGCCTATTTAGCCGGGGAGGGTAAACCTCATGAAGACCTTTTTACTGCACTATTAGTTGAGCGATTTAATTTACAGGTTGACGCAGCTTTGAAGCAACTGGCCGAAACCGACCAGGTGATATTAACCGAGGTTAGGGGAGTGGGGCGCGCACAAGTTCCATCAACCGTTATTGGACTTTTTGTGCATGCTGCCGAACATACGATGCGCCATTTAGGGCAATTGCTGGTTACCGTTAAGGTTTTGAAACAATACTTATAGAAACTCGCAATTCCCCGATCTACATAAATGCGGCCACTGCATCCTTAAGGTTTTTTGATGAATGGGTTACCAATGCGCCTGCATGCCTGTCTTCCGGATCAAATAAAAATGTATCGATACCTAATGAACCGGCCGCTTTTATTTCAGACTCAGGGTCATCGCCAATGACCAGCAGCTCTTCGGGCTGATAGTTATTGTTGTTCATAATCATCGCGAAGATATCCTTTTTAGTTTCGGGCGATACTTGCGGATCAACAATATGAATCGCTTTAAAATCTCCCTCGATGCCTAATAACCTTATTTTGCTCCATTGCAGTTTGGTAAAACCTGTTGTAACCAGGTACTTATCTATCGGGGTTGCGCTGATGTATTTATACTCCTCGTAGGGTTGCATTGGCAGGGCATACTCCAGGTCTTTAAGCAAATCAAGGCCTTTGCTTTTTGCCGCTTGGCTAAAGTTGAATTTTTCGGCAACTTGCTGGTAAGGCCGGCGCTGCATTTCTGCCTTCACCTTCTCTATTTCTTCGGTACCAATTTCTTCCGCCAGGCTGTCTACAAATTCAAACACCACGCCAAAAAGATTTTCAGAAATTGAGCTAACCGGGTATATGGTGTTATCCAGGTCTAAAATAATGGCCTTTTTCATAATATATTTTCAACAGGGTTCAAGGTGATCGGTTTGTTTGTTGTGCTTTTTTTCATGATGTAATAACCTACAGATACAAACAGGCAAATGCCGGCAAATACCCACCATAAGCTATCAAAACCACCATAGGTAATAATTCGTGCGCCAACGGCTGGTGCGATGATCTGGGCGGTTGACCATGACATGCCATATATAGCCGCGTATGATCCGCGGTTGGTGTTGGTTGTGCGGCTTACCCAAAAGGAGTTCATGAATGGCATCGCAATGATTTCGCCAAAAGTTATCATCACTACAATTAAAACGGCTATCCAGGCGCTATGCGGGAGTATGTTCAAAAAAACAAATGTAATGCCCGTTAACAGCACCCCAGCGCTGATATAAGTTAAAGGGTGCCTTTTGCCATCGAGCTTATGAACAAGTACCATTTCGATAGCTACAATCAAAATCCCGTTCAGGGCCATTAAAAAGCCGATAAAACGCGGGCCGAGATGCCATTGTATAGTATAAAACACAGGCTGGGTTATAAAAAACTCAAAGAAACAGCAAGAGAACAGAGTGTTTAAAATGATGAATATTAAAAACACACTATCAGTATGGGCAGCTGCCGATTTTGCTTCTTTCAACACATCTTTTACTGATTTCCTGATTTGCGAGCGGGGCATTAGTTTCAGCAAAAGTATGGCAGCCAAAATATTGGTGCAGCCGTCAACCCAAAACAGCAGGTGGTAATTGATAGAAGCTAAAAATCCGCCTAAACCACCGCCAACCGCCCAGCCAAGGTTAACAGCCAGCCTGTTTAAGGAGTATGAGCGTGTTTTATTAGTTTCATCGGCATAATGCGCAATTGCCGCCGAGTTGGCCGGCCTGAACGACTCATTACATATGCTTAGCACAAACGTAAGGATGCTGATACTGATAAAAGAATGCTGATAGCCTAAAATAATAAACTGGATGCCGCCTAAAAACAAGGCCCCAACCTGTACATCGTAAAAACCTATTTTATCGGTTAGCTTACCGCCCAAAAAGGCTCCGAAAAATGCGCCAATGCCAAAAAACGCCATTACCCAACCCGACTGTATTACCGTAAAATGCAATTGCCTAATCATATAAACACTCATAAACGGAACTACCATAGTGCCGCTCCGGTTAATGAGCATTACCAGGCTCAGGTACCAGCTGTTTCTTGATAGTCCGTCGTAAGCGTTTTTGTAGGATTGTATAACAGGAGTTAGCATGGTTAAACAAAGATAGCTTTTAAGGCTAAAAGCAGAAAGCCTAAGGCCCAAAGCAATAAAAGCTTTCTGCCTTAGGCTTTCCGCTTTTAGCTTTTCTCCTTTTAGCTCAGTTTTGAATTACGGTTGCGTAACCAGTGATCGGCCAAAACGAGTGCGGCCATAGCCTCTACAATAGGTACAGCACGTGGCACTACACAAGGGTCATGACGACCTTTGCCTGATATTTCGGCGGCATTGCCTTCGCTATCGATAGTGGCCTGGTTTTTCATGATTGTGGCCACCGGTTTAAAGGCTACCTTAAATTCGATAGGCATACCATTGCTGATACCGCCTTGGATCCCGCCAGAATAGTTGGTAATAGTAGTTACATCGCCCAAATGCGATTTAACAAAAATATCGTTATGCTCAGAACCGCGCATTTCGCTGCCTGCAAAACCGGAACCAAATTCAAAGCCGTGTACCGCGTTGATGCTTAGCATAGCTTTACCTAAATCGGCGTGCAGTTTGTCAAATACCGGGTCGCCCAAGCCAACGGGACAATTTTTGATGTAGCAGCTTACTTTGCCGCCAACGGTATCGCCATCCTTACGCACGCCATCAATAAACGCTATCATTTCCTCGGCGGTTGCCGGGTCGGCGCACCTTACTATGTTTTTTTCGCGTTCGTCAATAAATTCCTGTACGTTCTTGATCTCCACATTTGGCGCGTCAATTTTGCCAACGCTGCTTACATGCGCTGCAATCTCAATTCCCTGGGTTTTGAGCAATAGTTTGGCCAGGGCGCCGGCAGCAACACGCGCCGCGGTTTCTCGGGCCGAGGAACGGCCACCACCGCGATGGTCGCGAATGCCGTATTTGGTTTGGTAAGTGTAATCTGCGTGCGAGGGACGGAACACGTCCACGTTGTGCGTATAATCCTTTGACCGCTGATCTTCGTTCGGGATCAGCATAGCAATAGGAGTGCCCGTGGTTTTGCCTTCAAACACACCGGATAAGATCCTTACCGTATCTGCCTCTTTACGCTGTGTGGTGATTTTTGACTGACCAGGCTTACGCTTATCCAGTTCGCCTTGTATATAATCGATATCAACCACCAACTGTGCCGGGCAGCCATCTATTATTACCCCAATGGCCTCGCCATGCGATTCGCCAAAAGTGGTTATCCTGAATACCTGCCCGAATGAATTGCCTGCCATTTTATTAGATGTGAGATGTTAGATATGAGATTTGAGACTTTAGAAAGGTCAAATTTCATGATTTATATTTAGTTATGTCATTGCGAGGTACGAAGCAATCGCAAGGATGCAATGCAACTGTGCACAGTTCGCGATTGCTTCGTACCTCGCAATGACATATTTGGGTGCATGGTTAACCTTTCACCCTTAACCTTTCGCCTTTAACCTTCCACTTCCTCCACTGTAAACCCTTGCTTCTCCAAATCATCCCAAAATGCCGGGTATGATTTTTCGACTACCGGGCCGTTTTCAAATTCCAGTTGAGGAACTATCAGCGCCAGTGGTGCAAAGGCCATGGCCATACGGTGATCGTGGTAGGTGTTGATGAACATACGCTCCGGGATAAACTTTTCGCTGCAATCCAGTTTATAAACCTGGCCTTTTTCGATGAGTTTAACGCCCATTTTGGCAAGCTCGGTTTGTAAAGCTAAAACCCTGTCGGTTTCTTTGATTTTCAAAGTTTCTAAACCGGTGAAAGTAGCCTCGTGACCTAATGCCGCGCACACTACAATTACGGTTTGTGCCAAATCGGGGCATTCCTTCATGTCGAAGATCTTGCGGCTCAGTGGTTTTGCTTCTTTTAGTAAATGTACGCCGCCATCTTTAAATTGCGATGTGATACCAAAGTTGGCCATTATCTCGGTTATCACGCTGTCGCCCTGCAGACTGTACGCGGTTAAGCCGGTCAGGAATATTTCTGCTTCATCGGCAAGGGCTGCTATCGCGTACCAGTACGATGCCGCGCTCCAGTCCGGTTCAATGTATAATGATGTTGTGGCAAAATCCTGGTGGGCTATGGCAATCACATTGTCGGTCCAGGTGTGCTGGATACCGGCTGTTTGTAACATAGCCAATGTCATTTCTACATAAGGGCGCGATGTTAGTTCGCCTTCAATATGTAATTCCAAACCAAGCGGTAAGCGGGCAGCTATTAGCAAAAGTGCAGTAATATACTGACTGCTGATGTTACCTTTTATACTGATTTGAGGTGTAAGCTGCTCAAAACCGCCTTTAAGTTTGATAGGAGGGTAGCCCTCTTTTTCTTCAAAACCTATATGGGCACCAAGTTCCGTCAACGCATCTACCAATACACCTATCGGCCTTTCCTTCATCCGTTGGCTACCGGTTAAAATCACCTCATCATCCTGTATGGCATAATAAGCAGTCAAAAAACGCATTGCCGTACCGGCCGGGCCGATATCTACAGTGGTGAGTGGTGAGTGGTGAGTAGTGAGTGGCGAATCGTGAGTAGTGAGTGCTTCCCCGCTGCTAACTGCCAACTGACCACTGCCAACTGACGACCTCAAGATGCCTGCCAACAACACCGAATCGGCCGAATCGGATACATTATCTACCTTAACCTTACCGTTGCTCAGCGCTTCGATAATGAGGGCACGGTTACATTCACTTTTTGAACCGGTGAGGTTTACCGTGCCTTTTATATACTTATTACTTTTACTCAGGATGATGTTTTGCATCACTTTATTTTGTTAGGTTGTACGTTTTACGTAATACGTTATACGTTAAAAAGGAATAACCCAGATCAAAATGTATAACGTATTACGTACCACGTATAACGTAAATTAAATTACGCGTGTGTTAGTTTTTCTGCTGCCTGGCCTGCTTCGCTGGCGTTCATGATAGCTGTTTGCCTGCTGATAGATTCGGCGTGTAAAAGCTCCAGTAATTTTTCGGTAAACTCGCTGCCTAATTTTAATGCTTTAGCGTAGTTAGTACGTTTTTGTAGAATTTCGTCCCAACGGCCAACCTGTAAAATGGTGATGCCGTTATCTTTTTTATGCTGACCGATTTTATCGGCAATAAGCATACGTTCAGCAATTTTCTGGATAACTAAATCGTCAATTTTATCAATCTGGTTGCGCAATTCGTGCAGTTTATCGTTAACCTCGGCATTGCGTACTTCTGGTTTACGTAAAGCCAAATGATCAATAATATCTGCAAGTGCAGCAGGGGTAACCTGTTGTTTAGCATCTGTCCAGGCTACGCTTGGGTCGATGTGCGATTCGATCATTAAACCTTGCATATCCAAATCCAAAGCTTTTTGTGAAATGTAACCAATAAGGTCGCGGTTACCAGATATGTGGCTTGGATCGTTAATGATAGGCAATTCAGGCGCTAAAGTTTTTAAGGCGATAGCGATATCCCACATTGGCTCGTTACGGAAAGCAGATTTTTCATAAGATGAAAAACCGCGGTGGATAGCTGCAAGTTTGGTAATACCGGCGTTGTTGATACGCTCCAAAGCGCCAATCCATAAAGAAAGATCGGGGTTTACCGGGTTTTTAACCATTACCGGTACATCAACACCGCGCAAAGCATCAGCAATTTCCTGTACAGTAAACGGGTTTACTGTTGAACGGGCACCAACCCAAAGGATATCGACACCGGCTTTTAAAGCTTCTTCAACGTGTTTACCTGTAGCAACTTCAATAGCGGTTGGCAAGCCGGTTTCGGCTTTAGCGCGCTTTAACCACTCCAAACCAATTGAGCCAATACCTTCAAACTCTCCCGGGCGGGTACGTGGTTTCCAGATACCTGCACGTAAGGCAGAAATTTTACCGGTTTGGGCTAATAAATGAGCGGTTGCTACCAGCTGATCTTCAGTTTCGGCACTGCAAGGGCCTGCAATTACCAATGGTTCTTTACCGGTTTTAATCCAGGTATGAAGCGGCTGTATGTTTAAATTTAGTTTCATTGTGTTTGTTATTTGTTCCGGCTGCTTGTTTTTTAAACCGGGGTTGTTTTATATTTTAATTTTTTGATTTCCTGTTCGGTTCGGTGATCTGCGAGATCGCCTTTATTTGTTTAAACGTTGCGGCGGATGTTAATATATCGCCTGCCGCGGTCAATTCTTTGGGGTTTGGGTGTTACTGATGGTTCGTCATCATGTCTTTCATATTCGCCAAGTATGTTAAAGTTTTGTGTGTATTTCAGTATCTGCCGTATGGCGCTATCGTAGTGTTTCTGCTCATCCCACTCCACATCTACATAAAAATTGTATTCGTTACGCTTACCAAGTATAGGCATTGATTGTATTTTGCTCATATTCAAGCCTTCTTCGGCAAAAATATTAAGCACTTTGGCCAAAGCCCCAACCTTATTACTCACCTGGAAACAAAGCGACGCTTTGTTGGCCGTTTTTTTATCCATGTTATCATGGTGGGTGAGAATTAAAAAGCGGGTAAAGTTCCTTTTGTTCGATTCGATGCGGCGCTCCAACACGTCCAGCCCATACAGTGTTGCGGCCAGCGAATTGGCAATAGCTACGGTATCAGTCAACTGCTCATCACGGATGCGTTTGGCGCAGGCGGCGGTATCGCTGCTTTCTACAATTTTAAGGTGTGGGTACTCGTCAAAAAAATCGACACACTGGCGCAGGGCAATGGGGTGCGAGGTTACGTATTTTACATCCTCAAACTTTACACCTGGCAAAGCCATCAGGTGTAATTGAATGGGCAGGTATATTTCGCCTACAACAGGGAAACCATAATCTAACAATAAAGTATAGTTAGGCAAAATGCTGCCGGCAATGCTGTTTTCAATAGCCATTACCACATAATCGGCTTCGCGGTTTTTTAAACTTTCAAAAGTTTGTTTAAAAGAGTTGCACTCGATCATTTGGGCGTTTTCGCCAAAATAACGCAGGCCGGCTTCTTCGTGGAAGGAGGCGCGGATCCCCTGTATGGCAACTCTTGGTTTTTCTATTTTCATGACCCCTGTTAATGCAAAAAGTCCCGGCATTTTGTGCCGGGACTTTTTAAATTTTTATGTGTGTTTAGTACATATTAGTCCCGGCTCTTACTGGTAAAGTAAAAGTAGTAACCATAAAAATATGCACTGTTAAATTTCATTTGTTTTTTATTACGTTGTAAATGTACGGTAAAAAATGATTCTGTCAATAGAAAATTTTATTTTTTGTTAAAAAAAGTAGTCGAACCAAATTTTATATTGTAAAAATTGATTTTACTTATCTTGTAATACTTAATCGTGTTCATAAACGACAGGAATATTTAATTTTTCGGGGAATTTACTCAAAAGGTCATATCTCGATATCAGCAGGTTTGAAAGTTTAAGGCATTGATTATTGTTAAACACAATCCCAGTATCTTCAACTAAACTCGATCGTTGCGAACTTCGGTCACGATAGATGGCTATCTTTTTAATGTCTTTTTTATAGTATACAACAATGCTATTTTTATCTCTCCCGAAAGAAAACCTATCATTACCACGCGAAATTTGAAGGTATTGTTTCCGCTTTTCGAAAACTTTATAAAACACCAATAAAATAATTACCCCAATTGCTAACATGGGCAGAACAGGACCCACGATATCTTTATTGCTTTGAGTGGCATCCAGCACAACTCCGGCAAACAATAGTAAATAAATAACCGGAATGCTCATAACCAAGGCAATCCGCCAGGGTTTCATCCCGTACTCAAAGTTATTGGTAATAAAATGTGGCTTGTTTCCGATATTAAAAAAGTGCTTCTCGAAAACACTTAGATCCAATTCTTTATTAAAAAAAACGGTGACAAGCTTTTCGGCGGCACTTATATCAGGCGTGTGGTATTCATATAAATGATTATGCTTATCCAGGTAATAAACACAAAATTTGCCACCGAAATATAACCCCAGCTTCAGGTAGTTTAACTCAGCGTCCTGTATAGTTACCGATGGGCCGGTTAGTTGAATATCGGTTAATGGGCGCTCTAAATCCCAGGGAAAATCTTTTATCAGTTGAATTGTTTCGTTCAGGTCCCTTGGCTGCTCGTCGGAGAATTCGCCTTTTTCGTAAGTGTTATGTTGTAGTTTGGATATTAATTGTGGCATCATATGAGGAATCGGTTAGGCCAAATATAGTATACTATTGGTACCCTTATATTGATAATTTAAGGAAATCGCATTGAAACATCTTTATCTCCTGTAATAACTTTTAATGCCGAGATGGGTAACCCCTACGGGGCATAAAAGGAATTTCGGATAGATTGCTACAAACGGGTAGCCTCTACGAGGCAAACGCCTTTATTTAYATGCCTTGTAGTAGTGTGGTATGATGCCTCGTAGAGGCTACCCGTTTGTAGAATAAATGTCAAATGTGTTTTATGCCCCGTAGGGGTTACCCTTCTTTCAACATCACTTCTTTCTATCGCAAATATTAAAACGCGATTTTMMTGCMGAGATRGGTAACCCCTACGGGGCATAAAATGAATTTAGATAATATTGCTACAAACGGGTAGCCTCTATGAGGCAAGCGCCTTAATTGTATGGCAAGGATGTTTACAAGAGACGACGAATCACCAAGCTCTTAAACAACTACTACGCTGCCTTCTCCTCATACTCCCGCTGCATCACCCTCGCAGTTTGCGTGCTGCCATCATGGCTCCAACCCGGTGGGTTAAATAAATAACCAAGCTTATTTTTAAAGCCCGGTGCATTTTTAACATCGTGTGCCAGCGCTTTCCACTCGTGAAATATAACATTTACCGGCCCCATATCATCGGGCTGCTTGGTTATACCGTATTTTACAGGTTCGGTTAAATCTTCGTCCTTGAAAGTGCCAAACATTCTGTCCCATAAAATTAATACCATGCCCATGTTTTTATCAAGATAGGGGATATTTGATGCATGGTGCACGCGGTGATGGGCAGGTGTTACAAAAATCCATCCATACCAATTAGGCAATGGTACTTTATATTGCGTGTGTACCAGGTTGCCGTAAAACTGGGTAACCAAATAGGCATACAAAATATCTAAGGCGCTAAACCCAAACAGCGCGAGCGGTAAGTAAAAAAATACCCTATACAATGGCTCAAACACGGTTGAACGGAAACCTGTGGTAAAATTGAAATGCTCTGAAGAGTGATGAGTTACGTGTATTGCCCAAAAAAAACGGCAGTAATGGCCAATGTAATGCAATAGCCAGTACAAAAAGTCCTGTGCTACAATCAGCACAAACCAATACAACCAAACATTATGGATTTGAAACAGCCTGTATTTATAAGTAAAACTCAGGATGATAAACGTACTGCCTTTTACTACCAGGTTGGCTACAACAGCAAGCGATGTAAGATAAATATTGGTAAATGTGTCGCGTGTTTCGTAATAATGCCTGTCCTCCCAATAGCTTAAACCCATTTCTACAAAGGTTAAAACAACTAACAGGCAAAGTATTACAATAGCGCTTATTTCCGCTTTATCTAAATGCTGCATTTACAAATTAATATAATACAATAAACTCTCACAAAGTTCGGCTTCTGTGCAGATATTATCAATATTACATTGACCAATGTTGGTCAGCAGGGTGCAATTTATATTCCCGCTCTGGTTCTTCTTATCCTTTTTCATGAACTCGAACAGCGTTTCGAAACTTGATTCGTTGATGGTATAACGCGGATACAGGTTATTCAGTGTATCGGTGATCTCCTTTAACTCTTCGGCAGGCAGGCCTGTTTTTTTATGGGCCAGGTACGATTCGCAAATCATCCCAATGGCAATGGCCTCGCCATGCGATAAATGATCTTTATCGTTGATCAATGAATAGGTTTCAACGGCGTGGCCAACGGTGTGCCCAAAGTTTAAAGCCTTGCGGATCCCTTTTTCATGGGGGTCCTCCACGGTGATCTTATTTTTTATGGCGACAGACCGGTGTACCAGTTCGGCAGATGGCTTGCTCAGGTCGCTGGTTTTTAACTGGTTCCAGTAAGCGGCATCCTGGATAAGCCCGTGTTTCAGCATTTCGGCCAGGCCCGATAGGATTTGTTTTGGAGGCAGGGTATCTAAAAAGCCCAATTCAATAAATACAGCTTTGGGTTGTGTAAAGGTACCTATGATGTTTTTAATGCTATCGATATCGATCCCGGTTTTACCGCCTACTGATGCATCTACCTGCGACAATAGGGTAGTAGGTACGTGTACAAAATCAATTCCCCGTTTAAAAGTAGATGCCGCAAAACCGCCTAAGTCACTGATAACGCCGCCGCCAAGGTTAATGAGCAGGCTTTTACGGTCGGCGCCAAAGTCAATCAGCATTTTCCAGATGCCGATGCAAAAATCAATATCCTTACTTTCTTCGCCGGCGTTTATTTCAATGATGTCAAAATTGTCCTGGTCTTCTATCTTGCTTTTTACAAGCGGCAGGCAATGCTCGGCGGTGTTTTCGTCGGTTAAAATAAAAAAACGTGAATAATGGCCTTGTTTTACAAAATTGGCCAGTTCATCAATACTATTTTCAAAAAAAATGGGGTAATTATCGCTCTGAATGGTGTCCATAATTTAAATAACCATGATTTTATTTCCTCTGAATTCAACCAGGTCGCCTTGTTTTACTTTAAGGCGTTTGCGGTAATCAACCTGTCCGTTATAGCTTACTTCGCCTTCTGTTACAGCTATTTGAGCTTCGCCGCCGGTTTGTACCAGGCCGGCTGCTTTTAGTAGTTGTATCATCGGGATAAAATCGCCGTTTAACTTAAATTCAATCATGGTGGGCAAAAATAAACTATTCATGGAATAAAGAGTTATCATTTTTATAATTTTGCGGATGCTTTCTAACGAAACTAATAATACTTCCAAACACGGTAAGCCCTCTTTTGAAAATACAGAAATCGCTTTTCGTCATTCATCTAATGCTGATCTTAGTCGGGCTTACTGGTTATTCAGGATCATTAATGTTAACTTTTTGGTAAAGATAGGGCCGCCGGTAACCAACTTTGCCATCAAAATAGGCCTGCCGATTAAGGGCATTATCAAGGCGACTATATTTAAACATTTTTGCGGCGGCGAAACCATTGCCGGGTGTGATAATACCATCAAAAACCTGTATAGCGGCGGCGTAGGTACTATTTTAGACTATTCGATAGAAGGTGAGGACGATGAAGCCGTTTTTGATAATACCAGGGACGAGATTATCCGCACCATAGTGCGGGCCTCAAAAGATAAAGCCATCCCTTTGACCGTATTTAAGATAACCGGAGTTGGCCGTTTTGCTTTGTTAGAGAAGCTGGACGCCCGCCTGCCACTTACGCCCGATGAGGAAAGTGAATGGCAAAGGGTGCAAAGCCGCGTATTAGCTATTTGCGATAAAGCCCATAAAAGCAATATACCGGTGATGATTGATGCCGAAGAAAGCTGGATACAGGAAACCATTGATCTGCTGGCATTAACCATGATGACGCAGTTTAACACTAAACAGCCCATTGTTTACAACACCTACCAAATGTACCGCCACGATAAACTGGCGTCGATATTAAACGACCACGAGATTGCAAAAGGCGAAGGTTTTATATTGGGAGCCAAAATTGTACGCGGCGCTTATATGGAAAAAGAGCGTAAGCGTGCTCTTGAAATGGGTTACGATTCGCCAATACAGCCCGACAAAAAATCAACCGACCTGGATTATGATTCGGCGTTGGATTACTGCACCAGCCACATCAACGAAATTGCCTTTATTGCCGGCACCCATAACGAAGAAAGCTGCCGCCTGCTGGCCGAGCTTTTGGATACCAAGGGTATCGATCATAAGCACCCGCACGTTTATTTCTCGCAGTTACTGGGCATGAGCGATAACCTGAGCTTTAACCTGGCCGATGCACAGTATAATGTGGCCAAATATGTGCCCTATGGGCCAATAAAAGCCGTGCTGCCATACTTGTTCCGTCGTGCACAGGAAAATACCGCTATTGCGGGCCAAATGAGCCGTGAATTGAGTTTGATAGTGAAAGAACGGGCGCGAAGAGGCAAGAATTAAGAGTCAGGAATCAAGACAGAAAAATATGGGCCGTAAAAATTTAGCGGCTTTTTTGTGGTTTAATTTTTTGTGGTGTTGTTCAATATGTTTTGGTTGTTGTTATCGCCAATAAAAAGACATGATGTGCTGATAAACAAGTGAAAATTTTGCATATTTATATCAGGCATTATCATATGCCACCCTAAATTATGAAGAATGCATTTGTAACAGGTTTAATCCTGGGTGTCCTTAGTGGTACCTGGTTGTTCATCATGCGGTCGTTTGGGTATAACAGCACCGGGAACCACGTAAGCCCGGTTGAATATCTGTCGCTACTGATACCTTTTTGCGGTGTTTATTTTGGGGTGAAACGCTACCGTGAGGATGATAAGCAAGGCGAGATTGGCTTTTTTGACGCCTTATTCCAAAGTTTCAGGATTTTGCTTATCGGTGGATTGTTTGCCTGTTTGGCAGGCATTGTTTACATTAACTATTTTGATATGGCAAGCAACCTTTTCGCCTTTTCGGGTAGGTTATTTGGCGGGTTGGTTATTGGTATTTTAATTTGCTTAGGGGTGTCTGCTGCATTGATGAATAAATCGAGCAAAGTAGACTAATGGGAGTGGGGTTGTAGCATGTCACTTATAGGCACAAACCATCATCGATAGCTGCGAATAGTATAAAGCAAAAGAATATTTAAGGTCAAATGTGCGCTAATGAAGGGGTTATAATTGAACTTGAAATTTAATTAAAAAAAAGTTTTGCAACTTGATTAAAAATCCTACTTTTGCCAACCCAATCGGGAACGGGATGTAGCGTAGCCCGGTATCGCGCCACATTTGGGATGTGGAGGCCGCAGGTTCGAATCCTGCCATCCCGACGAAATGCGATACCAACCAGTATCAAAACCCTGTAAATGTCTCATTTACAGGGTTTTTTGTTTTATTCAAATCCTTTTCAGTACATACTATTCCTTGCTTTATGCGAACAAAAAGGTGAACAAAATCCGTTTTTTAGATTTGTTCACCAGAAAGGGTCTAACGCATTGATGTACAGTTAATTACATCAATAAAATATAGACTAAAAAAGACGCATTCAGATCCCCTTTTTGCCTTTCCGGTTAACAGTTTTGGCCATAACAGTTCAAAACAATTTTTTATTAATCTAAAAATCTGGAAAAGATGAGGACAAGTAACACATTCGGAATTCACTTCGTGCTGAGGGAAAACCGTGGAAAGAATGGATTATCAGCTATTTACATGCGGATCGTAGTCAACAAAAGCCGCTCGGAAGTTGCCTTAAAGCGACAAGTAGCCGTAACCGACTGGAGCGAGGCCAAAGGTTTGGCCAAGCCGAAAAATGATGAATTGCGTAAATTAAATACGCACTTGGAACAGCTTCGCGGCATGATGGCTGGTCATTACCAGGAACTGCAATTGCAGAAAAAAGTGATCACCGCCGAGGTTTTGAAGAATCTTTTTGCCGGCGTCAAAGATTCCGAGCATACTTTGCATACTATTGTTGAGTATCACAACAACAACATGAAAGAGGTGCTGGCTCCTGGCACCATGAAAAATTATTATACCACCGCCGGGTATTTAAGGGAATTCGTACAGCAGCAATTCCGCCGTTCCGACATTTACCTTTCAGAACTTGATTACAGCTTCATCAGCAAACTGGAGCATTTTTTAAGAAAGCGCCAACCGGACGATCACCAAAAGAAGCTGGAAAACAATGGGCTGATGAAACACCTTGAACGTTTTCGTAAGATTATCCGCCTTGCAGTTAAAATGGCCTGGTTGGATAAAGATCCTTTCTCCATGTTCCAACTCAAGTTCAATAAAACAGAACGTGGTTTTCTTACCATCGCTGAGTTAAACAAGATCGAAAATAAAAAACTGACCATTGAGCGTATCGCTTATGTGCGCGACCTGTTCGTATTGAGTTGCTATACAGGCCTTGCCTATATAGATGTAATGGAATTAACCCGTGATAATTTAGTGCAGGGCATTGACGGCAATCAGTGGATCAAAACCACACGCGAGAAAACCAGGATTCCCGTAAATGTGCCCTTGCTCCCACAGGCGGCCAGGATAATTGAGCATTATAAAAAGCATCCAAAAGCTATTGCGGAAGGATCACTACTGCCGCATATCTCCAATCAAAAACTAAACAGCTATTTAAAGGAAGTTGCAGACCTGTGTGATATTAGCAAGACATTAACCTATCACGTAGCCCGCCACACATTCGCAACGGCTGTAACGCTCTCTAATGGCGTTCCTATTGAAACGGTAAGCAAGATGCTTGGCCATACCTCCATCAGGACAACACAGATCTATGCTAAAGTAGTTGAGCGCAAGGTGAGTGATGATATGAATGTACTTAGGGATAAACTTGCCCCCGCTCCTGTACGCCCGGCCAATCGTAAATCACATTCTAAAAACAACCTTAAAAAAGCAAGCTGATGAATTCTTTGCAAACCAATGACCTTTTTCTATCAGTCCAGGAACTGATAGAAAAAGCACAAAGTACTATCGTTAGGAACGTAAACTCCACAATGGTCTTGACCTACCTGCATATTGGAAGAATGATAGTGGAAGATGAGCAAAACGGGAAAACATTTGCTGCCTATGGTGCCGAAACAATTTCACAGTTGAGTCAGCACTTAACTAAACACTTTGGCCGTGGGTATTCTGTCGATAGCCTGGAGCGGATGCGATCTTTTTTTGTTGTCTATGGGAAATCCATGGATGTTTCAAATTCCGCAACAGCGTTGCGGAATTTGTCGGAACGGCTTATTCTAAGTTGGTCGCATTATCTTCAACTGCTGAAAATTAAAGACGCTGACGAACGTAGTTTTTATGAATTGGAAGCTACTACCAATAATTGGTCTGTCAGGGAGCTACAGCGGCAGGTTAACTCATCTTTATATGAACGTCTGGCATTAAGCAGGGATAAAGAAGCTATTCTGAAACTTGCACAGGAAGGACAGCTACTCGAAAAATCAACCGATGTGCTCAAAAGCCCGGTAATACTTGAGTTCCTTAATCTGAAGGAAGACCACCGGTATTCTGAAAATGATCTGGAAACTGCTATTATTAATAAACTGGAGCATTTTATGCTGGAATTAGGAAAAGGCTTTCTGTTCGAGGGGCGGCAACGCCGTATTACACTGGAAGGCGATCACTTTTGGGTGGATCTTGTTTTTTATAACCGGTTATTAAAATGCTTTGTCCTGATTGATCTGAAAATCGGTAAACTCACCCATCAGGATATCGGACAAATGCAGATGTACGTCAACTATTATGACCGCAAAATTAGGCAGGCTGATGAAAGGCCAACGTTAGGAATCGTTCTATGTAAGGAAGATAATAAGGCTGTAGTGGAATTTACCTTGCCGCTGAACAATGAACAGATATTCAGTCAAGAATATAAACTGTATCTTCCAAGTAAAGATGAACTGAAAAGACAATTGGAATAACGCGTTAATTCGTTTTCGCTTAAAATGTTAAGGGGGCACAAATTGTGGCCCCTTAACTCCGTCCCTGTTACAACAAATTAAAATTCCGCAACACTGTTGCGGAATTTGTACGCCTAAGATATTTCGTCCGGTCTGTATAAATCATATCATATTTGAATTCTGCAATCACCGTTTACACAATTTCAGGCAATCAAATGCAATCCCGGAACCAGCGATTCCGTTTTTCAAGACCTATTTTGGGGACGATAGATAAACTCTGCAAAAGTCAAGATTCAGCACCTGTTATCACCATAATAAGTGCAATAATATTAACGCGTAGCCAGTTCGATAAAGTTTTATTGGATGAAAAAATAAAAAATAACACAATGTGTACTTAAGTTGTCATTTCCTGATTTCTGCATTAGCCAATTTTGAAGCCCGATAAATCAGAATGTTATGGAAACAGCAACACATCAACGGGCAAAAATGTCCGGTATGGTACCCACCAGGGACCAGATCCTTACCCAAAGCGATCTTTTAGAGTTCAAGGAGGATATACTCCAGGAATTTAAACGCATTATCAAAGAATGTGTAAGCGGCCAACCCGGCAAAAAGTGGCTGAAATCTGCGGAGGTGAAAAAGCTTCTCGGTATCTCACATGGTTTTTTGCAGTCATTGAGAGATAGCGGCGTATTACCATTCACAAAAATAGGCGGTTCGATCTATTATGATTATGAAGATATCTCCTTTATGATGTCCTCTAACAAAAGTGCTTAATGAAATTTAATAGTACACCTATGCAATTCAAACGTAAAGCAAAACGATTCAAGGAAAAGATCAGGGCACATGCAGTTGCCCTGCTTCCTTCAAAAAAAGGGTTCGGATACGAAATGCCCCCTGAAAAAATGCTGGTGGAAATTTACTTTGATCAAAAAGGGTTTCCTGACCAGGCCCATTTATTTTTCAATTTCTACGAACAAGCGCACTGGAGCAGTCCTAAAGGAACTCCCTACCGGAATTGGAAACTGCTCGCCAGCGACTGGATATTCAATTATCAGCAAGAACTAAAACTGGAAAGACGATTACGAACCAATCATTTATTTCCCTGTGGCTTTTGATGTCGCAGGTATAGGAATCTATAACTATAAACATCTATAATTCTATAAATCATGGCAAAGATCATCACCATAGCCCACCAGAAAGGTGGCGTAGGCAAAAGCACTTTAGCGATCAACCTGGCTTTATGTTTCCAGGATCAATTATCAGTCGCCCTTGTAGACACCGATTTGCAGGGCAGTTTGTACCATATCCGTGAGGATTTTCCTGAACTGGCCGTTATAGGCGCTGATCAATTAGCGGATATCGAAAAACTGGCCTATGACCTTATCATCGTCGATACGCCGCCGTATCTGTCCGGCAAACTCCCGGAATTATTTCAGCATTCGGATTTTATCCTGATACCGACTAAAGCCGGGTTCTTTGATGTGATGGCCATTCGTTCCACGTTGGCGCTGATCAAGGAAGCGCAACGGAAAGTTCCGCACATTAAAGCAGGTATTGTATTGAATATGGTTAAACCAAGATCAGGGATTACCAAAGACGTGGCGGAGTTATTACAAAGCATGGATACGCCATTGTTAAAAACAAGGGTGCATGACCGGGTGAGTATTGCACGGTCGTCCATGACCGCAGGCATCTTAAAAGGCAATGACCCCAAAGCCAAAGAAGAACTCATGATGTTGGCAGAAGAAGTTGTCGAACAAATCAGCGCCGAAATAGCAATGTAGCATGATAGCTTTTTATTTCTATAGTAAGCTAGCATCATCGCAAAATACATTGATAGCAAGTTAGCAGGATAGCATCATAGCAAAGCTTGATAGCATTATAGTATGATAGCAATGCTGCATGGATTAATAGCAAACTATTTTGATAGCAAATGGAAAATTATAAAAACAAACTCGGCAACCTGGCAGATAAACTCAAACAGGAACGGCCTAACACACCCATCCAGGAAGTCATGCCGGTCAAAGCCGAACCCGTTCAGAATGAACCTGAAGTACAGTTCAATAACCGCATACCCAAAGGCCTTTTAAAGCGGCTCAAAACTTTTGGATTAGAGTATGATGAATCCCTTAAAGACATCAACATCCAGGCGCTTGAACTTTATCTCAGCCATAAGGCGAAGCCAGAACAAACAACAAAAAATGCCGAATAAAATACTGATAGCAGGATAAGACCGCCCGCTTCGCAGCAGTCAGCAAGATGTACAATTGTGTCACAATTGAATCTTGCCCCGGCCTCCGCTGTCGGCCACGGTCCAGGCAAAAATCCTCCGAAGTCGGATTTTTAAAGAATAACAATATGAGTGTACAGGAAGATAACAGATCAAGGTGGTATAATATCCGCCTCAAACCTGACGAGTACCGATTGCTGAACGGGAGGTTCCAAAAGACCCAGTTCAGGAAACTGAGCGAATACATGCGCAGCCTGCTTTTGGATAAGCCCATAACGGTCACCTATCGCGATAAAGCAATGGATGATGTGCTGGAAGAAATGATCCTGCTCAGGCAGGAACTCAACGCTATCGGCAACAATCTTAACCAGGCCATGCGCAGTATCAATAGCGCTCACGGGAATGCCGATACCAGGCTTTGGATGAATTTGCTGGGTGTCATCAATACCAAACTGGAGCCGTCCATCAACCAGATCAAAGAAAGAATGAACCAATACGCAGATATATGGTCGCAAAAATTAAGAGCGGCAAAAGCCTGATCGGCGCGCTCAACTATAATGAGAATAAAGTAAAGCAGGGAAAAGCTACATTGATAGCGGCAGTCAAATACTTGAAAGACAAAGAAGATCTGTCTTTTTATGATAAGCTTCTGAGATTGACCGATCTGGCAGCCATGAACCAGCGCGCTAAAACGAATACGGTACATATCTCCCTGAATTTCCCGAACGGTGAAAATTTGCCGGATGAAAAGTTAAGTGAAATTGTTAAAGACTACCTCCTTGGGGTCGGCTTTCAAACACAACCCTATTTGGTTTATCGCCATGAGGATGCCGGGCACCCGCATATCCATATCGTAACCACCAACATTAAACGTGACGGCGAACGGATAAGCCTGCACTACCTGGGCCAAAATGAATCGGAGAAAACGAGAAAAGCGATTGAGATCAAATATGGGTTAATGAAGGCTGAAGAACAGCAAAAGCAAAAGCCGGATCTAAAAGCCGGTGTTGAGGCTGCCGAATATGGCAAAACCGAAACCAAACGGGTGATCACCAATATTCTGGGTTATACGTTACGGGCTTACAAATTCACCAGCGTCCCCGAACTGAATGCGGTATTGCAGCAGTTTAATATCCAGGCCGACCGGGGTTCTAAGGATTCGCGCATGTATGCGCATGAGGGCCTCGTTTACTGGATATTGGATAAACAGAGTCATAAAACCGGGGTGCCTATAAAAGCCAGCACCCTGTACGGCAAGCCTACCTTAAAAACATTGGATGAAAAATTCCGGCTTAATGAGCAGTTGCGCAAGCCATTCAAAGCGGGCCTCATCAAAGCTATTGACGAAGTACTGGCCAAACCACAGACCAGACGAAGCTTTCAACAAGCACTCCGGGAAAAAGGCATACAAGTTATTCTTCGTCAAAATGAGGAAGGCCGCATTTATGGCGTGACTTTCATCGACCAGAAAAATAAAACGGTCTTTAATGGCAGCGATCTCGGCAAAGCCTATAGCGCCAATCAGCTGAGTGCGCAATTATTGCCAGATCCAATAAAAAAGGCTGCAAGCCAATACCAAAATACTTCAGACCCAAATACAACCGATCAGGGGTCAAATGCGGGCGATGAAATGCTTGATGTTTTATTCGCTGCTGAGCGTGAAGACCTGGTCGCCCTGAATAAATTCAAACGCAAAAAACGTAAAGGACTAAATCTATAATTATGCAAACCGGAGAAAACGAACAGGCATTGCGCAAAATCATTGATTTTACCAGGCTATTAAGTATCGCCATACTGATCATTCATTTTTATTTATCCTGCTATTCAGCATTTCAGGAACTGAAATTAACGCATAAGATCGTCGACCATATCCTTGTGCCGCTATCCGGTATGGCCGTATTCAAAACAGCTTTTATTGCCAAAGCCAGCGCGTTGTTATTGCTCATGGTATCACTCGTCGGTAGCAAGGGCAAACGTGATGAAAAGATCAGGCCGAAGACCATTGTCACTTATTGCTTTACTGGTTTACTATTGTATTTCATCAGCAGTTTATTTATAGCGCTACCCTATAGCGTGATAATCATAACGGTGCTTTATATAGCAACTACAGCCTTTGGTTATTTATTATTTATGACGGGCGGCGGTTTATTATTTAGAATGCTGAAACTCAAACTGGGCGCGGATATTTTCAATAAGGAAAATGAAACCTTTCCTCAGGAAGAACGACTTCTGGAAAATGAATACTCTATTAACTTGCCTGCTAAGTATCAACTAAAAGGTAAAGAGCGAAATAGCTGGATCAATATCATTAACCCGTTTCGTGGCACTTTAGTTGGTGGTAGTCCGGGTGCCGGTAAATCCTATTTCGTTATCCGGCATATTATTACGCAGCATATCCGTAAAGGATTTGCCATGTTGATCTATGATTTCAAATATGATGACCTCTCCAGGATCGCTTACAACGCTTTGCTGGAACACGGTGGCCGCTCATTTTACGTGATTAACTTTGAAAATATCATGCACCGTAGCAACCCGTTGGAACCGGATACGATGTTGGATATCACTGATGCGATGGAATCAGCTCGCACCATCATGATGGGTTTAAACCGGGAATGGATCAAAAAGCAGGGTGATTTCTTTGTCGAATCACCGATCAATTTTGTAACCGCGCTCATTTGGTTCCTTAAAAAACATGAATGCGGTAAGTACTGTACGCTACCCCATGTGATTGAATTGTCGCTGGTGGACTATAAAGATTTATTCGCGGTGCTTGGCAGCGAACCGGAAATAGAAGTATTGATCAATCCATTTATTTCGGCCTGGCGCAATGAAGCCTATGAGCAGTTGGAGGGACAGATAGCGAGCGCAAAGATCAGTTTAGCGCGTTTGAGTTCACAACAGCTTTATTATGTCTTGAGTGGCAATGACTTCTCTTTAGATATCAATAGCCCAAATGACCCGAAAATCGTGTGCCTGGCTAACAATCCGCAAAAATCACAGGTCTACGGGGCCGTACTTTCACTTTACGTTAACCGCATTAATAAACTGGTTAACCGGAAAAATCAGCAGAAATGCAGTTTGATCTTTGATGAGTTCCCGACTATTTATTTTAACGGTATTGATAATCTGATCGCTACCGCCCGTTCTAATAAAGTGGCGGTAACGTTGGCAGTACAAGACTACAGCCAATTGAAAAAGGACTATGGCCGGGAGCAGGCTGAAGTAATTATGAATATTGTCGGCAATATTATCTGCGGGCAGGTCACCGGGGACACCGCCAAACAGCTATCCGAGCGTTTTGGCAAGATCAACCAAGTCAAAGAAAGCGTTTCTATTAACGCGATGGATACTTCGGTCAGCAGGTCTACACAACTGGACTATGCTATACCCGCCTCGAAAATCGCCGGGTTATCCTCCGGTGAATTTGTCGGTATGGTTGCTGATGACCCCTCTAATAAAATAGAACTCAAAACTTTTCATTGCCAAATACAAAATGACCACGAGGCCATTTCGCTTGAAGAACGCAGTTACCTGGATATTCCACCTGTTCGCAAACTCAGTTCCGGCGAAATATTGATGAATTACCAACGTATCAAAGAAGACATTAAGGTGATGGTTGAACAGTTCGCCGAAGCCGGTGGTTAAGCCTGCTCGCTCAACATGGTCTACTTTCATAACCTTATTCAAATAACTCCTGACCTTCGGTGTAATACGTTTTTCGGGAGGCGATTTCTGTTACAAGGATCGCTTCGCCATTGGGGGTCAACTTCTGTTTGGGCAGGTGTACTTTTAAAAAGTCTCGTTCCTTTTCAGTAATCGTATCCGGAAAGTTTTTGAGAATCTGTGCTTCCGCCGCCGTTAACACTTGTTTGATAGCGTGGGTCAGGATACTGATTTTCTTTTCAGGAATTTTGGAGGCTATGGAGAAAGGTGACAGCTTCGATTCGTAGAGGATCTCGTCCACGTAGGCATTGCCGATACCCTGCACTACCTTTCCATCGGTTAAGACTGTTTTGATCGGGCGGCTAATTTTCTTCAGCGTTGTAATTAGGTAATTTTCAGGCAGCGCCATGGCGTCAGGTACCTTTGATATGTCCGGGTCGAGCGCCAGCATTACGGATTTCTGCCAGTCCGTAATGGCAAGGCCCGTACCATCCGAAAACAGCAATTCGGCGATAGTGAACTTGTTTTCGTTTTTACCCTCATACCAGTGCATCGACCCATATAGCATCAGATGAAGGCCCAAGACGTGCCGATCCCCGAAAGCGAAGTATAATTGCTTGCCGACCCGGTCGATCGCCGACAGTTGCTGTCCTTCCAGCGCTGCTTTAAAGGCAGCTTCCGGTTCTTTGAGTTTTCGAGGGACCAGTATGCTGATTGAGGTTAGCGTCTTGCCAACAAGCCGCTTGGCGAGGTTACTACTGAATATATTTAGATCGGGTATCTCAGGCATATGTTATTTGGTTGTTATTGATAATGACTTTCTATTCTTAAACCGATTTCGGCAATAGTCTCCTCGGGGAGGATTACTCCGGAGGCCTGCATCCAGTCCCAGTCATCGTTATGCGCGATAGACGCCACCCAATTACCGTCGAAGAGCACATCATATTCATTGTCCTTCATCACTGCTTCACAATAAATCAATTGGTTACCGTATGCTAATCCGAACCCGATCACCGGGTGTTCCATGTCATCCATCAGTACAAAATAAGGCAAATAAAACAAAATAAGCTTAATTTTACGAAATGGAATTTGGACATGTTGACGACACTATCGGGGATATAGACTTTTCACTACCGCCAGATTCGGCAGGGACAAAGCGCACATTGGCAGGAGTTGCTCCTGGTGGTGAACTGCAAGTCTTTGTAGGTGCCTCGAAGTGGGGTGAAAAAAGCTGGATCGGTAAAATCTATCCACCAAAAACGCCCGACAATGCTTTTCTTCCTTTCTATAGCAAGAATTTTAATGCGGTTGAATTCGGACCCACTTTTTACAATATCCCCAACTCTGATCAGATTACCAAATGGGTAAGTGATGTTGCTGATATGCCGGGTTTTAAGTTTTGCCCGAAGTTTCCGCAGAATATCACCCATATCCGGCGGCTGGCCAATGCGGACGAACAAACGGCCAGGTTTTATCAAAGCCTGGCAGGTTTCGGAAACCACCTGGGTCCGTTATTGCTTCAACTGGGAGAAAACTTCTCACCGAAGAGCTTTCCGCAGCTTAAAGCGTACCTGGGATCTTTACCTCCGTCCATTAAGGTTAATGTAGAGGTTCGTCATAAGGATTGGTTTGCCATTGAGTCAAACCGCGATGATTTTTTTCAATTACTTAATGAGTTAAATATAGGAACGGTCATTTCAGACACCGCAGGACGAAGGGATTGTGTACACATGGAAGTGACCACCAATGAAGTGATGATCCGTTTTGTCGGCAACAATCTTGCGCCAAGCGATTACATCAGGATGGACGAGTGGGTGGAAAGGCTGAAAATCTGGAAAGGTCTGGGCCTGAAAACGGTATGGTTCTTTATGCACCAGAACGACGAAAGATTTGTGCCTGAGGCCTGTGATTATTTGATCAAACAACTCAACGACAAGTTAGGAACAGCTATTGGCAGGCCAAGGTTCCTGAATGGAAATTTATTCTAAAAAAGACTGGCCTGCGGTGGCGGAAGTTCTTCCTGGCCGTAAACCGGCAGTTTTTTGCCCCAGTCATAATAAGCATCCGGTATGATACCTTCAGGCCGTGGTTTACGGCTGCGAATGGAATATACCGGGTAATGCACGATAGCGTCCGATGGCATCTCAAAATGAAAAAACTCATCCATGTCATCATCGCTAAGGTCATCCAGTACCCACGCATGTTCCATTTCCGGCGTCAGGAAGAGTGGCATACGATGCTTATTGTCGCCGGAATTATGTATCCATCTCATTTTATCATTGGCATGCCCGGTGATCATAGTAAATGAGGCAAAATTAAATATCTCGCCGGTGTCCTGGTCCACTTCCTGGCTGACCTGGTAGAGTGCCGGAACATAAAAACCCTTACGGCCCTCAAGGCTAATATGATACGGGATCTTATTCCTAAAGCCTTTTACTTCCCTGTGTTCATAGATACCGGTAGCAGGAATCAAGCAACGATTGTTGCGCAACCTATACCAATAAGATTTTTTATCACCGATGATCCTTTCCGAACGCGCGTTGACCATATTGGATCGCTGTAACTGCCGTTCTCGCGGGTCATCGATATAAGTAGGAACTACCCCCCAGCTCATATTGGCGAGTACTAATGCTTTCCTGTTAACGACAATCGGGTGTGTAGGCAATATCTCACAGGTTACATGCACCATGTCATTTGGATAATGCGCCAGATTCGGGGCAAGCTGAATACCCTTAAAGTCTTGGGTGACTATCTGTATTTCTGAATGAAAGCTGATATCTCTGCACATAAGCTATTTAATCATATCATAAAAAAGGGCGGTATGGCTTTTTTCACCCGAGGTGATTTCTGCTTTTAAACGCCCATGCTCCACAAATATACGTACGTCATAGTGATCTTCCTTTTTCATCCGGATATAGTGAATATAGGCAGAAACGCTTTTTACATAGGCTTTTTGAAGCCTTTTTTCGTGACGGGCATCTATTGTTCCATTAAAGAACATAGTTATACCGGATTCGTTTTTTAAGAGTTTAACAACCGCTTGGTACTGGTTCAGATCAAGCAGGTTCTGCGCTTTACCCTCGTTAGGCCGTAATTCCTGTTCATGGTGACGTGCTTCCTGTTCATCAGCATAAGCAGATAGTAAAAAGGTTTTTTGCAATGGTTGGCCCGGCCATTGAAACCGCTGGATAACCACAAAAGGCTTGCTTACCCCCATGAGTTTTTTCAGGGTATCTTCCTTAATGCGCAGAAATGGATTATAAAACAAACTATCAGTCATTTAGCCCAGCTCCAAAATTATTTTCAAATATAAACAAAATGCTAATATTTTTAGTATTAGTTTTGTTATCCGTTTTCTGAACGAATAAAATTAAAATTATGATATGATTTAAAATTATTCACAATTAACATAAAGTAGCCACCATGAGCGCAGACCGCCAGATCATCCACATGGACCAGGACGCATTTTTTGTATCCGTTGAGGTTCGTAAAAATCCACAACTAACAGGCAAACCGGTGATCATCGGCAGCCTGTCGGACCGTGGTGTGGTGGCCTCTTGCAGTTATGAAGCTCGTAAATTTGGCATACACTCTGCTATGCCCGCCCGGATGGCGCGTATGCTTTGCCCGCACGGTATCTGGATCAAAGGCAACATGGATGAATATTCCAAAGCTTCCCATGAGATTACCGATATTTTGAAGGAAAATGTGCCCCTCATCGAGAAAGCAAGCATCGATGAACATTATATCGATATGACCGGTATGGATAAACATTTCGGCTCATTAAAATACGCCAAGGAACTGCGTGCTAAGGTAATTAAAGAAACTGCTTTGCCCATCTCATTCGGGCTGTCGGTCAATAAAACCGTGTCCAAAATGGCGACCAATGAGTGTAAGCCGAATGGCGAACTAAATATCGAAAAGGCGGTTGTGCGGCCATTCCTGAACCCCTTATCTATCCGCAAAATACCGGGCTTAGGCGACAAAACTTTTATCAAGCTGAGCGATATGGGCATTAAGCGAATATATGAACTTTCTCAGGTGCATCCTGAGTATATGAGTGCCATTTTGGGAAAAAATGGCATCTGGCTTTTACAGAAAGCGAAGGGCATCGATGATTCGCCGATTATCCCTTACCAGGAGCAAAAGTCTATTGGCACGCAAACCACATTTAAAAATGATAGCATCGACTTGGTAGCCATTAATTACCTGCTGACCTCGATGGTGATGGAACTGGCATTTGAACTGCGCCAAAAAAAGAAACAAACGGCCTGTATTACCGTGACAGTCCGCTATTCCACGCGGGAAGACGTCACCAAACAAGCTACTATTCCCTATACAGCATTGGACGGGTTGCTGATCAAAAAGGTGAAGGAACTTTTCAAGGCAGCTTATCAAAAAAGATTACTGATTCGGTTGGTGGGCGTTCGCTTATCCAACTTGGTGAATGGTTTTGAGCAGATCGATCTTTATTCGGAATCCGAAGAGCAATACAGCCTTTGCCAGGCGATGGATAAGATCCGCCGCCGCTTTGGCCCTGATTCGATCAAACTGGCTTCTGGTATCAACCTTAATCTTTAGGCAACCATGTATTTGAACGTCCACTCTCAATACAGCCTCCGTTATGGCACCATGTCGATCCCGGCACTGGTGGAGGAAGCGATTGCGCGCGGTGTGACCCAAATGGTACTAACGGATATCAACAATTCGACCGGTATCATGGAATTTATGCGGGCGTGCGACGAGAAAGGCATCAAACCCATTGCCGGCCTGGAGTTCAGGAGAAACAAACGGTTACTTTATTTCGGTATCGCCCGCAATAAGGAGGGCATGAAGGAACTGAATGATTTCCTGACCGAGCATAATCTGGAGCAAAAGCCCTTGCCGGATATAGCGCCGCAACTGCAACAGGCCTATATCGTTTATCCTTATGGCCACCAGGAGCCGCTCAAAGCAAATGAATACCTCGGTGTCCGCTATGACCAGTTGAATAGTTTATTTAACAAAGATATCAGTCGCATCAAAGAAAAACTACTGGCTTTGCAGCCGGTTTTTATCGCTGATAAAATTGAATATCGCTTACATGAGTACCTGCGTGGCATCGACCTGAATGTGGTACTGACCGAAGTCACACCTGAAGATAAATGCAAGCCTACCGATATGTTTCTGGCACCCGGCCAGTTGGAAGCTAAATTCTCCCGGTATGCCTTTATCCTCGATAACACCCGCAACCTGATGAATAGCTGTGTCATGGACTATCCAAAAGGAAGGGTGAATCTGAATCGAAGGACTTTTACCGGCAATAAAAAAAATGACCGCGAGTTGCTCGAAAAACTGGCATTAAGCGGTATGGAATACCGTTATGGCAAATCCAATAAGGAAGCTTTAAAAAGAGTTAAACACGAACTGAAAGTTATTTACGAACTTGACTTTTGTGCTTATTTTCTGATCACCTGGGATATTATCCGATACTCCAGTTCGCAGGGCTATTATCACGTAGGCCGGGGTTCCGGTGCGAATAGTATTGTGGCCTATTGTTTAAAAATAACGGATGTTGACCCTATTGAACTGGACCTTTATTTTGAGCGGTTCCTGAATGCGCAGCGCACTTCGCCGCCTGACTTCGATATCGATTATTCCTGGGATGAGCGGGAAGATGTGCAGGATTATATATTTAAGCGCTATGGCAGCCAGCATACCGCCTTACTGGGTACGATGTCCACCTTTAAAGACCGAAGTATTATCCGCGAGATCGGTAAGGTCATGGGTCTACCAAAATCAGAGATCGATGGGTTCACCGATCTTACGCGCTTAGCCTTTAACCGCAATAATGAGGCCTTTAGAAAGATAACCGCCATTTACGAGCGAATGGCCAATATGCCCAACCAGCGTTCCATTCACGCCGGCGGGGTGCTGATCACCGAGGAGCCGATCACTTACTATACCGCGCTTGACCTGCCGCCCAAAGGCATGGCGACCGTACAATGGGATATGTATGAAGCGGAAAAGATCGGCTTCGATAAATATGATATCCTGAGCCAACGCGGTATCGGGCACATCAAGATGGCCGTAAAGCTCGTTGAAGAAAATCAGCAACGCAAGATCGATATCCACCAGGTCAAAAACTTCATGAAGGACCCCAAAGTGAACGCCAACCTACGGATCGGCAACACCAAAGGTTGCTTTTATATCGAATCTCCCGCAATGATCCAACTCAACCGGAAATTGGGTTGCGATAATTACCTCATCCTGGTCGCCGCCAGTTCCATCATCCGGCCGGGTGTGGCCAGTTCGGGGATGATGGGCACTTATATCAAATACCACCATGCCCCTGATACCGTGCAGTATCTGCACCCGGTCATGGAAGAGATCTTAAAAGAAACCTACGGGGTGATGGTTTACCAGGAAGATGTGATCAAGGTCTGTATCCATTTCGCAGGCATGGATGGTACCGATGCCGATATTTTAAGGCGGGGCATGAGTGGTAAATACCGCTCTAAAAAAGAATTTGACAGATTGGTGGAAAGGTTTCACCAGGAAGCAATGGCTTTAGGGCGCCCTGAGGATATCGTGAAGGAAGTTTGGCGGCAGGTGTCATCCTTTGCCGGTTACAGTTTCTCAAAAGCGCATTCTGCCAGCTTCGCCGTGGAAAGCTATCAAAGCCTTTACCTGAAAACCTATTTTCCACGTGAATTTATGGTGGCGGTGTTAAACAATTACGGGGGCTTTTATGACCGGGCCCTGTATGTGCAGGAATTGCAGCGCTCCGGCGGGATCGTTCACCTGCCCTGCGTAAATAATAGCGATAGCATTGTGAACATTATTGGTGTGGATGTTTACCTGGGTTTTGTAGGTATTCACGGTTTAAATGAGACGTTTATTGAGCTGATCCCGGAAGAACGCGGGCGAAACGGGTTGTACCAAAGCCTGGAGGACTTTATCAAAAGAACAGGTATCGGTTTGGAGCAGGCGATCACACTGATTCGCGTAGGCGCACTGCGGTTTACCGCAAAAAGCAAAAAAGAACTATTGTGGGCAATACATCTTCTATTGGGAGCCAAAGCAAAGCCCAATAATAACGCCGAGTTGTTCCAATTGGAAGCCAAGAACTATTCCCTGCCCGTACTGGTCAATACCTGCTTGGAGGATGCCTATCATGAATTGGAACTGCTCGGCTTTCCATTGAGCATGACCATGTTCGATATATTGCAAACCGATTACCGCGGCGAGATCGGGGCCAATGACCTGATCAACCATGTGGGGCAAGCCGTTAGGATGGTCGGCCAGTACGTATGTGAGAAAACGGTGCTTACCAAAAACAATCAAAAGATGTGGTTCGGCAATTTTCTCGATATTGAAGGGAACACCTTTGATACGGTACATTTTCCAAACCGAACACCCATGTATCCTTTTCGGGGAGCGGGCTGCTATTTGATCCTGGGCAAAGTTGTCGCTGAATTTGGTTTTGCCAGTCTGGAAGTACTCAAGTTTGCCAAGTTACCGATCTTACCTAATCCCGTCATCTCTTAAACCCGATAAAAAATGGATAGAATCAATATTAAATGCCTGATAGCGGGCCAGGAATCAGAATTACAGTTAGATAAAAAAGCAATGCCGGGAGAAGCCGGCCCTTGTTTTATGATCACCGCTGGCGGCTGCTTCAAAGGCTATATTTCCCGGCAAAAGAACGGGAACTACCAACAGATCGGCACCCCTTATTATACCGCACAGGACTTGCAGGTGATCGGCGAACATTTAAGGATGCAGGTTAGGTGAAAAGTTGCGCCCACAAGCATGAGCCGAGGATGATTGGTATTGTCCTTTCAACAATTTATCTTAGCCTCATGAACCTTTATGAATTCAACGCACTGGATATCGAGGAAAGAGTCGCAGTGGCGGCGCAGGGCAACTTTGTTGACGTCCGTTTTGAAGAAGGCCTGAGGGTCGCACTCTATAGCCATCCTGAATTCTATGCTGAGGTGTTTTACGATAGCGAAGCAAATCAGATCGTACGTAGCCGGGCATTTACTTCTGCCGTGCATCTTGCAGCTTATATTCATTTGGATTAGATACCTAATATTGCAACTCTCGTGGCTGGCTATTTTTTATAACTATTTGAATATTAAAGGATTTAATTAATTTTGATTAGCCTATAATCCTTCACTATTATGCACCTTACTTTGTACAAAATCCAAAAGTTGTTTTTTACGCTGACTATTGCCTTAAGCCCATTTAAAGGCTTTTGTCAGCAAGCAGGACCAGCACCAGCGGCCGGCCTCGATTCGGTTAGCGTCCGCATTATTGACGTGGATAATGGTTTATGCACCATCATTCGGCTACCAGGAAATAAATATGTGATCTATGATGCTGGCGGATTGAATACCGCCGACGGTAGCCAGACCTGGGCTGCTATGCAACAATTTTTACCTGCCGGTTCCAATGTGGAGTTGATGATATTAAGCCACATGGATGGTGACCATATCGTTGCTGCCTCTCAAGCTATTCGCGGTTATCTTATCAAAAAAGTGATCTGGGGAGGTTATGACCGAAAAATAGACGGCTCTGATCCCACGGAGACAGGTGCCTTTAGCAGACTAAAAATTGCGCTGCATGACAGGCAAGCTGTCACTGAAAGCATTAATCTGAATGAGCGGGACAGTGTGATCTATCCCGGTGGCGATATCGATATTTCAGGGGCTCATTTCAAATTACTATGTGGTTTCGGCAAACCTTTACCCGAATGGCATTTGACAGCTCCGGCGGAGCGGCTTAATGGTGTAAGCATCGTGATGAAAATGGAATACGCGGGTAATTCCGTTTTGTTCACTGGCGATGCCGTTGGGCGCCGCAAGGATGATCCGGAAACTACCTGCATAGCTACAGAAAAGTTCCTGGTGGACCATGTGGGGGACGGCTTACAGTCCACCGTCATGTTTGCACCGCATCATGGGGCCGAAAATGGCAGTTCAAAAAAGTTTCTTGATAAGGTAAAACCTCGATACATCGTCATCCCTGCGGGGCATGTTGCCAGATTCTTACATCCCAGGAAAATCACCTGCCTTCGCTATTTAAACTACTTAGCGGCAGACCATATTTTCCGTACGGATCGTGGCGATGACCAGGGCGATGATGAATGGGATTATCTCCGTATTCCGGGCTGTAAAGATAAAGCCGGCGATGATGATATTCAAGTTGACTTGCGTTCTGACCACAAGATTCATGTCTATTATCTTAATCCGCTTAATGTTTGCACAACCCCATAACGAGGTGTTTGAATTGAATATATAAGCCCTCCTTTAAAAGGGAGGGCTTACTGACTTAAACTTTCATTTTAGCGCCTTTACTTTTGCCTTGCTTTTTTGCCGGCGCATCCTCCTGGCCCTGCGCTTGCTTTTGATCCTTTTTCTGTTCATTTTTAAATTCCGGCTTTTTATAATGTTCCAGTTGCTGCGCTTCGCCTTTCCAGTTCGTCAGGTTAACGCGGTGTTCGGCGGGATTGGCCTCTATAAATAATTTGACCTCCTTGCCATCCTTGATCGCGGTAACCTGGTGGCGGTTGCCTTTTTCGAGCGACTTCATCAGTTTTTCACGGGCACCGTCCTCGTTGATACCAACAATATCCAGTTTATCGATGGCGCGTTCGGGTTTATAGTTCCAACCGTCTGTAAACGGCCTGAGCTTATAATTGCCGTTCTCGGTCTTGTTCTCCTTGTCAATGACGATCCAGGCATTGTATTTTTCTCCTTCCAGGTTTTCAAGCTGTTTGTGCACCGCCCGGCCCTCCATAAGGTTATAGGCTTCTTTGGCGGTAATGCCGCCGCTTTTATTGATATAAAAGGTTTGCTGCATTTCTTTATCTCGTAAGGCGGCATCGTATTTATTGAAAAAATACATTTCGTTCTGGTCGCCTGCTTTATAGTGCAGGGTATAATCAACGTTTTGCTTATTGTACGTTTGTTCACTGTTTAAGGTAAATTCCTTTTCGCCTGACTTGATGTTTTTTTCCAGTTCGTCATTGAGTTTCTCGCCAAACCCCAGGTTCAGCAGTTGCTTTTGCAGGTAACTTAAATTTTCTGTATTCATAACTTTTTGTGTTTTAAGTGATTTATCATTTGGAGCAGCGAGATAGGCCGCCATTGCCTTGCGTGTCATCGGTTGCTGTACCGCCCATATATCGTGTTCCTGGTTTTGATCTTTATAAAGGACCGCCAGCGCCTCTACGCGTTTTATATCTGGTTCAAAGAGCCGGTTGATATCCTGATTTTCAATGGACAAAAGGGTTTCGTAATGTTTTAATTGATAATCGCCCCCGGCGTTTTGTTCATATTCAAACCAGGTGCGCAGTTCATTGCCCTTTTCTTGCTCCCGGCAATTGGCCGTGAAAATTGGGCATTCAGCGGCCATAATGTTTTTGCGCAAAGTGTTGACCAACACCGGATCACTAAAGCCCAGGTCAGCAAGTTGCTTGGTGAGTTCAAAAAAATTCATTGCCCTGTCCATATCATAATCATCCATGTAATCCGTTTCACGCGGGTCCATATTTAATTCGTCTTCCATGTTCGTTTATTTATTGATCTTTAACAGTACAGGATATTCATCCTTCAATTTGACCTTGACCTTTTTAACTTTTTTGCTGAACAACCCTTTAGCCGCATTGACGCCGCCCGCTGCGGCTTGTGCGCCGATGCTTTGGTCCATCGTCAGAAACTGCATGCTTTGGAGCGCATTGTCGGCACCTGATCCCGCCGCGTCACCGAGTTCGGCTTCGGGCGCGGGTATGCCGGGCATACCGTCCAGGCTGAATACGGTGAGGTTGACCGGGATGATCTGCTTATCCAGCCGGATATTTTGAATGGTCAGGAGCAAACGCTGGTTGGTGACCTGGCAAACGCCGAAGATTTCCTGTCCCTTGGCTAAAAACTGGTTTTTCAGGGTTACGGTATCGGTCAGTTTCAGCTTGACAGCGCCGCCATCCATCACCTTTTGTTTGCCATCGATGATAGCAGGTATCGCCCGGAAGGGTTTGGCTGGTTCTGGTATTGCTGTCTTTTGTTTTACCGACGCTGGGTTTTGTATCGCCTGTATCTTATCCAGCATGCTGTTCAGTTGCTGCATTTCAGGATCAGGCGCATTGCCGCCGCTATTCATATGCCGCATCATTTTTTTGAGCTGCTTCATTTGCTGCGACTCCGGTTCTTCATCATTGCCGGCTTGCTGCCGTACTTGCTGCGGCTGGCTTAATTGCTTATTCAATTGTGCCAGTTTCGCCTGTATCTTTTGCGCCTGATCGTCCGGCGTGGCAGTGGAATCGGCCTTTGGTGGTGCACCTTTATCCAGGCCCATCGACTTTAAAAAGGCCGGGCTTACGCCGTCTTGTGTCGAATCATGCTGGGCAGCCTGGTATACCGCCATTTTATCGGTTTTGCCTTTATCCTTGAATTGTGCCTCAGGCAGGTCAGTGTCCAGGCCCTTATGGTTTGTTATGGGCTGGCTGCCGGCTTTGCCGCCGCCTAATGCCCAGAAGGCCATGGTCAGGAAAGGGATCACCAATAGCGGTAATACCAAAAGGAATTTTCGTTGCTTTTCCATATCAGTGTTTTTTAAAGGTTAATGAATCTTTGAATTGCGGCCCGGATGGCTGGCCGATATGCTGCGGCACCGGGATCGGCTTTATTTGCGCATCGAAATGACTGTAGCGGATACTCAGCGCCAGCAGACACAGAAACACCGCGCAAAACCCGAAATACAAGAGGGTTTGTGTCCATTCGCCGCGCGTGTTGAACCAGTCATTAAGCCGGTAGATGTAGCTGCGTATCATGGGGTATTGATGGTGGTGTCACGGTTAGCGATGGTTTCCCAATGCTCGATCAGGAATCCGTGCGGGTTATTATCCGAACGGCCGACATTGCGCAGGTAACCCTGCGTAACCAGTAGCTTATTGATGGTGGATGTGGCGCGGATCAGCTTTTCAGTAGCGAAGCATTTGAAAGCATACGGATAACTGTTCATGTTCAGTTGGATACTGTCGACCGTCAAGGTCTGGCTGATGTTCCCGGAAATGAGGTTATTGTAATAGCTCTTTTCTTTCAGGTCGTTATACTGGTTACGTGCGCTTTCATCAGCAAGGTATAGGGCCTTGCTGATATTGCTTTCAATCACTTTTTCATCGGGATCGAGCGTGAAAAAATAGTGATGGAACATCCTGATATGGTCGCGTGCTTCGACGGGGATATTGTCTTTTCTGTCGGCGGCGATGGCTTCCAGCGCCTTACCGTTTGCCAGTACATAGATATGTGCCGACGCTTTTTGGTAAGCGGCAAAGGCAAAATAAATAGCCGCAACGGAAATCAGGGCACTGGTCAATATCACCAGGGCGACAATGCGTTTATTCTGCTGGAAAGCGGTTTCGATATTTCTGAGGTGGGTGAACATGATGCTTATTTTTTAGGGTTGCCATTTAGTTTTTCTGCCTGCACATCATCGGAACCGGCCGAGCGGTAGCCGTCGGCGATATGCCCCGGCATATTGACGACGTTTTTAGCGCCTTCGGCCATTCTTGAACCGGCGGCCATCCCAGCGGCATAGGAAGTGGATTTTACTGAGCTCAAGCTGATCGATGTCAGGTTGGTGACTTTATTTAGTAAACCGTTACCGCCACCGGGATTGATGATATAGCCCGCAACGGCAGGTACCGTAAAATAGCCGACCGTACCGATCAAAAGAAAGATCAGGTAAGCCGTATCCGTGGAACTGAAGAAGGTATCGCCCGCGCTTTGAACTTGCTGGATATCCAGTTTGAGCATGTTTTCCTGTACTTTCCCGATGATACTGCCGAAAATATTGGCGATCGGTAACCATAGAAATACGTTCAGGTATTTCGCCAGCCAGGTCGTCAGCGTATGCTGGAAACCGTCAAAAACAGAAAGACCGAATACCATCGGGCCGAGAATGGCCAACACGACCAGGTAAAAGGTTCGGATCGTGTTGATACAAAGTGCAGCCGCTTCATAAACCACCTGCAAAATCTCAGACATCCATTGTTTTACACTGTTGCGGAATTTGTAACTTGCCTTATCCATGGCGAATTTCACATCATTGCCTAAGCCGGACAAGACACCTTCGTTTTCGCGGTTGGGGTCATCCGGATGTGTGTACTTATACCATTTGTCTTTATCGCCCTCGCCGTTGTCACCTACGTACATTTGCCAGGTATTCGTTTGTTCTATAGCCGCCTCTTTCTGCGCGAGCAATTTGGCGATAGCGGCATCTGAATTCTTGACCATACCGCCCGTAGCGGTGACAACCGGATTCATCACACCGTTGATCACCGCGATCACTGTTGGAAATAACAGAATGGCCATACCTAACGCGAATGGCCGCATCAAAGGATAAAAGTCAACAGGTTCGGCACTGGCCAAATGCCGCCACACACGGGCTGCGATATACCAGAGCGCGCCGAACCCGGCGATACCACGGGCTACACCGATCAATTGGCTGCACATGGGGAGCATTTCGGAATAGACATTATCCAATACGCCTTGCAGGCCATGAATATCATCCGCCAGCCCTTCCGCCCTGGAAAATAAGGGAATGAGCATCCCCGTCAGCACCAGTACGGCGCTTATTAATTGCTTTTTCATAAAATTGACTTTAGTTTTTTCGCACTGTTAATGTTTTTTCAAATGCGCTCAAGAGCGTTTCACTGAGTTATGCCATACAGCCGCTTGAGCGTTTGCGTATCATTGAGGTCCTTGCTTCGCTGCAAACTCAGCATCACCGCTTGCCGGTTAAAAAACCGCAGGAATTGTAATTGGTCAGAACTGCTGTTATAAATGCGGTCAATGGCCCGAAGACGGTCATCATCAGACATCCGTAACTGCCCGGCAGTCGTGACACTGGCCAGGTCATCAATATTGGCATCGCTTTGCCTTGCCAACTGGCTGAACACATTATTAATATAAATGAGTTCACTGTTGTTGAATGTTCCGCTTTGCCGGAACAGGCTGGTATAGCGCTTATACTCGCTGAGAATATCGTTTTGCTGGCTCATGATCTGGCCGACCCTGGGATTATTACGCACAGCGGGGTTAACCGCCATTAAGCCGGTCAGGTAAACATTATGCAGGTCAAAATTGCCTTTCGATAAATTAGAAATAGTACCGTAGCCTTGCTGGTATATCTGGTAACCCTTTTTCATATCGGACAGAATTGCTTTAAATTGGGTTAGCTTTTCGATGTTCAGCAACAATTGCTGCAATTCATCGCTTTGGGCATGGGCCTTGATGTTAAAAATCAGCATCAAAATCAATACAGCGCCACAGCGCTTGAGTTTGTTAATCCTTTTCATATAGACGATTTAAAGTGATTACTTCATTTTTACTCTGCTGCTTTTGCAGCACATAGACTTTAACCTGGCTGCCAAAGGCAGCTGCAAAGCGGTAATTATCCTGCATTGCAGCGTAAAGGCGGGCGATCTGCCGGATACGTTCCTCGTCGCTCATTTCGGTTTTTTGATCCATTAGTACCGTTTGCAGGTCGTTTAAGCGGGCATCACAGTCGTTTAATAAAGCGGCACAAACTTTACTGAGGTAGCTGCTTTCGGTAACTGTAAGGCCCTGCTGACTTTTGATGGCCGACGTTTGCTTTAAAATATCCTGTTGCCAGCGAAGGATGTCCTTGACCTGTGGGTTATTGCTGACCGGAACACTGACTGTTTTCAGGTGAGTATAATAACTGCTGTGTAAGCCATATTCATTACCGATATAGCCACCAATGGAACCCAGACCGCCTTTAGCGATACCGTAGCCTTTTTGCAGATAGCCGCTGTAAATCTGTAAGGCAGCGATCTGCTGCAATAAATATTTTTTTTGCGTTTTCTTTTGGCTGAACCACTCCGCAAAGGTTTGGGCCTGAGCGCAATGGCTCATTGCCGCCGTTACCAAAATAAAAGCGATTAATGTCTTCGCTTTTTGGCGAAGGCCGGTTGCTTGTTTCAAAAGCTGTTCAACGGATGCCATAATAGTTTTTAATGGTTTGCACTTCGTTTAAATCCTTGCTGCGGTGCAGGCTGAGGATCATATTCTGATTGTTATATTGTTTCAGGTCACTGTAGTTTTCATCCAGTCGGTCACCGGCCTGGTTAATGGCTTCAAGTCTCTGCTGGTCGGTCATCTGGGTTTTACCGGGATTGACGACCACCATGATCTGGTCGAGGTTCTTGGCGGAGGCATCCAAAATGCCCAGGTAAACCCGCTGCATTTCATTGATCTCTTCGATACGGAAATGTTTATCCGATTGAAAAAGCTTCCAGGCCCGTTGATATTCGCCGACCAGGGCCACTTGTTGTAAGGTAAGGGTCTTAATGCGCTGGTAATAGGCGATGGTGGATTTTACCTGCCATAATTCCTGGTAGTATTCATCGTACAGTGAACGCTGCTTTTCGGACCAATTGGAGATCTCGTTCAACCTGAACCTGGACAGTTCGTTCTCCAATGTTTTTTGTGCGTTTTGCAGCCAGATGGTCTGGTTCTGCATACGCTGTACCTTCAGGTCGATGGCTTTAATCACTTTTTTAACGACCAGTTTGACTGCTTCGACCACAGGTATTTGTGCCGAGCTTCGGGAACTATATGCCAAAAGCATTACTATTATGAAAATTCGAATTGTTTTCATGGCAGTGGTGTGTAAAGGGTAGTACCTAATTGTACTGTGTTATCCTTAAACTGAATTAGTGGTGCATCAGGGCTGTTCATGGTCCAAATGCGCGTTTTGAATTCTTTTGGCAACAATTTTCCACTAATTATTTTTTTATACCCGGTTTTTTTGGTGATCACAGTATCTCTAATAATAAGGGTATCATCGGCGATGGAAAATTTGCCTTCCGTATGGTTTACATAGATGCCGTCATGGGACTTTGTTTGGCAGGCTGCAAAGAGCAGAGTAGCCAATCCGAGTTTGATTGTTGTTTTCATGCTGCGTTATTTTTAGTTTGTTCTTCTTCCCGGACAATAACCGCGATGGCTTTGCGGATATCGCCGTATTTCTTTTTGTAAGCTTTGACTTTGGCTTTTTCCGCTGATTCCGTGGTATAGGTCCAGTATTCTTCGCGGCTTACCTCGGTACGGTAAACCCGTGATAACTGACCGTTCAGGCTGATGAATACTTCCTTGTACTTATATCGCTCATCATTGGCCCGGTTCATACTCATAATGAGCGCGGTTTCCTTATCGGTGATACCCAGGAGTTGCTGGATTTTCGGGAAATCGTTCTGGTACTTGCGCTGATCCAGTAATATCTTGCAATCGCTGTTATTAATAATGGCTTGTTTAACGACCGGTGAACTGATGATATCTTCAATGTCCTGGGTAACCACCAATGCTTCGCCGAAATACTTCCTTACCGTTTTGAATAAATACTTAATGTATTCGGCCATACCTTCACGGGCAATGGCTTTCCAGGCTTCCTCGATGAGGATCATTTTACGGGTTTCTTTGGATAGTTTTCGCATTTTAGACACGAAGGTTTCCATGATGATGAGTGTCACCACCGGGAACAGGATCGGGTGGTCTTTAATATTATCCAGCTCAAATACGATGAAGCGGCGATGCAGCAGATCGAGGTTTTCGGTCGCGTTGAGCAGGTAATCATATTCACCGCCTTGATAGTAGGGCCGCAACACAAACAACAAATTGTCGATATCGAAATGTTCATCTTTCACTTTACTCGCTTTCATGGTTTGGTAAAAAGGTCCTTGTAAAAACTCGTAGAAAGAATTGAAGCAGGCAAACTCCGGGTCAGACTGGTAGTAATGAAACAGCGCATCGGAGATCGCGATGTATTCGGAGCGCTGTACGCCTTCATCTTCTTTTTTCCAGAGCGCCAGGATCATGGCCTTGATGCTTTCCCTTTTTTCGGTATCCAGCAGGTCGCCTTCACCCACGTAAAATGGATTGAAACTGATCGGGCTGTCTTCACTATAGGTGAAATAATAGCCGTCCACAAATTCGCAAAGGCCTTCATAGCTATGGCCGACATCGACCAGCACGATATGCGCGTCCTGCTCATAATAGCTGCGCAGCAGATGATTGGTAAAAAACGATTTGCCGCTGCCGGACGGCCCTAAAATAAACTTGTTACGATTGGTCGTGATACCGTTTTTCATTGGTTCATCACTCAGGTCAACGTGCAATGGGTTGCCGCTCAACCGGTCGCCAAGCCGGATACCGCAGGGTGAAAGACTGCTTCGATAATTGGTTTCCAGGTTAAAAAAACAGGCCGCCTGTTCGGCGAAAGTGTCAAATGTGTCATTCATCGGGAAGTTGCCAGCGTTGCCGGGCAGGCCCGCCCACCAGATCTGCGGTGCGCCGTCCGTTTCCTGTTTGGGCTGCGCGTCCAGTTGGGACAGCGCCGAGCTGACTTTGTTTTTGACATTTTTTAGTTCTGCTTTATCGTCCGTCCAGGCCAGGATGTTGAAATGTGCCTTAACCGGAAGCCGTTGCTGGCTGATCGCTTCGTTCAAAAACTCCTGGGTGGCATCACGGCCGATTGCGTTTTCGCGGGAGTAGGCCGAGAGCGATTGCAGGCGCAGCTTTTTGGCTTCCAGTTTTTTGAGGGTCTTGGCACTGTCTTCAATAAATAGATACTGGTTGTAAATATGGTTGCAGTTCAGCAGTGCCCCAACCGGGGTGGCAAAACCGGTGCTGAACTTCGTTTTATCGGTACTGTACTGGTCGTAAGTAATGCGCGGCCCGCATAGGGCAGGCAGGTTTTCGGCTTCGGCCAATGTATAGAGCTGGCAGCGGTTATCGCCGATCCGGATCTCGTCGTGCAGGTGAATGTCTTTCAGTTCCGGTTCATCATCCTGGCTGAGCAGGAAACAATATTGCTCCAGAATACCTGGCGTGACCAGTGTACCGGCAAGATCGTTATCGCCCAACCGGCTTAAGGCCACCAGACCGCTGTCTTCCATCACCCGTTTGAACTGACCCGCGCTATCCAGGAAATCACGGAATAGTTCCGCGTCGGTACTCTGGGCCGGGGCGAGGCGTTTGCGCAGCAAACTGCTGGCCGCACTGCTCACTTGCTTGTAGTTGTCCGGCCTTTTGGTCAGGATGATATGGCAATGGTGCGCGAGGTAAGGACGTTCGTTAAAAAAGCGTTCGCTGGCATGGCTCAGAAAGGTTTTGTCTCCGAATGTGGCCTGATATGTGGTTTCCACGAACCAATCCTGTTTATGAAAAATACTGTTCTTTGGAAGTAGTTTAATCGCTTTTACCCAGGTCTGGTGAAAGGCCATATACTCATCATTGGACAGCGTAAACAGTTCGGGCAGGCGTACCTCGAAAGCGATGCTTAACTCACCCTGCACCGATAATAAGGTATCATGTTCGACCTTATAGATCGGGAACACTTGTTCAGCGTTTTTCATAAAACAGCCTCCTGGTTTTAAATTTTAAATAAGTGGGCAAATATTTTCGGGCATTTTTTTTCATCAGCCCGTACTCGCCATACTTGTGACTTAAATGAAATACCTGATGAAAGAGCAGACCACCCAAACCCACAATGACGGTCATACACAGGTAGACGGGCGTGCCGCCCAGGTACAGGAGCGCGAACAGGACCAGTAAAACGACCAGGCCGCCGCCTAAATAGCCGATGTATTGCCCCCGGAGTCCTTTAAATTCAATGGGACGGTTAATGCCTTTGTTAATCTGGTAGCTCATATGCCAAAGAATGATTTGATGACCGTGGCGACAACAACGAGGAAAATCATACTGCCAAACCAACTGGAGGCCACCTTACCGGTATCTCCCTCACCATCGTTCCATTTTTTATAGACTTTGATTGCTCCGACCAGCCCGACGATAGCCCCGATAGCATACATCAGATTGGTTCCGGTCGCGAAATAACTTTTTACCTGGCTCGTCGCTTCGTTAATGCCCGCGTTTCCGTCCTGGGCTGCTGCACTTCCTACTGCCAGCAGCAGGAAGCAAAGGATTTGAATTGATTTTTTCATGATGTAAATGTTAAGGGCCATTCACCGGCCTGGATATTAAATGGAAGTTTACCGGCCGCGAAAGTTTTGAGCGAGGTGATGACTGCAGGCAGGCTGATCTCGTCGGCAAAGACTTCGTATTTGTCCAGTAAGAGTTTAAAAAGGGAAAGGAACTCTGTTTTATTATCATTGTCTCCGTAGGCGTCAACGAGTACCATAGCTTCGGCCAGCAGGTCGTCAGCAGGCCCTTTGGGAAGCGTCTGATCACTGATATCGTCGGGTTCGGCGGCTACAAATAGCAGCTCTTCTGCCGGGTAAAGTCCGGTATCGGCTTCGGCTTTAGCCGTGCCCATAACAACATTCAGTTTATTGGCCACCGGCGGTACCGCGCTTTGAACCGCTGGCTTAATCTTTAACCAGGCAGCCAGTTCTGTGCGGTAATAGCGCAGGGCGATATAAGCATACCAGGCAATGCTCAGGAGGAGGATGGCAGTCAGATATTGCTGCCAGGAGATCGCGTTTAACATACTCATTTATTTAAACCCGGCGGCACCATGCCGAAGGGCAAAACAAAAGTGGGGATGTTACATTTTTTTATTTCACAACATCACCGCAGGTTGTATTATTTGGACGGAATGAAGGTTTAATGTAGACGCATATAGACTGAAATAAAGGTAAGAAGAATATTATCTTAGCCCGGTCCATCACATCTCCGGTACGCACAAAAACAAATCTTTTGATCAGGCTGAACGACCTTGTTCAGGGTTCAGGCGCTCAATTTATCATTGAGCATCCGAAGCAGGCCATCTGTTAACTTATTCAGAAATATCGGTATGGCTTTCTTTCGACGGCCTATGTCGATGATCTTGTGATAAGATTCCTTGATCTCCATCTGGAAAACGAATTCGAAAATGCTGACCAGTTCACTCACATCAATATTGCCGTTGTTCACCGAACCAGATGCTTTCAGCGAATAAATGAGTTCAATGGCATCGGTAGGGCTTGCCGTCCAGTTCGGATGCTGATAAGGGAATACCTTCTGGCCGTTTAAGGGCACCATACCCTCGTTACCGACCCTGGCCAGTTCCAGGTTCAGATAGTCCCTGAACTTTTCATGGGCCATGATCTTGGATAATTTATAGTCATGAGAAGTGCTGTACTGTTCGTCTTCTTCAAAATCTTCCAGTTCCATCAGCACATCGAAACCGCCTCGGGTGTAGTAGATGTGGTCCATATGCGCACTGCCGGAACGGTAATACTGGTAAAATGCCTTGTTGTTGTCAAAAAAGCGCTGGAGATCGGAAAGGTAAAAATTAATATAGGCACGTATAGCCTCTTCCCCGCCGGGAGGCAACTGCATTAAAAAATTGTAAATATTGATGAAATAGATGTACTTGCTGTAAAAGAGCGGTTTTATTTCTTTAAAGAAGTAAATCTCTTCCGCCGTATTTTCAAAAGAATAGCTGGATATATAGCGCTTCAGCTTGGTCATGGCTTTCTTACAGATCAGTACGGAAACCCGGTACTGCCCGGTCAATGTCGATTCATTTAAGGTAGCCTCGGCCAACTGGTTTTCCAGGGCGGCGTGATACCGTTCAGCTATTGTTTTCATAGTTTGCCTGATAAATGTAGATGGTGGTCAATATCACTAAAAGCGTTCAGCACTTTATCCAATTGTTCCCGCGTATGGGTGGCCATAACATTCATCCGGATACGGGCGTTCTTTTTGGAAACGGCGGGATACATAATGGGGTTGGCATAAACGCCTGCATTAAGCAGCAGCTTTCCGGCTTCTAACGTTTTGGGGATATCGCCGATCTTAACGGGGATAATGGCTGAACCTGTAGTGCCGACATCGAAACCCAGGCTGATTAATCCATTTTTCAAGTAGTTAATGTTTTCCCATAGCCGCTCACGCCAGATAGGTTCCTCATCGATCAGTTCGATGGCTTTGACGATCCCCAATAATGCCGGTGTTGCCGTCGTGGAAAATAAGTGCTGTTTCGACTGGAATTTGAGGTAATTGACCAGTTCGGGCCTAGCGATCACGTAGCCGCCGATATTGCCCAGCGCTTTGCTGAAGGTCCCGGTGATGATATCTACCTGTGCAAACAAATCAAACAGTTCGATCACGCCTCTGCCGCTATCGCCGACGACACCGATCCCGTGTGCGTCGTCTACAACCAGGTAAGCACCATAATGATGGGTCAGTTCCGCGATCCGGTCGAGGTAAGCGATATCGCCATCCTGACTGTACACGCCGTCGACCACCACGAATTTATTGCGGTAAGCATACTGCGCCTTGGAGAGGATCTGTTCCAGGTGCTCCAGGTTGTTATGCAGGAACTGCTTGGTATTGGTGGTGATGATGCCTTCATAAACACTGGCATGAACCGCCATGTCTACAATGGCAATATCTTCCTGGTGGAGAAGGCATTGCAGCGTCGCGCTGTTGGCCGTATAACCGGTCGTATATAAAATGGCATCCGTTTTTTTATAGAACCCTGCGATTTTCTGCTCCAGCAGTTCATGGTAAACAAAATGGCCCCCGATGGCCGGTGAAGCCCCTGAGCCGGTGCCGAAGCGGCTAATCCCATCGATGACGGCCGCTTTGATCACGGGATGCTGGCTGAACCCGAGGTAGTCGTTTGAAACCAGGCACACGGCTTTGCTTGGCGTGCTGTTTCCCGGCAACAGGAGTTCCATTTCCGGGCCGACCGGGCTCAGGGATTCGATCCGGTAATTCAGATGTCCGTTTTCTTTTAAAAAATCCAGGTATTCCTGGAATGCGGCGGCAGTTTGAAAAGCATCCAGCCCGGCGATGTTTTCAAAATCTTTAAAACTCGCCTTGTTAAAATCTATTTTCATACAGGTAAATGTTTGAGTACGTTGAAGATAAGTATCCGAATTGGAGCGTTCGGTTACATGGAAATAATTATTCATATTATATTAACAATTAGGAAACATTAGGCTTGATGTAACCACTTAGCCCAAATCGGACTGTTAATTTTGAATCGCCGGTCCGTTACAGGTTAATATAGCTTGTTCATGGACGAACCTTTTTTAAGATTTAATAGACCGCTTATGCTCACAGCGCAATTGCTTCAACATTTGTCCGGGTTAACCGACCTGTCCGGCCCTTTTAAAGAAGAGCTGTTATCTTCCATGCATCCGGAGTATTATAAGCCGCATCAGATCATTGTCGGCGAAGGGCAGATAGAAAACCGGCTTTGGTATATGGGCAGCGGATTTGCCAGGTGTTATTTCCATGACGGCGATGGAAATGAACAGACGATCAGGTTCTGGGCACCGGAAGATATTATCTTTTCATATCAGGGTTATTTGAAAGCACCGTCTGACGTTTATATAGAAATACTGGAAACTGCCGAACTGTTATCCCTGACCTATAAAAAACTTGACGCCTTGTTAAACAGCTACCCGGAAACAAAAGTGTGCATGCGGGCCTATCTCTTAAGGCAATTGCGAACCGATTTCCGGCGCACGGTCCTTAATGCCATGAACTCAGAAGACCGGTACCGCGCATTGCGAAAGGAAAACCCGATTGTATTCAAATATGCCCCTTTAAGAATGATCGCTTCTTACCTGGAAATGAGCAGGGAGAGCCTGAGTCGCCTCATTTCCAGGGATAACATTTAGTTGTTCGTCATGCCGTATGGTGAAAAACAAAGCGGTAAGCCGTGATTTATCAGGTATCAATTCGTGCCGTATGACCTTTACCTGGCCGGTTGGGGGATCTACTTTTGATGATCGATCCTATCTTATGAAAACCAGTGTCCTGCTTGATGTCATTATTTTTCTTCTGATCCTGCTCTTTGCCTACACGGCTTTCAGCAAGTTGATGGATTTTACGGAATTCAGCGGCCAGATGCAGCGCCAACAGCTGCCTTCATGGACCGCAACGATACTCATCTATACTTTACCTGGCATAGAATTGCTGACTGCGGCTTTACTCTTTCATCCCGCCTACCGAAGGGCGGGATTAGTTTTAGCCGGTATCCTGATGCTGCTGTTTACCCTTTATATCGGGGCCGCATTAGCCAATATTTTTCCCCAAAAGCCCTGTTCCTGCGGCGGCGTATTCACACACATGGGATGGAAAAGTCATTTTTTGTTCAATATCTTCTTTTTGCTGTTAACGCTTACCGGAATATATATCACGTACAGGGAAAGGAGGCTACGACAAAAGCATTAAGCCCTTATTGCTGATCCCAACGAACGACTGTCGTTGATCATGCACAGGATAAGCCGAAAACCTGGCACAGAGTAGGCGTTATTGTTTAACATCCATTTAAAGTTTTCGCACCTTTTGATGTAAAAGGTGTTTACAACCATGAAAAGACAATTTTTAGGCCTGGCGGCCATCGCGATCGCTGTAAGTGCAAGCGCATTTACCACCGCAAACAAATTCAGCACTTATTTTTACCGCTATACTTCCAGCTCTCATGCCCAGACTGATATTCAGAATATCAGCAATTACGTGCGTCAGGACCTGACATGCGGTGATGGTGCCAATGTATGCGGCGTATACCTCCAAACCAATAAACCTACCGGTCAGCAGCCGGTAACCAGCGAATTCAATGCGGAACAGTCCGCCTTGTGGTCTTCACAGCAAAACGGCAGCCCGAGTGATGGCAATATTGATATGAAGGAATAATTCAGTTATAAGCAGCGGGTTCGGTATAGCGAACCCGCTACCAAGAGGCTGTACCAAATCACGGTGCGGCCTCTTTTTAAGTAATCTTCGGTATGCCGAACTATTCCACTCCCGACGGTGGCTTATTTTCGAGCTATTTTATCGAAAAATTGCTAAAAATGGGAAATTTGGGTGATGATATTAAGATAATTTAACTATAATCATAAAAACGATTGATAATACTCGGTTAGTAATTTTACAATCTTGGATTTTGATGGCTCTTGCTCGATCCATTGAGGAAAGGCAGGGTGAGGATTAACCTCCCAAATAATAATTTCTCCGTTTTTATCGTATGAATAATCGATAGCTCCAAAATCTAAATCTAAAGCCATGATCGCTTTTGAAAAGAATTCCTTTTCTGTTGCACTATATATCCCTTGCATAAATTGCCGCTGTTCATTTTCCGTTTCCTGATTTCTGATGGCATTGTCTCCATGTAAGTACCAATCTCTTGAAATATGCAAATTGCCGGTCACTGCATCAGTTCTTGTACTGAAGGCTCTGTAGCGTCGATATAAACCATCTGAAAATTTTGTATCAATCCATTGTATAGCCACCTTACCACAAAAATGTTCTCTATCTACAAACCATTTATTTGAAAAAGCTCTTTTTAGAGCAATAAAATTGCCAAAAGGTCCCTGCATCGACTCTCCATAACTATCGTGTCCTGCATCATATCTGACAAATAATGGGTATATTGACTTATCAATACTTGTTAATTCATCTAAAGAAATAAAAGGAAAACATTCGGCAACATTGAAACCTTTGTTTTTTAATATTTTCAATTGAATTGATTTAACCGAATTTGAAAGCGCATCAGGTTTATTAATAAATGGAATGTTGTTTATAATGCAATATTCTTCTATATACTTAGCAGATAAGTATTCTCTCTGATATAATATTTTAAGTGGGTCTCTGTGAAAAAAAGCGACTGCACGATAATTTTTTAAAAATGAGATTTCAGTATCTAAATTACTTTGATAAAGGAAATCGATTTTTTTTTCAAAAGGGTGCTTCAGCTCTTTTAAAACAATTTTGAATTTATTGTAATATTGCCAAGGCGTATCGTTGGTAATTATTGCGCAAATCTTGTCTATCATATTTATTTGCTATGGTATTGTGCCTAATTTTCTATTGCTATCTAAAAAATAATCGCGCTCTGTAATCATTTTGATTGCTAAATCAATGTTATGTTGGGCAACATACAACAGGTCTAACATTTTACTTGGTTTACTTTGGTGAACAGTAATAGCAATACTCTCATCAGTGTAATTTGGATAATAAGTTCGAAATATTTCAGGGTATAATTTAACTGTATTATACACCATTTGCTTTTCATCAATTTCATGTTCTGAAATACGCAAGGTCGAATTATGTATGCGATACAAATGATATGGCCCCTCAAAAAATGAAATATCGTTTTTCTTATTTCTTAAAAATCGAGAATTAAGTAATCCAACGGCGAATGACCAATCTTGCCATTTCAAAATTGATTTATCATATCCTCCTGAAGCAATGGCATCCGATTTCCGAAAAATTATAGAGGTAGGACAATGATGCTTTTTTAGAATAAGTAATTCATTTACAGKGTAAGATGATATAGTTAGGCCATGAAATTCCCCAAACATTAATGACATAGAATGAACAAAAGCAACATGGTTATTAAGTTCCAATAAATCAATAGACCTATCCATATAGCTCCCCAATTTTAAGACAATCGGATCGATGTTTAGTTTATCGTCTGCATCCAATGGTAAAATATATCGAAATTTTGCCGCTTGCAACCCTGCATTTCGAGATTGTTGAACACCTTTATTATTGACGAAATTAATTATTGTTATTTCAGGTAATAAACTGAGCCTCTTTAAAATGTTATTGGTAATTGCATCCGTTGAAGCATCGTTTATTATTATTATTTCAAAAGAATATTTGAACGACTGAAATCTTATAGATTCGACAGCCTCTTCTAAAAAATAGCCAGAATTAAAGCAAGGTATTATTATACTTAGTCCTAATTTCGCCATGAACATTTGTTTTAAAATAGGATTTATAAGCTAAAACTTACGGGATAGCCTTGGTCTTTAATCGATTCAATTAGTGTTTGAATTATTTGCATTGGGCCTAAATGAGATTCCAGCCGGCTAAGATTTTCCTTTCCGTCAATCCATGCGTTAAATAGTTCCAAATTACTCTCTGTATTTGTAAAATTATCGAATATCTTTTTCGAATTATACATTTCTTCTTTTAATAATCCAGCATTACTCCTTGTTGCAACTTCTGCATAATTTGTTATTTTGTTTATCTGCCCGTCAACAACATTTGGAATTTTGAGTACTCTAATAAATGTGGAGAATATAGTAGAAAGTTGAATTTCTATCGTTGTCGCTGCAATTCTTCCATTTTTATTATAAAACTGTTTAGGCAGTTTTTTCCATGTTCGAATACTTGGAGTTGTTTGTTCAAAGCAAAGCGTTCCAACCGTTAGTACTTTACCTCTTGTTAGATTGTCAAGTCGAAAGGTTGTTGTTATATCTGTTTCACCATATTTATCTACTTGGTCACCAATATTACCAAAATCTTCCAATTGATAACTCATAGTTTTAGGTATTCTGGAATCCTGATCTATCGGAAAGGCAGCAAATGAACTTAATGTAACTAAAAACTCATCTTGGGGATACACAAGCCTATTCAATGACAAAAATTGATATATAAGGTCAATGTAATGGTAAGCGCCATGCATTAACATTCCATATCCATATTTATATGGATGGTCTTCTCTGCTTTTAAATTCTTCATTTAAGTTCCAGACGCCAGAATTTGTGCTTAAATGGAACGATGTGATTGGGGCCTGATATTTTAAAACCTTGTCTAAAACTAACTCATACAAGTATTTATTATAAACTTTATGATAACGGCTGAAACACATCACTGAATGATTGCCATTTCTTACCTTTATTGCATCGGCCAAATGTTTCATTCTGATGTTTATTTCAGATGGGCAGAATTTGCTATTTTTGAATGGTGCAATGATTGGCTTCTCTACAAGAGAATCTATATCGTCCCAAATACATTGTTTCAAGTAAAGTTCGTGAGCTTTTACCTCAGTAGCTATAAAAACTTTTATCCGGGTATATGAATGCTTTAAAACGCGAAAGACATTCTGAACTTCTTGTTGACTTCCCCAATTGTCATTGATCTCATTAATCCCCAAAAAATAACAGTTTTCAGGTTTGAAAATGGAGCGCTCAACGCGATCTAAAACTTCAGACCGAGCGGATTCCAAATCAACAATTGAATAAGAACTTATCTTTCCATTATTAATAGCCTGGCCTATAGTTGATAAATACTTTTGAAGTTGCACTTCTCCAAATCCAATTATTACCAAATGAAAACTTTCCATATTCTTTCATCAATTGGTTTTTGAATAAGATGCAGTTAAAAGTAGTTATATGAGAGATAAAAATAACAAAAAAACCCATTATTATTAGTAATGGGTTTCAAACTTTGTGGTAAATCTTCGGTAGTGCATAAATTTCTTTGCTCCTAAGGTTGGGCTCGAAACAGTTTCTATATTCAAATTAAAATGATCTTTTTTGACCCTTGTAACTTCTGTTGTAAACTCTTTCCTTCTTGCAGAACATTCATAGTTTATCTCGAGTACTGATACTGGATTTTGGAGATTGTAAAATCCAGTATCCTTTGCAGCTGTTCAAAGTTAGCGGTTCTCAAACTATTATAACGCAAGTTGCCGCAAGTTTTCTATAAAAGGGTTCTATATTTTTGCCTTAACCGCTGGTAAATTGATCAGGGGTTTTGTGTGAGCCCGCTGATATTAACGGCATTCCTGTCCAGCTGAAAGGTATAGCGTAAACCACCCGGTTGCAGCGCATACCGGGTTCCGCTTAGGTTACGGTAAAGCATTTGCGCTGTAACCGTCTCCTTATTCAGCCGCCGCAGATCGGTCCAGCGCAGCGTCCGGTATAAAAGTTCCTTCCGCCTTTCCTGTAAGATCAAAGTCAGCAGCTGACCGGTATTGGTCGTTGTGGCAGGTATAAAGGTTCCGGTTTTGTAACGGGAAACCAATAGCGTATTCAGATCATTGAGGGCAGGCTGTGCATTGCCGTTCCTCACCGCCGCTTCCGCCCGGACCAGCAAAACTTCATCGGTCGCGCAGCCTGTAAAAAGCGAAGCGTTACTCAAACCCGTGTAGTTCCCTTTAAATGCTTTGCTTCCATTCGAATTAGATTTAAAGAAGACCGTCTTTCGCAGGTCATTGGCAGCATAAGATTGGAAGAGCAGCGTATCGATGCGGGCCCTGGCTGCGGACAAAGCCGCGGGCGGCGATGTCCGGGCGTCATAGATCACTTCATCATTAAACTGTTTAAACGGGATCGATGAACCGGCGCTGACCGTATTATAATCGATGAGCGTATGATACAATTGCAAACAGGAATCCGCATAGCGGCCCGCCTGGTCATATTTCCGCATGGAAAGGTAAACACGGGCCAGCACCGCGTAAGCGGCGGGTTTGGACGGCCGGTATTTTAACAAAGGTGATGCGGGCAGTAGGGGAACGGCAGCTTTAAGGTCAGTGATGATGGCCGTATAGGTAGCCGCGATCGTTGAGCGTACCGGCAGATCGGCGATGTCGGATTTCAGGCGCAGCGGAATGCCCAAATCAGTACCAGCCGTTTGCTCATCATAGGACGCCGCGAATAACTGGGCCAGCGCATAATGATAAGACCCTCTTAAAAACAGGGCGCTTCCCCGTATTTCGTTCATTTTCGCCGGGTCGCTGCCCGGCAGCTTATCCAAAGTTTCCAGCATGATGTTCGCGTAGAAAATGCTGTTATAGGGTGCCGTATAGTCACCGCCGATGTCATCGTACTTTTGCCACAGATAGAAATTCCGCTGCCGTTCAACCAGGCTGGCATAATCCGCGTCCGTAAGGTAAAAATTATCGGCGCTCACCTCCGAAGCTGAAGGATAATGCGTGTTCAGCGCCGCATAGTTATCCAGCATGCCTTCGAGGTCATCGATGGTCGATGGCGTGGTTATTTTCTGGTCCGGCTTTGCTTCCAGGTATTTCTTACAAGACGGCATGGTCAATACCGTGACCATTAGCAGGGCTGACAGGTGACGGATGTTCTTCGATTTATAAATAAGGGTTAAGACTTTCATATCAAAAAATTTAGCGGTTAAAAATTAACTTTCAGGCCTACGGAATAAGTACACGGGGGCCTAATACCATACAGGATATCAGGGTCAATGCCGGATTTATTCGCTTTCCAGAGCAGCAGGTTCAACTGGCTGGCATAACCATAGATCTGTACAGACTTCAGGCCCATAAAGGGATGTGGCGGTACGAAATCATAACCCAGGTAAACATCATTCAGCTTGATATTGTCCGCGCGCTCCACGTTGATCGCGGCATAGTGATAGAAATTATCCCGCAAGGCGTTAGCCGGGTAGACCATCGATGGAACATTCGTTGACTTTTCGTCACCGGGCTTCATCCAGCGCTGGTCATATTCCGAATATCCGGTGCCGTAGGTAAATAAGGTCGTATAATTCAGCGTCGGCCGCCGGAAGTAATAACCCAACTTATAGGTGATATTGACCGCCAGAGAAAAATGATGCCAGTCAACGGTATTCCTGAACGTGCCGAACAGCGGCGGCAGGGCCGGTCCGCTGACCACCTGCTGCTGTACCGGGTTTTTGGCGATGGCCTGGTAATCCTTGCTGGGTTGGCCATTGACATAACCCATCGGGTCACCCGTCTGCGGATCGAGCCCGGCCCATTGATAGCTTACAATTTCGTAAGGATTATAGCCCACAACAGGGAAGATATAGTTCCCGTCGCTGACCAAACCGTCCGCCGAAGGCGGGTTGAGGTTTTTGGAAACTTTATAGGATACATAATTTAACAAAAGCGTCGTCCGCCATTTCACCTCGCGGTTCAGGTTTAGCGTATTCAGCACCACATCAAAGCCCTTGGAATCGATCGCTGCCGAATTTTGCAAAGCCCCGGTCATCCCGACCGTCGGGTCAAGGATCACATTGTTGATCAGGTCGGTGGAATTCTTCTGATACAGGTCTATCGAGCCGGTTATGCGGTTGTTTTTCGTGCCGAAATCAAGTCCGGCGTTCCAGGTCCTGACCTGTTCCCAGCGCAGGTAGGGATTCGGCGGCGACAGGATATCTACGGAAGGCAGATTGATAGGTGAACGCGAAGGATCATTGTACTGGATCTTCGTCAGCGCCGAAGCGGTCAGGGACAGGTTGCCGCTCACGCCGTAAGTTAAGCGCATGTTCAGTTGCGGTAACCAGCCGATCTTGTAGAACGCTTCCTGGTCGATCCGCCATAAAAACCCGGCAGACCACAACGGCACCCACTTCTGATTGGTATTCACACCGAAGATATTCGAGGCATCCCGCCGGGCACTTCCGGACAGCGTGTATTTCCTGTTGTAGGTATAAGCGGCATTGGCATAAACCGAAACAAAGCGGTTCGTTAACTGATCGACACTGCTGCCATAGGGAATATAGCTGTTACCGTAAATGCCGTCGAAAGTAGGATAAGAATTGGCATAATCCACACCGGCGGTTGTGGCAGTGTTGGCATCATAGCCATATAGCGTACCCGTAGTGATATGGCTTTGAGTTTCCCTGACCTCGGTACCGGCAATGGCGGAAAGTTCATGTTTGTCCCCCCAGGTATTGTTGACATTAAGTTGTCCCCGTATGGACTGCGCCTTGTTCACCAGGTCGCGCGTGTTCAGTATGCTGCCTTTGGGTACGATATAAGTTACCCCGGTCGGCGTTACTTGGCTGAACCGGTTGATCAGGTCACGCGTGGAAAAGATAGCCAGGCTATTATCATTGGTCGTATTGTTCCAGGATTGCTGATATTGGTATTTCAGGTCCGCACTGAGCCAGGGAAGCACTTTGTAAGAGGTTCCCGCATTTAATAACAGGTCATTCACGGTTGTCGTATTGTCATTGTTAGCTAACTCCTGTAAGGGTCGGTATTTCCAGTCCAGCAATTGACCATGGCCTGCCGTGTCGGTGTATTGCCCCCGGTAAAAGACATCAACGGCAGCCGGGGTACCGTCGGGGTTGACCAGCCGGGCATAAGGAGAAATATTGCCCGTAAAGCTATAACTGCCATACCCGCCCGGACTGTTGGTAGTCGCATCGGTATGCGTAAAAATGATATCCGTTTGCAGCTGCCACTTTTTGGTCAGATCAATGCTATTGTTGGAGCGCACCGTAATCCGCTGGTTGCCGTTCCCTTTAAGGTTACTCAGGTTTTTGTCATAGCCTGCCGACATAAGGTACCGGATATGGCTGCCAGAGCCGGTCAGGTTCAGCGCATATTGCTGAACGGTTGCCGGGCGATATAAATATTGTGTCATATCATTCCGCACATCCTGTCCGGCAAGTCGGTTGATCTGCGCATCGGCCTGGGCCTGGGTGAGCGTGCCATCCTTTTGTTGTTGGAGGATCTCCACCACCTGGGATATCGGCGGGTGCGTCGGATCATTGAATAAGTTAGCATAGTTGCCCTGCGCGAACAGGTATTTTTCCAATCCGATAAAACTGCCGACGGATAGCTGGTTGGCGGAAAACAGGTTGAGCTTGGGCGATAAGGTGATATTCGAATTGACCGTAACTTTAAGCGGCTGGTTAAGCCTGGCTTTTTTGGTGGTAATGACAATGACACCGTTACCGGCACGCGCTCCCCAAATCGACGAAGCAGCGGCATCTTTCAGCACGGTTATGCTCTCAATATCATTGGGGTTGATGTTGTTGATATCACCGGCATAAGGGAAATTATCCAGTACAATGAGCGGCGAAGCGGCATCGTAATTCAATGTGCTGAGGCCCCGGATCTGTAGAGTGCTTTGGTTCGGATTACGTTTATCGATCAGGAGGCTGCTGGTCAAGCCATCAAGCCGGCTGATGATATCGCCGCTGACGCGCTGATTCAGGACCTGGTTATCCAGCTTATAAAAGGAGCCGGTCGCTCTTTCTTTGGGAATATCCTGGTAGCCGGTACTGACGACCACTTCGTTCAGTTCGCTGATCAGCGGTTCCATTTGGATACGGAGCGGCAAAACCGTGGCCGCACTAACGGGTAATCGTATGCGTTGATAACCGATGTAAGTGATCACCAGGGTATCGGGCGAATGCCGGATGGCGATACTGAAACGGCCACCGGTGTCCGACGCGGACGAAGTTCGGCTGACCGCAAAGGTCAGCGTCACCCCGGTAAGTGGCAGGCCTGCCGCGGTGCTGACCTGTCCCTGGACCAGTTTAACCTGGGCAAAAGCGATCCGGGGCAAAAAGAATGGGATGAGCAATAGAAAAGGGTAATATTTAAATTTCATGGATGAATGATAATGGTTAAAAAAATCTGTGTTAACGTACCCTGTCTGTCTTTACAGGGAGATCGATCCGGCCGTATTTGATCAGGTGCTCCACGTTTTGCCCGGTCACCTCTTTTTTACCGGTAATGGCGACTATCATACCCTGTTGGTTGATCCAGACATAATGCGGCAGCGCCGTAAAACGGAAATAATTGCTGCACACGGTATCCTGTACGGCTACCGGCAGGTTTGGCCTGGTGCCGGTCCTTTTGAACAGGGCATTGATCTTATCCGGATCATCACCCGTCTTTTTACAGTTGATCAGAAAGACTTGCAATCTGCCGCCGAATTGCCTTTGCAGGGAAGCCATATGCGGCAACCCGTTAATGCAGTTACTGCACCAGATTGCCCAGAAATCCAGCAGGATGACTTTGCCTTTGAAGGCAGCCAGTTTGGCGGTGGCGGTCTTGTAGTAGAGCAAGTTGCTGAGCGTGATATCCGGTACCTGATCACCGATTTGAAGCGGGATTATGGGTTTGGGTTGCTGTGCAGCTACCCGGAAATTCAGGCATAGCAAAGCCAGTACGATGTAAATCGTTATTTTTTTCATGAGTGTTGAATTTGAATAATAGAACAGGAAGGGAACTCTATGTAATAGCAACCCGGTCAATATTAACTATTAACTGAAACCGGGTTGCCATTATCCCTGGTCATTCGGGAGGACAAATGACCAGCAGCCAGATACTTGATTTACTTGTCTTCATGATCGGTTTTAATTTGATTTTCAAACAAGGTTTGCAATACCTCTGCACGATGATAGATTGAACTGATTAAGTTGGGCATGCCGGGGAAACCATTTTGTTGCAGGGTATTCAAATCCATTCCTTTTTCCCGCAGGTTACCGGTGAACCAATCGTCTAATTCCCTTTGAAACTGCTCATAGGGTACATGATAAAACCGTTCCATTATCCCGGTTAGGGTACTGAAATCGGGTTGTTCACTAAGTGGCGTCAAATCTTCCATCATCAACGATTTTAGGTCATAGTCATGGAGTCTGCAGGAAGGGATTGGCTTTAAAATACTACAGGCATGGTCCCAACTTATTACATCGGAAGGGTTGACACGCCCGTGAACGTAAATAAGAAGGGATACCCATACCTGTAGCATGGGCATTCCAGCTTCTCACCTTGCGTTCATTTGAAAGTGTCAATTTTCCGATGCAAGACTCAAAGCGAATGCTTCAATTTTTTTCGTGAAGTATTCGCAAAATTAATATAAGCTTTTAAAAAGGCTTATTCATTTTACATTTATTAATTATTTATTAAATCAAATATAAGAAATAAAAATAAAATTAGGTAAAATTTTACCTAATTTTTAATCAGAATTCGATCTCTCTTTGACTACATGGGAAGTCAATATCGGGATCAAGAATTTATTAAGAAGGTTTGTCAAAAGATCATTGAAATCCGAAATAAAAAAGGAATCGTTCAAGAAGACTTAGTTGATCGAACAGGCTTTGGGATAAAGCAGATAGGTAACATAGAAAGAGGTGTAAGTAATACCTCTATAAGTAACATCGCTGCAATCGCAAGGGCATTGGAAGTTCATCCGAGAGAATTATTAGATTTTGATTTCGAAATCCCACAATATTCACCATTAAGAAAGACCCGAAAGAAAACTACATAGCTAAATTACTTTGGTTTCTTCATGATTAAAAGCCCAACCGACGGTCTGCTCAATAGCTTTTAATATTTCGTTTTGCCCGTAAGTAGAACTGACGTCAATATCGCAAAACATCCCGCCATTAAAACGGCTGTGTAGAATTGTATAATAAATGCCGCCAACCAACAAAGCTGCTACGGCCCTGAAATTTACTTTGTTATTTTGAAAATGAACATCTGTCATCTCCAGAATTTTCTGGCCGTTAGTTTCACGGGCATTATGGATACTCGTCATTAAAGGGCTTTCACCTGAAAGTTCCCAATGGATCAAGCGCTGCATGTCCGGCTCTGAAAGGAAGAATTTAAATTGGTTTTGAAGAATCTGGCTGATTAATAACTGTAGGCTCTCCGGCTGGCTTTCCTGGACTAACTGGTTGGTCTGTTTGAAAAACTCCAGCCAATAATCGTTTTCAACAACATAAGTTTCGACCAGGTAGTCTAACTTTCCGAAGTAACGGTAGATCAATCCTTTATTTACCCCTGATTTTCTGGCAATATTATTTACACCGAGTGCACTGTATCCCTCGTTTTTTAATATCTCGCCTACGGCATTGATTAAACGCTTTTTGGTTTCCTCCTTATTTTTCATAACGGTTATGATATATAATTAGGAGGAAAATTCACCACCAAAACTGTACCAATATTCTCAATAGGAGTATTAGCGAGTTATGAAAAATATTTCGGCACCATCCTCTGACTCTTATTTATGCAAGTCTGTTTATTTGTACAACAATATCAAACCTTGAACTTAAGATCATTAGTGATGTATTATCAGGAATAGGTGATGCTCGTGTCCGATTCTATGGAATAACATTCATAGCTGAGCTTTAAACCGATCTTTTCATTCAGGAAATTCAAATATCTGAGTTCGCGTTCATCCGGAGGTTGAGTACCGACCACAACCAAATGTTTTTCCAATAATGTTTTCTTACTGAAGGCGTAATCTGTCAATTGTCCTAAAGCTTCACGAATGCAGGCGAAAGCGGAATTGTACGGTTTGACCTCGTAAATAAAAAAAGTGACGTCGTTACGCCGCCAAATATCGATACGCTTTCTTTCGGTACCCACTTTATCATCCGGAAAAGTCTTTTTTAAATATTGGGCAAACCCGTTTTGGATTTGGTTATGAACCTGTCTTACAAGTTGGGCTGTGCCGAGATTTCGTGTAAAAGATGAGGTGTCTTTGGTTCGGATATCATCATCCATCGGTTCTTCATCCGTAATATCTTCTTCGGTCGGTTCTTCTAACGAAAACTCATCGCTGACACCGGTAATGGCATAACTGCCGAATATTTTCTCAAAATGGCCCTCTTTTTCGCCGGGTATAATTTTATGTATCGTCAGGGCATAATTGAGACCGGTATCAATACGCAAGCCCATTTCCAAAAAATTAACGTGAATCAGATGTCCGAGTTCGGGGTCACCGAACTGATAAACCGACCCGTTTACTTCCGTTACTTCAGCATAAGCGATGATAGTCAGGTTATTAAACCGGCCGTGCGATTTTACAGCTACCAGATCACCCTTTTTGAGGTTCAGTAAATATTTGAGAGTTCGGGAAGAAGTGTCAAATTTAGGTTCATCATGCGAAACGTTCTCGTTAATCCATTTGCCGATAGTGGCAAAATCCTGACCGACCAATCCGGAGAAATCGGTATTCCAGAAAAAACCGGTGGCAATTGCGCTTTTCTCCAGCATATCGGGAAAGACGTTGACAACATCATTGCCGTTATCATCTCCGTATTTGGAACCGATGATATAATAATTGCGTTCAGGAATGTCGGTCGCGATCTGATAATACTTACTCGCAAAATCAAAAAAGTCTTCGTCAGTTTCCTTTTTGGTCAGAATAACCTGATGTAAAACCGAAAGCGGCGCGGTTGCATAATCATCATATTCGAAATGTTTAGCTAATTTCCGGATAATCTCTTTTTTATATATTGGGAGCAGCCTGTAATTTGAATAAATGAAAGCGATTTTCCATTTAGTCATGCTATCGATATCAATGGCATCAATCGCAGAGAAATTGCCAGCCTCTGCGTTTCTAATAATGGCGACAATATTGGCTTTAACCCGTTGAAAAGCTGTTTCCGGTAGCTGCCCGTACTTTTTGAACCACTTGTATTCAGGAGTAAAAAGGTAGGCTGGCGACGAACCTTCTTTGTCCGAAGCCCGGTTCCAAATCCCGAATTTGGAAGACGTGCCGCCACCCAAAATACCGATGGCCTCCGAACCGTGTTCCAGCAAATAAGTAAAGGTATCGGGGTTCCCCACCTGGGTATAATCCGTAAGTGTCATGGCTTCAACTGCAGGCAAAGGCCAGCGCGTCAGAAATTCGTTTAGTTTGTCGTAAGAAACTTGCGGGTCGGAGGTAACAACGTTCATGAATTAAGATTAGGGTTCGGAATCTTGGCTAAGATAATCGTTTGCCCGATTAACGGCGCATGTTCCGTTTGCAAATTAACTATACGTTCACTGATCATGCCGACGTTTTCGGCATCGGAAAGCGAGCAGTATTTGTTAAGGCCGCGTGCGATCCGGTTGCCGTAGCCGTGAGTCCGGGCAAATGCGTCCGCAAATTGTTCGGTATTCAGTGCATTCTCATATTTAATGCGCTTGACTTCTTCGGGATCAATCGGCGTTCCGCTTTGCCAGTGTGCTAAAATATTAGGTTCGGGCTTTTTTTCATAAATATTAAACAGGTGCCCTAACTCATGCGCGATAGCGCCTTCTATTTCAGAAGCGGTAAAATTCAGTCGGTCGCAAAGACTCGGGTTGATAACGACTAGGTGTACATATCGGTTGTATGCAGCATGGTAATAATTGCCCTTAGTACCGCCGATCCCCTTTGAAAGTGCTTGAAGCAGTTGGGTATCGAGCAGATGCAAATCATCTGTAGATACGTAACAAATATGTTGAAACAGCGCTTCATAAGCGCCTCCCCGGACATTTAAGCTCCGATGCACATTGACGGCACAATCCTGAAGCCAGCGGTTAGCCGGGGTTAACGGTGTTGCCAATTGTACTGAGTTTGCGTTTTCGTCGGGTTTTCCATTGATGTTTTTTAACTTCTCGGATATGTAAGCAGCACCTATCGCACCTTGTTCACCGATCAGCATACCCACGGTGTTCTCTTCGGATAAAATTGGGCCGCCGCTGTAACCGTGCGGTTCCGCCACGGGCAACTGCATGGTAAAACCGTTACTATAGCGAGATTGCTGTATATACTTATCGATGTGTTCGAATCCTTGCTTGCTGTACTTAGCTGTGATGCGGCCAAACCTCAGTCGGTTGATTCTTTCTTCATCAGCGCTTAAATCTGGCGCTTCATCGTCACTTAACAGATCATCATGTATGTCATAAAGGTCAACGGGGGGACCGTAATTTTGAAAATTGTATCCGACCGCAACAAGTTCCGAACTTTCGCTTAAAAGGAGATTCTCATTGAGCGGATGAAAATTCGGCGTCTGTAAGCCTGATATCTTACCGATGAAAAGATCATAATAGATGTCCGGTTGCTGATCTTCATGATCTTTATACTCCCAATAAAGTTTCTCTATATCATAAGCGTGGCCGTTGATGATTGCTTTGTTGGTTCGTGTAGGGTTTTTAAAATTGTGGCCGGCCGTCACAAAAACACCTTCCGCATTGATAAAAAATGCGCTTCCGTGAGATACAAAGACTTCCTGATCTCTTTTATAGGAAATTATCGAAAATACGGCTGATATAGGTGTATGCATACTTGTTGAATAAGGTCGCAAAATTACGCTTTTAAGCCGGCGCACCGAAGTGAAGAACGATAACTCTTTGATGCCGTTGCCTGCGGCCCGGGCCATTCGTTGTATCTGCTGCGCAGGATGCCGCTGCTGTCCCTAACAGGGCGCACTTAATTTTCACTATCGTTCAAAACAAGCGCTCCTTTAGCGCAAAAGCATCGCCATTCAGGCCGGTAGCCCTGAATGTCTCCGCACTTGCGAAACACTGGTAACAGTTTGTTATTGGGATCACTGTTTCCAAAAGAAGGAGAAAAAGGATGCTAAATTGGGCACTGTTGCCTGATGATTGCCGATAGTATGCAAAAAGACTACGGCATAAACGGCTGCCTCCCCAAAGGGTCCCCTCCAATTATTCCGTTTCCTTTTTGCTGCGTGTCGTGCCCGGCCATTTGCTTTCTTTTTCTCCTTTTTCTTTTGGAAAAAGCTTTTACGGGAAAGGGGCGAAAGAGAAGAATTAACGAACAAATTTTTTAACTCTTAATGCTTAACAAAATGAAAACAGCAGAAAAAAATGCAAAGCAGGTACAAGGTACTAACGCAAAAAACACCAATGCACCAAGGACAGAGAACCGCCCAAACTTAACAGGAAAGGAAGCCAAACAAGATGAACCCGCAAAAGATGAAAAACCCGCCGAGGTTGCGAAAGTTGAGGCAACCCAAGCCGGTGAAACAAAGGCCGGTGATACCGTTGCAGTGGATAACCAACCCGCTAACGCTGCACCCGAACAACAAGAGCAGCCAATAGCCGGGGACGCGCAAAAGGCAGAAATTAAATATATCAAACCTGCTTTGAATTTGGAACAGACCCTAAAATCGGTGGGTAACCTGCACCGCCTAACCATCCAGCGTTTGGCGTTGATCGGTCGCATCAAAACATTGGAAGATTTTGAAGTGAAACTGGTAGAAGAAAACGACGAGTTGGAAAGCAACCCATATCAAGGTTGCAAATTGATCATCAAAGATGATAAAGGCCGGGAGTTTATCACCAACACGCCAAACCTGATCCGTATGGTTACGCAATTCATTTTTGATGCCTGCCATGAAAAATTAGGCGAGATAGAAGCAAATATCGTTTTCCCGCAACAGGGTTAGTTAACTATGCTCCCGGCTTTTTGTCGGGAGCATTTTTTATGGTTTTACAAAAAACAGGAATTAAGATGTACGAGCAATTTATAGAGTTGACCAACCAAATATTTTGGGAGGGCTACGCCGAACAGTTAGCCAAAGAGAACCCCGAACGGTTTCAGTTTGAGTATAACGACTTTCTAAGTACCTATCAAAACTGACGTTATGGAAGACCGGATTTTTTTACTGGTGAAATGCACCATAAACACCACGCACAAGCACATACACGAAGCGATGCAGGAATTTCGGGAAGATACCATACTGCAATTAACGGATACCGAAAATGTGCAGGTGCTGCAAACGGAGATAATGAAAATGAACACCAAATCATCTAAAAATTAAACATCATGGCACATCAAATAAATTTCAACGAAAAAACAGGCAAGCACAGCTTTATGAGCGTTAAGGAAAAAGCCTGGCATAATTTAGGTCAAATTATTGACCGTTACCCGACCAGTAGCGAAGCGATACAATTTGCAGGGCTGGATTACATTGTAGAAAAACGTGCGCTGTTTACCCTCGACACCAACAATCATGTTTGGAACAACCAACAAGCAATCCCCGATATCGAAGTGCCGAATTACTTTGCTACCGTCAGGGCGGATACCGAGCAGGTTTTGGGTGTTGTAGGTAATGATTACGAAGTCATCCAAAACTGGGAAGCGTTCAGCTTTTTCGATGCCATTGTTGGCGGTGGTGATGGGGTATTATATGAAACCTGTGGGGCATTAGGTAATGGTGAGCGGATATTTATTACCGCTAAATTGCCGGGTTATATCCGTGTAGGTAATGATGACCTGATCGAAAAATACCTTTTTTTAACAACGTCCCACGATGGTTACGGCAGTATTACCGCAGCGTTTACACCTACCCGTATCGTGTGTAACAATACGCTACACGCCGCTTTAGGTAACATGACTAACAGCGTGAAGATACGGCACACGCAAAGCGCACAGGAACGTTTAAAACAAGCCCACAAGGTGATGGGCATATCCAATGTCATGAGCGAACAATTAAACGGAATATTCAACCGCTGGGCACATATCCGTATAACAGATAAACAGGTGCTAAAGTTAGTGCAACAAGCGATGGCCCCAAGTAAGGAAGTGTTACAAAATGTACTGGATGAAAACATTGACGAGTATTCAAGCCAGTTTTTGAACACCGTGGAAAAGGTTTGTGATTTCGCTTTTAGTCACCCTACCCAACAAATGGATACTACACGGGGAACGTTGTTTGGAGCATATAATGCAATCAGCGGGTATATGCAAAATGTGAAGCAATACAAAAATGAAGAAGTAAAATTGAAAACCATCTTATTTGGTAACGGTTTTACCAAAACACAAACCGCCTTTCAGCTTTGTAAAGAGTTTGAAAAAACAAGTGAAACCCAATTAATGCTTAACTAAATAAAGGGGCGAAAGCCCCTTTGTTACTTAAAATCACCATTATGAAAACGTTAATAGCATATCCCGACCGCATAACCATTTACGTCATTGTATTGTTAACTATCGGCTTACTACTTCGTTACATTATAGGCAAACGCAGGTTTAACCGCCGTGGAATTGGAGGAGCACAATATTTTAAATCATATGGAAGAAGCTTGATCACTACTACTTTTGAACGAGTGCTAAATATTATAGCTACTTTAATGATAATAGGGGCAATCATTTTGTACTTGATTAGATAGTAGGAATTAAGGATTTTTGAAATTGCCCGGCGGCTCCGCGATGCGGAGCCCTTACGCCCCCTGTTTACAAGCATATTTATTTTAGCGGTGAAAACAGGGGGCGCCCTAAAATATTCATTGCGAATTGCCAGACTTATTTTTTTATCTTTCCATATTCTTTTAAAGAATGATTTTTAAAATATCGACTAAGCCAGTTATCATGCCTGCTTTTAATTTCTCTTTTTATATCCGTTCACCGTTTTCAAGCTTTTCTGTCAGTTAATATGGAGTACCTGCAATGGAATGCTGTTATTTCGGCCTATTTTTTCAATGCCGATAAAGCAGGAAAAGAAGTATTACTCTACATCACAAAAAAAGAGGTTTCTAGGTTGGGAATCGCCAATTTTGGTTTTAACTCTGAACAGGAAAGCTGGGAAGATTACTGCAATAATGTAAGAAAAGGGTTAAAGTTTACCGGAAAGAGAACATTTTCAGAAAACGTAAAAACGGCTATCGAAGAATGGCTTAAATACAGTCGGTTTATATTTGATCAGAAGAATACTCATCCTTTTCAATTTGAAGGTATTCCAGTTACAAATCCGGATAGCCGGATTACTTATCCTTTTTTTGTTGCGTTTATTCCTTTGTTGATTATCCCCCTTACTCAAAGCAATAATGGTGTTCGCTCTAATTCCTATTACGGGCCGCTTTCAGATTTTTTGAATAATAACAATATATCCGCTCAAAAAGAAGGCACCTCATCTTTCGCCCAAATAGATCTGTTGTGGTCCCAATTGGAAAAATGGACAAAAGTTCATTGTAAAACAGATCTTGGAATTTTTACGGAAAGGCAATTTGGAAATCCTAATTGGCGGTATGTAGGCAAACCTTTTTCGCAATGCATATTAACGCCAAAAAACATCCGTGACATTCCAAAAATGTTCTGGGTCGCCAATATCGCCCCTTTTTCCTTTATCTCGGATCTGCAGTTGGAAAGGATAATTTTTCGCTATGGTCATAAATCATCCGGATTCAGCCAGCGGGTGGTCGATATTTTCAATGACCCAGACAACCCGCTGAAAAAAATAATTATTGACATTGTAAGGGTGGAATTTGAGAATTGGCAAGGTGATGTTATTGAATATGATGAAGATGACAATAATGACAGACCAAAGTCCGGCTGGTCATATGGAATTTTACTCTCTGCGTTTACTTTGACTGCCAAAAATGAGACCTTTCATCATTTTTATCACCTGTTTTCAAAAAGTGATTTTCCAGAAGATTTAATTCTTAATAACGAGCCCGTTATTCATATGGCTAACGGTTTTTCCGAAAAGATCATTGAACCATTCAAGCAAACACTCGAATGGACTGATGTGGAAAATAAGTGGAGGGCAACACCTTCAAAGAGTGAAATAATCCTGTACATATCTGGTTCTTACTTTGGTTTGCCAAGCGATACCTACGTTGAAACTGACAAAATCAGTTTGGTTTCCAGATTGTACCTGCTTTGCCCAGCCGACAAAAAGAAATCGATTGGCGATTGGGGGAAAACTTTTGCACCGGGAAACTTTAAAGAAATTGATTACCTGCACATTCCCGAAGGATATAGTCTATACAGGTTTCAAAATCCAACCGTCGAACACCCTTCAGAACAGTTGTTGAAATTCAAGAATGAAAAGAAGATTGAAATTAAAGGGGGCATAAAAATTAGCAACAGGGAGTTCCTGCCCGTAATGCTACCCACCGTTTGGCTGCCTGGCACGATGGGAATTGAGAAATTATACCTGGAATATGTTTCGGACCAGCAAAAAGTTTACTTGTATAGAAACGACGCAATTCCCGAGGAATTTTTTCTTCCCGAAACTATTAAGACCGGCAACTATTTTACAATCAAAATGGAAGCTGAATCTCTGGCAGGTGATGATATTCCCTATTGCGTAATCGAAAGTTCCTTTAGTCCATTAGATATTATTGAAGATAACCTGGCCAAACGCAACTGCCGTGGTGAATTGTGTTTGCCAAACGAAACAGAATTTGTCAGGGGTAGCAATGCCATTTATAACAATTGGCTCAGGCAACAGGCCTGTTCGACAGAATTCATACCGGTTGATTATGATCCTGTTGATTTTTATTTATTCCAGGAGCCATATTTATTGACGAACGGGAATTTGATCTTGGAATACCTCACGCTAAAAAGAAATGCAAATTTCGAGGAATTCTCTGCGGTGATGGAATCCTTGGCTGCCATTACCCTGGCTTGGGACGATAAATACTATAAGATTAACCCCAAATATGTAAAAAAGCAGGCTATAAATTATTATGATTTTGCAGGGTTTCTTGACTACGATTATTCGCTCGACAAAATCACCATCAACAAACCCCAAATTCTTATAGTGCCATCAACAAAAAGTGTTGAGGCGATATTAATTGGCGGGCGCACCGGTAAATTTGTGGAAGTCTTGATCGCAGCATGTGCGGAATGCAGGATTAATATCAGGATCATTCCCCAACAAAAGCAGCTTGACCAATATTTGTTACCAGACACCATTAAACTCATTCCCGCAGGATGCCCAAATAGTACACAGGCATGGATGTCACTCCGGAAGTTGGCAGAGAAACTAAGCATTGAATTTTATGTACTAAACAAGCCTTATGCAACCCCGCAAATTGTCCAATTTGGGTTGCAGGATTTCAGCGCAAACCTTAAGGAATACAAATCTTATATATTGGAAAACAATGTGGCCAATATTAAAGATTTTGCCTGGGCCAGGAAAACTTTCAATTCAGAAACACTGGCCTTTGAAAAAGACATGTCGAATACGATAGACAAAAACCTGTCGTTGCAAGAATATTTTTTGCAATACCGTTACCGGTACATTTTATGGCTTGATGGAACCAGTTATGAAGTAGACCGGAACTGGGGGCGTTTTTTACTGCTTGCAGAACTGAAGAAACACGTCATATTTTATTCCAACGAGAAGAAAATACTCGCCATACCTAAATTAATTGAGTTGCCAAGGCTAATTGCAGAATCTATTACCCTCTTAAGCGGTTCGACGCCGTATTTCAAAAAATTGGAGACAGGTGGAAAAAATCAAATTTTCCAGCTTTACATGAACGTCCCTAAACTTTTTGCAGAGAACCTGTTTAAAAAGTTTAACCAAAATATCCAACCAAACCTTCATATATAATGAGAAATCCTATTCATTCGTTTGATACGATTAAAGATAATTACATCCGTTATGTGGAAACGGCATTTGATACAAAATTTGATAGTGTTGATGATGAACGCAATGAGCTTTTAAATACCGATAAAGTACTTTACCGGGAACCCTGGATTGAGCCATTACCTGACTACAAACCCAGCCATGTTAAAATACCTTCTTTGGCAAGGGCTGATGTAGCAAATGCTCTAACTGAACATGAACTGGCTATTTTTCAAGGGCTCGTGACTACAGGTTTGTTTCCTGGGACTTTCCCCCTCCACAGCCATCAGGCTGAAATGCTGCGAAAAGTCATGGAAGGGAAAAATTGCATCATTACTTCCGGCACTGGTTCTGGAAAAACAGAATCGTTTTTATTACCGCTTTTTGCCCAGTTAAGCAAGGAGCTTGCAAGTTGGGGGCATTCTGCCGGCTGCAATAAAACGCAATGGTGGAATGACAAAAACCTTAAGGACCACCAAATTGTGGATGGCAATTACGAACTATCAACCCTTGCCAGGCAGAGGCCCAGCGACGGCAGGCCACAGGCTGTAAGAGCGTTGATCTTATATCCCATGAATGCGTTAGTGGAAGATCAATTGACCAGGCTTAGAAGGGCACTTGATTCTGATGAAACCAGGAATTGGCTTGATAAAAACGCTAAAAACAATCGCCTATACTTTGGCCGTTACACCGGCGCTACACCTTCTTCGGGTGAATTGCACTCCTTTAAAGGTGATGGCAACCGGGTGATAAACAGCTATAAGATCGAAGAGCTAAGAAAAGAATTGAAGACAATCCACAATGCATCTTCCGACATACAGGAATACATTGCTGATGGAAACGAAAACGACCGCCAAAACCTCACGTCATTTTTTCCAAGGCTCGATGGCGCGGAAATGCGCACCCGGTTTGATATGCAAGTTGCTCCACCTGATATTATGATCACCAATTATTCCATGTTGAGCATCATGTTGATGCGTGATATTGACAATGGAGTATTTGAAAAAACCCGTAAGTGGCTAAATTGTGAGGATGAGTTTACTGTCCATTTAACACCATCGCAAAAAGAGGAAGCAAAAAAATCAAGGGTTTTCCATTTGATCATAGACGAGCTCCATCTTTACAGGGGTACACAAGGGACAGAGGTAGCTTACCTGTTAAAGGTCATATTAAACAGGTTGGACTTACATCCTGAACATCCACAATTGCGGATACTGGCATCGTCAGCATCCCTGGATCCTGGCGATACCAGCAGCGCGGCTTTCATCCAAGACTTTTTCGGCGTAAAGGATGCCAGGGCGTCCTTCGAAATCATAACCGGAATTAACAACCCTGTTAAACAGCTCCCGGATGATATTAAGTTGTTACCGGTTTCGCCATTTATAGCAGTCAACAACGCGTTTTATGAAGACGGCGAAGACCTGGAAGCTGAAGATTTTAAAAATAAATGCCAAATTGCAGCTGAAGAGCTTATAAAATTTGCAAGCATTGATGCTATCACCTCGCCGGCGGACGATCCGGTTTTTCGTTTACTGAAAGTTTTACTTGACGGAAAACTGAAGCTTCGCGAAAGGCTGTATCAGGCCTGCACTATTGAGGGAAAAGAAAGAGCGGTATGTTCGTTACGGGCAAGGGGGGACCAGGAGACCGGGAAAATCTTTGTTGAAGCAATATTTGAAAATCATTCCGACCAAAAGCAAGTCAGAAAAGCACTGGGTGGGCTTTTAATCTTACGTTCGTTGTATGACCTTAAGAAGTATGATAAAATTGAAAAGGACAATGAGAGTTGCAAATTGCCCCGTTTCAGGTTTCACTATTTTTTCCGAAACATCGAGGGGCTTTGGGCCTCGCTGAATCCCAAAGAAAATAAAGCAGAATACCTGGACGAAGAAAGGACCGTAGGGAAATTATATCCGCAGGCCCAGATTAAATCTGAATCGGGCCACCGCGTATTGGAAGTCCTTTATTGCGACAATTGCGGGACTACCTTATTTGGGGGCAGCCGGCTGAAGATCGGGGATGATGCTTTTGAACTATTGCCGCTAAGCCCAAACATTGAAGGCATTCCCGAGAAAACACCACACAGGTTACTGGAAAGAAGAAGTTATCAGGAATTCGCCGTCTTTTGGCCTATAGGTAAACAGGAATTTGAACCTCACGAAAGGCCTAATGGCTATTGGCGGCAAGCGACATTAAACAGCACTATTGATCAATCATTGTTCAGGTCAAGCTGGAAACCAGCTTGCTTAAATATTTATTCAGGTGATATTAAGGAACAATTTTCTAAAGTCAACGAAGAGCCCGAAAGCTGGATAAAAGGGTATTATTTCAAAATTGTACGGGAAGGCCAGGGTAATCATGATATCGCATCCTACCGGGATCCAGATGGAAATATCGAGGAAACCCACAAGGCTACACCTTGTGTATGCCCGGGATGCGGTATAAATCATAGCAAATACGATAAGAATTCTTCTAAAGCAAAGATTTCTTCCATAAGAGGTTTCAGGACGGGTTTTGCGAAATCCAGTCAAATGTTTGCAAAAGAGTTACTATACCAGTTACCGCCAAATCCCATCGAACGCAAACTCGTGGTATTTTCCGACAGCAGGGAGGATTCTGCCCAGGTTGCTAACGGGATTGAGCGGAACCACTTTAGTGATTTACTCCGCGAGCTACTGATAAGGGAGCTCAATTGCCGGTTGATTATCAAACTGGATATATTAAATATATTTAAATCAGGTGCCATGGATCGCCTTGAAAGTTTCCGGGACGAATATCCCCAGTTGATCGACGAAATAGATGACATTTGGGATGCCGCAACACGGGAAAGGGTAAGGCCGACACCAAAAGCACTGGCTGACAAAAATGCTGCCTTACGAAGAATAAAAGAGATCGAAACAAGGGTAATTAAAGTAAGGGACCTGGTAGAATACACAAATACTCAAAATCTTGCACCTTTGGTGCAAAAGTTAGCCGCCCTTGGAATAAATCCAGGTGGCAATGATATTAAGCTCCAAAAAGTCCAACACAACAACAGTACTATCAAATGGTATGATATTATTGACTTCGAGACAATGGAATGGCGCGATGGCGCTGATGGCGATTTTATCAAGAAGATCAAAAACGGAACGGTAAACAAATTGGCATCTATGTTTTTTGCTTCTTTATTTTATTCCTTTGAAAGTTCCGCATTAGGTTATCTCACAATTAACCCGGAAGACGAAAAACTCGCTACATACGCCCTGAAAACAGGCTTGTCAAAAAGCGATTTTTTAGACATTGTAAATGCTGTTATCCGCATCCTGGGTGATAAGTATAAACACAATCAAGTGGATCCCGACTATTTCCCTTTTAGAATCATTGAATATAAGGAATGGCCCGCCCTCCTAAGGGACTACCTTAAAATCGTTGCGGAAAGGAAAAGCATTGATCCGTTAACGCTTGGTGGAAACATTTTTGACCTGTTGGCAGATTTGGATATTTTCAGAAGTGACACCGGGCTTCAATTCGAGGATTTATACATCAAGGCATCCATTTCCACTGACAAGGTTTGGACAAGCCCAAAAGGAAGCCGTCCGCACCTGCATTTTTCCGGAGGTGTTTGTACGCAGTCAAAAAGCTTGCTGAATACCGTTGCAGATACTACTTGTGAAGATATCTGGCTGAAAAATTACATTTCCTATTCTGCCATAAAATTGAACAGGGACCCCATACGGATACATTGCGAGGAGCTAACCGGGCAAACCGATAATCAATTTGAAAGGCAAAGGCATTTCAGAAACGTCATTTTAAAAAAAGATGGCAATTCCTTGGTGAGGCAAATTGACCTTCTGAGTGTAACGACAACCTTGGAAGTTGGAGTGGACATTGGTGCTTTACAAGCCGTGATGCTGGCCAATATGCCACCCCAACGCTTTAACTACCAGCAACGGGTAGGACGTGCTGGACGCAGGGGGCAAGCGTACTCTGCCATCTTGACTTTTTGCCGTGGCCGCAGCCACGATGAGTTTTATTTCGCGAACCCGCAAAAAATAACCGGGGACAGCCCTCCAACACCGTTTTTAACGATGAAGCAGGAGCGGATTTGCCTCAGGTTATTATCTAAAGAAATATTGAGGCAGGCCTATCGGTCAATCGCAGTAAACGAAAATAATGACGAAGATAAATCGAGTATCCACGGCGTTTTCGGAAAAATTACAAATTGGGGTTCCTACAAACGTGATTTGACTGCATGGCTTTCCGGCAATAAATTAATGATCGGCAGGATTATTGAAGCATTAACACCTGTTCAATTGATAGACAGTAAGCCAACATTTTTGGAGTATTTTACAGCAATTGATTCGGCAAAAGGGTTTATTTCCCGCATGCAGAACCTGATAGATAATCATGAAATCCCAACCGACGATATTTCACAAAAATTTGCAGAGGGCGGGATACTGCCGATGTTCGGTATGCCTACTGACGTCAAAAACCTTTATCATGGAACTGGTAAAAATAATTCAATATTAAAAATCGACCGTGCGCAGTCCATGGCTATCTATGAGTTTGCCCCGGCAGCGCAGAAGACAAAAGACAAGGGAATATACCAATCCATAGGTTTTACCAGTGACATCATGAAAACCCGTGACAGGACTGGTCGCGAAACTATCACTAATAAAAGCGATAGTCAATCCGGGAATTCCCCGTTTTACTTAAGCCGCTGGATGGAAAGGTGCAAGAAATGCGGATACAATCAGACATACCAGGAAGGAAGCGAACCAGACAACAGCCAATGCCCAGTATGCAGTAATTTTGATCCTTTTTCATTTAGCAAGTTCATCATCAAATCCCCCAAGGCCTACAGGACTAATTTCCTGTTAGGGCTGGATTCAAAGGACGAAGCTGATTTAGTAACGAACAGGCCCCCCATTTATGCAGATCATTCCATGGAAGAAGATGCCGAACGGATTAATGAGGTAACGGGCAATTGCAGAATCCTTATTTCAGATAAGGACGTTACTTGGCGTGTTAATACTAATGGCGATAAATTTTATCAAGGCAGCTATTATACCATTGATAATACCGAAAAGGAGACCAAGCAATCTTTCAGGTTTTTAAACCAATGGGTGATGGACGGGCTAACTAGCCCACTTGTGTTACCAGATGATAACCTGGTAAACTTTTCCAACGCAAAAGTTGAAGCGCCTTTGGCCATCGCCATTAATAAAAAAACCGAGATATTTAAACTTTTTCCTGTTTCCGTCCCTCCGGAACTAAATATGAACATGTTTAAATTGATGAATAATCCCAACTTGGTGGAACGGCAAAGCCTGGGTGTCAGGGCGGGTTATTATTCAGCGGCTTTTATTTTGCAAAGAGTGTTAGCGGATACGTTGGACATTGATCCGACTGAAATTGAGATTGCGGATATTACAAAGATTGAGATTAATGATCCGGTACCCAAAGATGTAGGTGCAATCATATTGACAGATGAACTACCTAACGGCTCTGGCTTCGTAAGGCATTTATACGACCATTTTGACACCATACTTGATGAAGCATTGGATCCCCAAAAACAAGGCTCCTATATGGCAAAAATCCATGATAGTGAACACAAAGACAAATGCGCAGATGCCTGTTACGACTGCTTGAAAGTTTACAGGAATATGAATTGGCACAGTTTGTTGGATTGGCGTCTAGGTATAGGTATTCTCCGGTTATTGAGGGATAACAGTTATAAGTCTGGTGCGGATGGGTTATTTGATTCATTTATTGAAATTAATGGTTGGTTGGAATCAGCAATTAAGCTTCGCGACCAGTTTGTCGACAGCTTTTTTGCTGATAAACACGAGACACGGGATGAGTTTATGACTAGCTTCAATGGCATTCCTGCAATAAGGCACGGCAACCCAGAACGGGGAAGAAGGAAAATAATTTTGCTGGTACATCCTTTTTGGAATCTTGAACATTTGGAGGAGGATGCTTGGTACACCCTTGCAATAAGTGCGGCTCACGCCTATATCGCAGACAGGAATGGTGACATAGATGAGGATTTTGAGTGTTTGGACACATTCAACCTGCAAAGGCGGATTGGTTGGTGTTATCAAAAAATCATGAATCAATGATAAAGCGACTCGAACTGCCCTTGATAAAGGAAATTGAAAAGCTTTCGGTAAGCCAATATTACGCCGCAACTCATTGTCCATACAAGCTCGCCTTGGCCTGCGCCTTCAACTTTCAACAGTTGATGCCAATTAGTCCCAATGCCTATCTGGGAAGCATTTTGCATAAAATGCTTGAACTGATAGCAAAAAGAGTTATCCAGAATGAGGTGCATTTTGAAGATTATTGGAGAAGGCTAATCGACGAAAAGGAAGCTAGCTTGCGGAATGCAGGGTCGTCAGCAATGGTTCCATTAAAATACTTTTGTGACGACTTTGCCCTCAAAAAACTGAAGGTCAGAGGGCTGTTGAAAAGACAAGGCACGCCATCAAAATCCGCAGGCTCACAGTTAAAAAACCGGTATGCAGAAGAAAAACTCACAAATCCTGAAAATACGGTCACCGGCATTGTTGACCTTATTATAAAGAATGAGAACGGAATCATCTTTTTGGATTTTAAGACTGGGGCAATTTACGACGGCACCTTGAATGAAAACGGTGAGGCTGCTGTTAAAAAAGATTATGAATATCAACTGAAGCTCTATGCTTACCTTTATTATTTAAAGACAGGTATTCTTCCAGACCGGTTGTTTATAGTCACATTGGAAAACTCCTATGTCGAAGTTGCATTTACTTTTGAAGAATGTAAAGTCCTTTACCAGGACGCTATTGTGTTCCTCAACAACATTAATCAAACTTTGGCAAAGAAAAATTATGCTTCCCTGGCAAATTGCAGTTTAGACAATTGCAAGTTCTGTGCTTACCGCCCAGCCTGCGCGTTTTATGACACTTGGTTTGAAACAAATTTTGAAGACACAAAGGATTTGAAAGGAAAACTTTTAAAAGTAAATACCTTTGGCAACAATACTGTTGGATTGGAAATCGAATTATCCGGTCAAAAGGCCTTAGTGAACGGCTTTGATATGGCCACAAAAGAAAAATTAGAAATGAACATTGGGCATCAATTAAAGATATATAACCTTAGGAAAAGTAAAAATTCCATAAACGCAACTGCAAACCACTATACTACTATTTATGCCTAATCAAAAAAAAATACCTCTTCTTTCTTTTTTTGCGGGTGGTGGTTTTATGGACATGGGGTTTATTAAAGCAGGTTTTGATATTGTCTGGACAAATGAATTCGACCCTGTATTTGCTGAATTGTACAAACAAGGTATAACATCGTGGCTGAAAAACAGGAATGGCAATGCTACCGGGGCTGTTCATGAGATAAGCAATCAGAAATCATTAAAGGAAATAGACAGCCCACAGATAATGAAGGAGGCATTTAAGCAAAAAGTGCCTAAAATATTCGGAATGACGGGAGGGCCACCATGTCAAGATTTTAGCATTAATGGAAATCTTGAGGGATTTAAAGGTGAAAAAGGTTCCTTAACTGATACGTTCCTTTGCAAAATCCTGGATTTGCAACCTGCATTTTTCATAATGGAAAATGTAACGGGGTTGTTAAAAGTTAAGCAAAATGCCAAACACTTTTTGCACCTGCTTGATATATTAAAAGAGATATACTTGATAGATTTTTCAGTATTGAACAGCCTGGACTTTGGAGTACCTCAATCCCGTGAAAGGGTGTTTGTGGTGGGCGTAAACAAAAACATATATGACCTTTCAAAAATAAAACCGGGTTTAAATGGTCAATGGTTCCCATTTCCCAAAGGCTCAGAACATAGTCAGCACCTGGAAACACATCCGTGGCCAATTGCCGCCAATTTTGGAGCTGACGCAAGCCGACCTGAAACTATCCCTCTCAACTTATGTGTTGAATCTTGCTTGGTTCCCCAGGCACAAGAAAAAGTTGTAGCTAATGGGAGCGAATATTTCAACCTATACGTCACAGAGGAAAAACTGAGTAATATAAAAGAGGGTGAGACTAACAGGCCCTCTTTTAAAAGATTACACCGTTACAAGTACAGCCCGACCACTTGTTACGGTAACAACGAAGTACACCTGCATCCTTACCTTCACCGCCGCCTATCTGTAAGGGAGGCACTAAGGATACAAAGCGTAGAGGATAGCTATGTATTGTCCCCCAAGTTGCCATTAAGCAAAAAATTTAAAATGATAGGAAACGGGGTTCCGGTACTACTTGCTGAAGCGGTCGGAAACGCATTATGCCAATTTTTAAAATCATTACCCGTAATTTAGTTTAATGGATATATGGTCAAAAGAGAAACGCAGTAAAGTCATGTCCAAAATCCGGTCAAAGAACACCAAGCCGGAGATGCAGCTACGTTCATTTCTTCACAAAAAAGGTTTTCGTTTCAGAATTCACCGGAAGGATTTACCGGGTAAACCCGATCTCGTTTTACCTAAATATAATGTTGCAGTGTTTGTACATGGCTGTTTTTGGCACTACCATAGTGATTGCAGGGAGGGGCGGGTGCCCGACACTAATTCTAAATTTTGGCATGATAAGCTGTCTAAAAATATTTTCCGCGATGTTGCGCATCAGCAAAAATTAACTGAAATGAACTGGCGGGTAATTGTTATATGGGAATGTGAGCTTGAATCGGCTTTCAAAAACAATGAAATGGATAGCTTGGTCGAAAAAATTACGGGCGCTTCATGTTCTTAACATTCAGCAAATAATTGCCTAATTTCGGCGTACCGCGGCTTGCCTCTGTATTAGACAAGTCGCCGACGGCAGTACATAAATAACCAATAACCTCTTCATGAATACCATTTTCTTCATCAAAGGGCAAATGCCACCAACCGCTCGCAGAGTTCATTACCCACCCTTTTCCCATAATACAAATACTACAGATCAATGGGTCGGTTTCCCAATGCGGGTCTATCTTTTTATACAAATCTAAAATGGTTTTAGATGTATATTTTCTGCCTGAAAAATCGAATGCAAACACCTCATATTTGTGCTTTACAATAAAATGCTCGAAGGGACGCCCATGTTCATCATGATAACCAGACGTCGGTAACAAATTACCTTCCAGAAATTTAAAATTATCATAAGCACTCCTTAGAGTACCCAAATCAAGATTCGACTTTACCTCAGTGCATTTTAGTACAGATTCAATTGGAAACGTTCCAAATCCGTCTTTTTCAAGAAAAAAGAACGCAGGCAAGAGGTTTTTACTGTAAATACAAAGGTCAATTTCTTTCGATAAACTACCATTGGCATCTACCACCTTCCCCGTGCCGATGCCGAAGTTGGAATTAAGTAATGGAGATATAAGAGTATTGAGAATAATTTCCCGGAGTTTACCGGTAAGGTAAGCATGGCCTAAGCCCTTTGCCGCTAAAGAATCACTTTTCGCCTTATTAATTTGGTTGATTATTAAATCGCGTATTAGCTTATTCATAAGTCCAGGTTAAATCAAATATTACATTTTTAATTAATATATTCATCTTTATTTTTAGCGGTATCAGGCAAAAGTGAATCACCGACAGATTTAATGGACTTTATCGACTGGACAGATGCAGAAGTAGAACTAATTGTAGCAGATTACATAAGTATGCTAAAGGATGAATTGCGTGGCGTGACGGTTAATAAAACAAATCACCGTAAAGCGATAATGCCTTTATTGAACAATAGATCGCATGGTTCAGTCGAATTTAAGCATCAAAATATCAGTGCTGTTTTAAGTGAAATGGGTTACCCCTTTATCAAAGGGTATAAACCACGGTTTAATTTTCAACGCTCTAAACTGACAGCGGCAGTCGACTGCCATATCCGAGCGGATAAGACTGTAGAACCCCTTTTTCTTGAATTTTCAGACGCTGTGCCTGCCATAACACGGCCGGTGGAGTTTGCGACTTGGGTTGTCAGCCCACCTGAAATAAAGGAGGTTAACTATAAGCAGAAAACAGCCCGGCGTCCTATTAAAATCAATTTCCTGGAGCGTGAGCAAGAAAATAGAATTCTTGGGTTGAACGGTGAGCAATTAGTGTTGGAATATGAGCGCTATAATTTAATAATCGCTGGCAAAGATTCCCTTGCAGACAAAGTGGAGTGGGTTTCTAAAGATTTAGGGGATGGTTTGGGCTTTGATATATTATCAAAAAACTTGAATGGGACGGACAAATACGTAGAAGTGAAGACGACAAAATTGAGCAAGGAAACGCCCTTTTACTTTTCTGTAAACGAATATAATTTTTCTATAGAAAATGAACCAAACTTTCATTTGTACCGTGTTTTTAATTTCAACAAAAACCCACAGCTTTTTAAACTGCATGGTCGTTATGATAGTTTTTGCAAAATAGAAGCCCAGCAGTTCATAGGTAAGTTTAGTTAATCATGGAAGAATATTTAGAGCATAATTATTTCAATACTTACTATTACAGTAATATTATTGACAACATTCTTACCGACGACATTGAAACAGTAGGTTTTATCTCAGACTTCTTTAATGATAATTATGCCACTAATTACTATGATAATCGAACGCGTGATTAACATCGTCGGCACCCTGATGATTATAGCAGCGATTATTTTATACATGATCAGATAGTAGGAACTAAGGATTTCTGAAATTGCCCGGCGGTTCCGCGATGCGGAGCCCTTGCGCACCCAGTTTACGTTGCAGATTATTTTAGCGGTGTAAACAGGGTGCATTTAAGAACAGTAAAATTAAGCGCAGTTAAACATAATTAATTCCAGTTTGACTTCTTTATCAGCATCTTCCGGATGTTTGAAAATAAATGAAGCGCTACTGTCATTGGTTTTTCCATTGTAGGTTTTAAAAAGGGGATGTTTTTTTATACTTTCAATAGCTTTATCAATTATGCCGCTAAATCCCTGGACTGTTTTATTGAATATTATAAATGCCAATTTCTCATCCCGCCAGGTAACGTATCGCTCAAAAAGCTGATCTAAAGCCGGATGAATCTGGCCTTCGCCACCCCATACTTTACATTCAGCAATAAAGACATTTTCCCCTTTTTGATTTTGTATTAAGATATCTGTTTTACCAATTTTATTGAATGTCTCCCCGGTTGCTGAATGTGAGGGTGACATAGAGTTGAGGTAAGGGAGGAAAAATTCCCGAAAACCTTCTTCGTCAAATTTTGAGTGCAAACTTTTATATTTTTCCAGGTTTTTACCAAAATAGTAAATCAGGTTTAATATTTTTTGATAGGCATTTTGGCTGATATCTGACAACGCATCAGCCAATATCACCGGGTCAGCGGCTTTGGTCTCAAAAATTATTTTTAATGTGCTTTTAACTTCCTTTTCAACTTCTTCACCTGAATAAACTTTATTGGGATAAACTGTTAAATCGGTTTCCTTATTTTCTGTAATATTTACTGACCTTACAGATGGTAAATCTCTCAAAACGATACAGGTTTCCTGTAGACGGGTCTTATCTTTTAAAAACACCTTAACATATTCTTTACCGTAGGTCTCTCTAATTTCTGTTTGGAATTCTGGCATGATAGTAATTGCTTTATGTGTTAAACCGACTCCTGAATTTATATCAGGAACGACTACTCGTTCGATAAATCGCTCAAAGGTAGTCCGTGGAATTTTTTTATTTAATATTTTCTCAAATGTTTTTCGATAATTTTCTTTTACGATTTTAATGTTTGTCCAATTATGAATTTGTTGAGTGGTTTCCATTTTTAAATCGCTTTTTTCATTTGCCGTTAACCACTCAAATTTGCTGACCTCTATGATATTTGGGTTTTCATTTAGCTGATTTAATGTTTTATCAGTATAAAAATCCCACAACTCCGGGCTGGGCTTGTGTGTTACTGGATCGGATTTTTTTATTCCTACTTTGTTTTTAAACATTTCATTTATAGTCAAAATCACGGTTTTGTCTTCTTTATTGACAGATTCATAGGTAATCCATATATGTTTTACCGTTTGAAATAAATCTTCAATTACATAAAAAAGCATTGTTGCGTACCGTAAATTTTCAAAGGTTGGCTGTATGTCTGCCATTTCAGCTACATCGGCAATTACATCCCAAGCTGGAAAAACGCTATTTTCCTTTTTATATATCGCAAATAACTCCTGGTTTAACTCTTTGTGAATAATGTGCATTACTTTATAATAAACTTTTGCCGCAGTTTGATCAGTGCGATATTCAAAAAAGGCAGCCGGTTTCGTTAATGTTTATTCCTTGTTTGTTAAATCATTAAAAAGATCTAACTGGTCTAGTTTGGGAATTGCGCCATACTTTCCACTGCTATAATCCTTGTCAAAAGAAGCATCGTTCCGAATTGTCGGGTCTTTAAAATAAAGACTGTTAATTGTTGTAGCACCGACATCGTTCTTTTCAGCAAATATCATCTGGTCCCGTCTCAGCATTTTTTTTAAAAGCGAAGTATTGTGACAAGTACAAATTAGTTGCGCGCCGTTGGGATTGTTCTCATTAGAATTAAATAGCCCTATTATCATTTTTAATAGGTGTTCATGAAAACGTGAATCAAGTTCATCAATCCATAAAATTTTTCTCTCAACTAGCGCTTCTAAAATTATTCCGAGCAACGCAATATACTTCTGTGTGCCTAATGACTCATTTCGAATCAGGTCAAAAAGTGTAGTATCGGTTTGTTTTTTTTCATCATTGTAAACTTTGTGGGCGGTCTTGACCTGGTAACTGTCCTGCGCGCCAAACATTAGTGAAATAAAACTTTCGCTTAGATTGCTGCGAAGAGCTTTTTCCTTAATGGCAACATCTATACTGGAAAAGCCAAGGTCAGATTTAGCAATGATTTCGTGAATTTTTTCACGATAAACAGGTTGTTTTAACAGGCTTGCTGTATGGTCTATAAGTTCTTCGGTATTGGTCTCAAACACAACCATGGTACTGTTGAACCATTGGGAAATGGTCGTCCCAATTGGTACATTAAACTGTGCCAGTACAGAAATAAAAAGCGAATTATTACGGGTGAGCTCTTTTAATATCTCAATCTTATTTTTTGGTTCATTTAGCAACTTAGGGTTTATTGTAAAATGGTTATCACGTCGCAGGTACAACTCTTCATCCTTTCTTTTATCAGCAAAAGAAAGCCATTCTGCTAAAATCTCTTTTTTTGTCACGGTAAACCCGTATCGATACTTCACTTTTTCCACCAAAAATATCACTTCAAAAGTGCTTGGGTAATTCAGTTTTGCATTATTAAGTCGAAAGGGTTCCACCTTAATTTCTTCTGATGCCTGGCTTTCTTTTGACGAATTCAATACAAACTGCTGCATAAATCGAAATGCTTTTAGCAAATTGCTTTTGCCACTGGCATTTGGACCATAAATTACAGTAGATTTTACCAGTTTTAAATCCTTGAAAAAGTAGGGGTAATAGATATTTCCGGCATGCTCTTTTATGGTGCCCGCATCCATTCGAAGTTTGCCGTTATTCTTAAAAGACAGATAGTTATCAACTGAAAATTCAATTAGCATACTCAAGTTATTAACACGTTTTGTGATATTTTCACAGTGAAATCAAATATAAGTATTTGTATGTGGATAAATAACATCTTATTTTGAGAGATATTCTCAAAATTCCATTTTTTTGTTGTATATATTTGAAATATTAAAATCAACGACATGGCAACAGATAGGAATAAACATCTTAATGACGTGCTCACTTCTCATAAAGTAAGCAAAGAACAAGTACTGCTGGATAAACATAAAATAAAACGTGATGAGATTTGTGACGCCCTCGTTGCAAAATTTGGTGTTGATATATATTCACCTTTTAATTCAGGGTCATTTGCGAAAAATACTGCGGTAAATAAAAAATTTGATTTCGATTTAATGGCTCCTTTTAAAAGGAATGCCTTTACGACCTTGGAAAAAATGTTTAATGATGTATACGATTTCTTGCTAGAAAAATACAGCGCTGTTGCTCATGTTCGTAAACAAAAAGTTTCAGTGGGCATCGAATTTTTCGCAGACGACATTGGTGACGTTGTAAAAATTGATGTTGTACCTGGTAGGGAATTAAATCAGGACCAGTATAAAGATGATAACAAGCTGAACCTTTATGTTTATTCGCAGTTTGGCAAACTACAAGGGGGGAGCGATTATATCCGTAGTAATATTAAAGCCCAAGTTCAAAATATCCGTGACAATGCCGATAAAGTTAATTTAAGGCAGAACATCAGGCTGCTAAAAGTTTGGAAAATACATAACAATAAAACGCCCAAATCTTTCTTTTTAGAATTGATTACGATAAAGGCTTTTGACAAATTGGAAATTAGCGGGGGGATGTGGGATAGGCTTAAAAGCGTAATGGAATACATAAGGGACAATGTAAAGACGGTAACACTGCCTGATCCAGGTAACAGCAATAACGAAGTCGCTGATTCAATGACGGATTATGATAAATCGACATTAAGTGACGATATGCGCAATATGATTACACGTATCGAAGAAAATTCTGATTATATAAAAATATATTTTCCCTTAAATGATAAGTTTCCTATCGAGGAGACGACTGATAACAAATACGACGAGCGTAAACTGGCCCCTTCCATTCCGCCTCCAACACGTTTCGGCTAATGGAAACCAGGTTAAACACTATTGTAGAAGTAATTGAAAAGGTTGAGTACGTCAAAGTTACTCAGCCTTTTGTTCTTGATGATCTTATTGTCAAGGGTGGTATCACTATGACCGTCGAGGATGCTACCTTGAATTTTGAAGTCGAAATATACCCTCCTTATCCTTTTCAATATCACGATTTTGAAACGATAAGGTTTATTAATAAAGATTTGTTGCCATACGATCATGTTGGAAGCGATGGGGCTATATGTGTACATACTTTACATAGCCCCTATCTTGATGCAAAACTCGGCCTGGATATAAATTCACTTAAACATTGGGTTTTAAAATATTTTCTTAATCGGGAAAGCGATTCGCATTACGAGCATATCATGATTGCGCCGTCCGGCACCGGAAAAACTCAAGCGCTTTGGTTCACTAACGTAGATTATGAATTTAAAAACGGAGAATTTGGACAATTTCACTTTTCGTTGTTAGGTACCGGAAATATTAAACAGGTAGCGTATCAGACTTATATCCTCCAGGAATTTCATGTAAAAGGAAAAGTAGTGCAATGCGCCTGGAGTAAGAGTTACAAGTCATTCACTCATTATGCAGGAATTTTTGTTTTTCTTGAAAAGCCACCCGTTCAAAATAAACGATTCGGCATAAAAAACTGGCAAGAACTGGAACCGCTTGTATCACAGCCTTTCTTTAAATATTTGTACGATTTTGATATCAACTTAAAAAAACATCAATCAAAAAATACAGAACTGAAATTATTGATCGGGTATAAAATATCCGATAACGATATACATTGGCAATGTATAAATTTTCTAAGCGAGGATTTCCCCAATGTTGTTGAAAAAGTAGGTCCAAAATCCTATCAGGGACGCTTTGAAGACAAAGCGATGGATTGGATGCAGACGCGAAACTGTTCAACCAAGTATTTTTTCGGACGTGGAGCGTTGTCACCTAAAATTACCGAAAGCAAAATTCTGATAATTGGTATAGGGGCGATTGGCAGTATGCTCGCTACCACGCTCGTGAGAGGCGGTTGCACCAATCTTTTTATAAACGATCATGATGTCAAAGAGCCAGATAATGTATGCCGGTCTGAATTTCAATTCTCCAACGGGATGGTTTCGAAAGTTTACGAACTTCAAAACCATCTGATATTTATATCGCCCTTTGTAAATATAAACGGTGACGAAGAGCTAACCGATGTCATTAAGCGTTATCGTTCAGATGCCAGCTGGAAAGAAACACTTGAAAAAGCTTTAAATGAATTTGACTACATATTTGACTGTTCTACCGACAACGATTTAGCTCACATTTTTAGCCAACTATCTATAAAATCCGAAATCATCAATTTATCAATTACAAATCATGCTAAAGAACTAGTTTGCGTTTTTAAACATGATCAATACGCCTGGCTGATGGAGATATTCAAAAGTCTTAACAATGATACGGTTGACCTTTACAATCCTACAGGTTGCTGGAGCCCTACTTTTAAAGCCGGGTACAATGACATCGCCGTATTGGTGCAATTTGCGATTAAACAAATTAATTCATCGTTGGTGAGAGATCGTCCATTTAGGAATTTTTATCTTTCAACCTCTGATGAACAAAGCTTTGAAGTAAAATTAAACGAATTTTGAAATTTAAAAACGATAAGATTGGATTGTATTTGACTATTGATGATAGGCTAATCGCCAATATTCAAAATATTGGATTAAAACACTTTCCAAATGAGTTTGGCGGTGTATTGATCGGCCGTTATTCTGACGATAAAAAAACTGTAATTATAGAAGATATTATATTGCCAAAATCTTATAAATCATCAAAATATAGTTTCGAAAGGGGGGCGGAAGGATTGAAGGAACAATTGCTTTCTTTGTATCATTCTCCTATTTCTCAAATTTACCTTGGTGAATGGCATACACATCCCGATGCACCGCCGTTGCCGAGTGGAACTGACATTATTGCACTAAACCAAATTGTTAAGCATGTAGATGTCAATATAAACAGCCCCGTCTTGCTTATAGTTGGCCTTAGCCCCAAAAAGATGGAATTAGGTTTTTACGTGTACTTTAAAGATAAGATTTATAAATATGACGAAGAAGAGAGCAGATCATAAAATCAACATGCGGCAAATGTTTTTGGATTTGCAAAAAACAATGGAATCCAAGATGCAAACTATCCGGAAAAACATAAAGCACGAGCCGACGAAAGGTGAAGGATCGGAGACTGTTTGGATTAAGTTTTTTCAGGATTATTTACCTAAACGCTATTCAGTTGCAAAGGCCATAATAATAGATTATGAAGGCAACACAAGTGATGCTATAGATGTGGTGATATACGATAGTCAGTATACGCCCTTTATTTTGAATGAGCATGGTATAAAATATATACCAGCTGAAAGTGTATACGCAATTTTTGAAGCGAAACAAGAGGTTAGTAAAAAGTTCTTGGAGTATGCCAGCGCTAAGATTTTAAGTGTAAGGAATTTATTGCGAACCACCGCGCCGGTTGTAGACAAAGGTTTAATTAAGCCAGCACCGCAATTATTTAATATTTTGGGCGGTTTTTTGTGTCTTGAAAACACATGGAAGTCAAGCATCGAGAATACAAAGGCTTTTAAAGATGCAATTACAGTTTCCACTGAACTTGAAATTATTGATATTGGATGCGTTTTAAACGACAGGTCGTTCAAGACCGTTGTTGACCTAACGGACCATCTTAACCCATTGGTAGACATATCTTTCAGTACGTCTGAAGAAACCTTAATTTATTTCTTTTTAAAATTAGTCGCCGAACTTCAAAAGTTAGGTACCGTTCGGCCGATTGATTTAAACAAGTATATTGATCAACTAGACTCACAATAAAATTAAACAATGGCGGACGAAAATTTGGATGAAATTTATCATAGATACTCTGAGAAAATGGATTCTCTGATCGCATTCGATGGCGACAGCAAAAGCGCGCTAATCTCTTTTGAGTGGGACGTAAAGAAAATGGTTTCCTATATCGAAACAATCGCTGACGACGAAGAGCGAGAAGCAGGGTTAAAACTATTTGGAAAAAAACATCTATTACTTCCCTTTTACACCTCATTAATATTAGAAATGACAATTGTATACGCTGTTGTATTGTTAGAGGCGTATCTCGTAGATGTTACTAAATGGCTTTTTAAAAAAAATACAAATGCTCTAAAATCATCCAAAAAGTTATCTTATGAGGAAGTCGTCGAAAACTACGACCAGTTACTTGAATATATTTTAGAAAAAGAAATTGTCGAATTCTCTTATAATTCTTTTGAAAACCAACTTAAATTTTGGAGTACAAAATTTGGCGTGCCCGAGATCAAGCTGGCAATACCGTACATGGACATAATAGAAATTTTCTCTACCAGGAATATTTTATTACATAATAACGGGGTAATAAATTCTGTATATTTAGATATAAACAGAACCTCAAATTTAAAATTAGGTGAAAAAAGGCTTGTCGATCAACCCTATGTTATTCACGTAGAATCTGTGATTTTTCATCTTATCGACAAGATTTATAATACTATTAACAACGGTTAGCTCAATGGAGGTTAAAACAAAATAATCTCCTTGAGTGTGCGTTACAATAAACACAAAATGTGTTTAAATAGACTTTTCCGAACAACAGAGATAGGTATATAGCCCAGGTAGGAGTTCTTTGCACTTAGTTTGTGATGTTCGGTGTGTTTACCCTTGAACCTGTCATCATAAAAAAAATGGAGATTTTGATGAGAATTTTTCATCTGTTTAACGAAAGTCGTATCTTTATATCGTCAAACAGTTCCCGCGAACAAAAAGGTGAACAGCTTGGAATAGTTTTCGTAATTTACTGATAATAAGATATATACAGCGTTGGGTTGTCTTCCTGCCATCCCGACAGAAAGCGATACCAAAATCAAATCAAAACCCTCTGAATTAAAAGTTTGGAGGGTTTTTTTGTTTAAAAAAACGTCGCAAAGCAAAGATTACCTTTTTAACCATGTTGGCTGTCGCTTTCGGTGGTTTGCTGTTATTAACTCTTAATAGAATATTAAAAATAAAAAACGGGATTGTTGATTGCAACAATCCCGCTTTTGTCACCCGCAAGTGGTGGCACCTTTACTCGGTTTTTTTCACCGTAGTGGTCGTAGTAGTTTTTGTTGCCGCCACCGGTGTTTTTTTGTAAACACGATGATAAACATGTGCAGGCTTTTTTGAAGCAGTTGCCTTATGTGCAACAACATGAGTAGTTGAACTGGTTGTAACAACCGGCTTTACTTCTGTTGTAGTTGTAGTAACTTCAGTTGTTTTTGGTGTTGGTGCCGGAGCAACTACAGGCGCTGGTACCTGCGTTTTGACTGTATCATGCACTATAACCACGGATGGTGGCGGCGGTGCCGGTGCTGGTGCTGGTGTTTGTTTTGCCGGCTCAGGTAAGTGACCTGTTACAGCGCCATCGGCTGCGCCGCTTATTGCGCCGGCTGTGCCGGTGCCCTCCATCTTAATTTTCGTTACAGTACGGCCGTGGGCGCCCTTTTTAACTTTCTTTTTTATCTCCACTTTGTTGTTTGTGGTATCCTGGGTTTGAGCCCCGGCAGTTTGAATGCACCATGCAATGCTGGTTACAAACAATATTAAACAAATCTTTTTCATATAAAATATATTAGTTAGATGATGTTATTGTAACGTATTTATTACATTTTTGTTTGTGATTTTTAAATTGCTATGACAATGTTGAGTTAACAACTTTAAAAACCAATGCTTAAATGTGATTTTTTAATACAGTACAAATGGCAATGAGTTTGTTTTGCCGTTATAAACTACCACAAACATCAGAGTACAGCTTAGTATTGCTGCTGCTGTATAATTAAGAGTTGACGCACTCAGGAATTGTAACTTATTGTTTTACTATAAAAAATTAATCTGTGTTGATTTATAGATAAGTCAAGCCTTAATATTTGAGTTTGCCTTTAAGATGACGGCAAGCAGGCTTGGTATTAACTTGTATGTTCATCTTTAGATTGGGAGATAGACTATTGTTATATCATTACAGACGATTTTTCCAGAAGTTTTGATTAATTGAATTATAATATTACCTTTGCAACCCCAACGGGAACGGGATGTAGCGTAGCCCGGTATCGCGCCACATTTGGGATGTGGAGGCCGCAGGTTCGAATCCTGCCATCCCGACAAAAAGCGATACCAACTCAAATCAAGGCCCTGTAAATCAACAGATTTACAGGGCCTTGTGTTTTCAGGGATTTATCCCGGAATATCATCAGCTTTGTAAAGGTCGCATTTAATCCTCGGAGGATGGTCCGCTCGAAGATCGTTCACTTTTGATTTTCTGCCTGTGCTGAATACCCCATTTGGTCATAGCGCCAACAAGTTCCTCAAGCGTATGGCTGTAAGGTAACAATTGATATTCAATCGTTACAGGGTATCCTACCGTAACCTTTTTTTCAATAAAGCCATTCATCTCCAGTTCTTTAAGCTCACTGGAGAGTACCCTTGCTGAAATTCCCTTAACCTGCCTTTGAAGTTCAGTAAACCTGTTATTGCCCCTGGCCATAGCAATAATGATCATCAGTTTCCATTTGCCCCCAATAACATATAAAGCATCACTTACTGCTGTTAAAACCTTTGTACATTCTTCAGTAAACTCTTTATTGACTGCCGGCTTCTCGTTTTCTTTTTCCATCATTTTGGTCTTAAATTGTTAGTTACTAACCTTTAGGTAACAACTAATAAATTGTAAGTAAATATAGTATAGTTTTGGATTTCGCAAAACAAACGTTCATTAACAACATGAATTTAAGCGAATTATGACCATGGTGATCACCGTATTAGCGGTGGCAATGACCGCCCTCGGCGCTATTCAAACATTAAAAACAATAAGATGACAGCAGAAATTTTAAAAACGAAGGAAGATTTAAGGAACTTAATTGATGATTACGCCTATTTGGGTGATGAGAAAAGGATCTCGGAAGTGATGAGTTTGTTTACGCCGGATTGTAGCTATAAAGTTTATATGAACGGAGCTTTAGTAGCCAATGTTTTCGGAACGGAGACTATGGAAAAGGAATTTAATGGCCACGCTGCTGCGGTTAAAACCTATTTCACAATGAACGGCCAGCATACAGTAAAAATAAATGGAGAAACTGCGACAGGCGTTTCCTTTACGCAGATCAAAATGATAAGAGAATCTGAAGGGAGGGATGTTCTTACAGATTACAGTGTTAAATATGATGACTTATATGTGCGTCTCGACGGTAAATGGTTCATCAAAGAGCGTATAGGCTATTTCATTATGATAGAGGTTCGGCCCCTGAGCAATTAGAATAATCAATAAAGAAGAAACGGTAATCATCTATATACTCAAGTTTATTTGCATAAAGCAGGGGTAATAACGATTGATAAAAGGGGGCGTAAAAAAGCAAAAAAACAATATCGATAAAAATTGCAGCGAACTACTATCTTTAAAGATTTGTTTAAAAGAAATGAATGGGTAACACTATTATGAAAGATATTTTCGAAAGATTGAAAGCGGGAGAACTCATCAGGCTGGATGACCCGGAATTTTTCAGGGTAAATGAGGTGGTCAGCCGCACACTGGCTTTATCACCGGCACTCAATGCAGCAACCAATGTAGATGAGGTCCGGACGAAACTTAGCGAGATTATTGGTACTTCGCTGGACGGGAGTACTACCATATTTGCGCCGTTCTACACCAATTTTGGCCGCTTCATAAACCTTGGCAAACATGTTTTTATCAATCATGCCTGTTCCTTCCTGGATATGGGCGGCATCACTTTAGAAGACCATGTGCTCATTGGCCCGAAAGTGAATCTCATCACAGAGAATCATCCGCTTGATCCGGCAGACCGGCGGGCGATGCTATGCAAACCCATTTTGATAAAACGAAATGCCTGGATAGGTGCGGCTGCAACCATTTTACCCGGTGTGACCATTGGCGAAAACGCTGTTGTTGCAGCCGGTGCAGTCGTCAGCAGAGATGTTCCGGACAATACAGTTGTCGGAGGCGTTCCTGCAAAGGAGATCAGGAAAATTTTTTAAGCAAAAAGGTACATTAAAGATGAAGCAGCTAATCAGTATTACGGTAATGACCTGATGATCCTGGGGCGAGTTTATATGTGCAATAAAAAACCCTCTCTACATCGTCGTAAAGAGGGTTTTTAATTTTTACAGTAAAGTTGCGTAGTACCTAAACTTTTCCTGTACCCCTGAGCGGGAATACTTTGAACACTTAGAGGGCTTTTTACGGCTTATTGAGCCCATAATACAAGATTTAAAAGTTAAAGGCTTTATAAAATAGGCGAGGAGATCTGAACTTTTTAAGTTTTAATATGCCTTGGCCGGATTACTTTTGAACCGTTTTTCTTGGATATATTGAAAAAATTACAGATACAGACGAAAGAAATAGCGCATTTTTTAATGCACCTTTTTTAGGAGAGCTAGGTTCAGAACCATCGCTCTTATGTGTTTATTATCAGTAATTTACATTTTAAAAAGTTCCTTACTCTACGAATGACGCAAATAGCAAGTTTACTCTAATTGTTAAGCCAAATATAGCATTTTTTTACTTTTCAAACTTTTTCGATTCTAATTTTCATTACGTTGAAGTTGACTGAAATTTTCAAAAAGGTTCGGGATCCTACAGTCCCTTTTTATAGTTGCTACGAAGAGTTTAACATTGGAATATAAATTTAAATCATGCACTTCGTAAGATAGACAAGTTGCCGGCAAAAGGCGGCTGGGAGGAAGGGGACCCACCATTACCTCCTTTAGCGGAGCTTTACGTGCTACTGCTGCTCGACTGGTTGCCCGGTGAGGCTATAGACCGCCAAATGAGTCTTTTGATCACGGCCGGTTTCCCAAAATATGTAGCCATTAATGCCTTTGTAATGATGCGGAACCCTGACGACTGCTAAGCAGGGTAAAAAGTTTAAAGTCTTCAACTACCTGAACTTTTTTATGGGTGAGGGGAATGACCTTTGCCCTATGGAAAACAACGAAAAAATTGAAGAGACCATTCTCGTGTACACCAGTGCTTGGAATGAAACGGAACGCGGTTCGATAATTGCAATTATTGATCAATGAATTAATATGATCAAAGTGTTGCAGAACTAACGGTTCGCTATTTCCGAACTTGGTGATCAATGGTTCCGGAATGTTCACCTTCACATGCAGGCTGGGAATGCCTCAAGCTCTTTTAGAGATTTTTAAAAAACTATTTATAAACGTTTTAAAAACAAGAAGTTCTTACCGCGACATGATGGATTTCTTTTAACTCATCGGTTGAATTGTTATTATATATTATCATGCCCTTAAATCCCCATTCCTTCGCGAAACATCGGTCAATGTTTGAGATGTGTTGCGCGTTTGACCCGGCTTAATGATAAATAAATTTAGATGAAAAATAATAAGATCATTAGGAGATGCATTCAAGAAAACAAGAGGCTACTCTTGCAAATATGGCTATTTTCGACAGAGAATTTGTTAAACTGATATCTGACCGCCATCTACCACAAGTTCCGTCCCAGTTCGTATTCGGAAGTTACATCTTGTTTGACTGCCAATGCTTTGCCTCCGGAAGCCGAGATCTCTTCGGCAACCAGGTTCAATCCGGGCTCGTTGATATCGGTTATCACAACTGCTGCCCCTTCGGCAGCGAACAATCGGGCTGTAACTTTTCCAATGCCACTAACTCCACCTATAATAATTGCTACCTTATTTTTTAATCTTTCCATTCTTTTGTGATTGAGTAATCCTAAAGGGCTTTGTTAATAATCAGCTAAAAAGCTAAAACAATGCCGCTTTGTAAGCCTTCATTGTATTTTTCCTGGTCGAACTTATAAAGGTAGGGAGCCCGGTGCGGGCCGATTGGTCTTGTTTCTGTCAGTTTCAAAACAATGCCTGATGCAAGTAACTTTCTTTGAAAATTTCTTTCATCAAGAGATCTCCCAAGTATCGTTTGATATAAAGCATGAATTTCGGGTAATGTAAATTTTTCAGGGAGCAACTCATAACCAATCGGATAAAATGCAATATGCATTCGAAGGGTCCGTAAAGCTTCAGAAATAACAAGCTTATGATCAAACATTAAAGGGGGAAGGTCGCTCACCGGCCACCATTGGCATGCTGCATCAAGTGACCATTTCTTTATTTCAACTGTCGAGAATTCTGTCAATGTATAGAAACCTACAGATACAAATCTGTCAAAAATCCAAAGGTCTTTAGGAACTTCAATTCCAGACAGTTTGCGAAGATTTTCCGGATTTTTTTCAGCGTCTGTTGCACGATCCGGGTTACCGAAACAGTGAAACTGTTGCAGGAAAAGATTTTTTAATCCAGTCCTTGATGAAGAAATGCGGGCGGCAGCCTCTTCGATGGACTCATCCCGGCCGACATAGCCACCTGTAATTGTCCATTTACTGGTCGCAATGGTCTGCTGCAATAGTACTTTCAGCTCTTTATCATGATAGCCGAAAATAACATTGTCGACTTGTATATGGTGCAGGTACCTGTCCGGATGCGTGATAATTTCTATTTCAGAATATTCCATAATGAATCAAAATATCATTTGAAAATACAAAGCTACATACTATTCTGTTAAATAGACAGAATAAATTTTAACATACCATGTAACAATTATATCTTTATTCTGTCGAATAAACAGAATAGAATTCTATTCTTCAAAAACCAATTAAAATGAAAAAGCTAAACATGATTTTTTTTCGTAGTCGCGGGACTATTCCTGGTATTTTCCAATGATGAAATCCTGAGAAAATGCGCTGTCAACGCAATTTGATTACCAGTTTGTAACTTAAATTATAAGTATCGTAAATAAGTATAAATATGAAAAGTATGACGTCCATCCAAAATAACAGGCGGTCTATTAAACTTAAGATAGGGCTGCTTGTGCTGCTTGCTTTGAGTTTTGTAGCTTCCCATGCCCAAAACAATTTAACCCAGGGAAATGACAGCCTGGCTCAAAAATTTAAGACAACCGACACGTTGTTTAAGCAACCTTATGTGGATGTCGATGAATGGCGGGACAAGCCGGTAAGGCATCGGTACATTCATGGTGGATTCAAGGGCACCAGTTCAAAATTTTCCTTTTATTTTCCTCAGAAGGAAAAATATCAGGGCCACTTTTTTCAATACATTACACCATTCCCGGATAGCGAAAATGGATCGCAGGGAAGAACCGGCGAGGAAGACAAAATAGGGTTTAGCCTTACCCACGGAGCTTATTTTGTTGAGACCAATGAAGGCGGCAATTTCAGTTTCAGCAATCCGTCCAAATCTGACCCATCACTAGCGGCGTATCGGGTAAATGCGGCTTCGGCCGAATTTTCACGCATTGTAGCCGCACAAATTTATCACGGTAAACGTCCGTACGGATACGCTTTTGGCGGTAGCGGGGGCGCATATCGCACAGTTGGAGGTTTTGAAAGCACAAGTGGCGTTTGGGACGGAGTCGTTCCTTACGTGTTAGGGTCTGACCAGGCTATCCCCAATGTGTTTACCGCGCGTATGTTTGCCATGAGTGTTTTAAATAATAAGTTCCCGCAAATTATTGATGCACTGGAACCGGGCGGAAGCGGCGACATGTATGCTGGTTTAAATCAGGAAGAAAGAGCCGTGCTCCAGGAAGCTACCAAAATGGGATTTCCGGTAAAAAGCTGGTTTGGTTACAAAACAATGGGTACGCAGGGTTTTCCGGTTTTATACCAGTCTATTGTTGGTATTGACAGCAAATATTTTGAACATGACTTTTGGACCCTGCCCGGCTATCTCGGACACGATTCACCAGGGTTATTTCTAAAAGGGCGAATTCAGCAGCGCAATGTTATCAAGGCGCTCATTAACAGTGACCGGGCGGCCACTTTGGGGCTTAAAAAGCCGGTATCAGCAGAGGATCGCGGAACAGCCGGAGCTGCGTCTAAAAATATTGGCGGCGTTCAGGATGGGATGCCGGTTGCATTTCAATTGCAGGATAAACTTAAGGATGTTTATTTCCTCGGTGGCGATCTGATCATCAAAAGCGGAGCGGCTACCGGAAAAGTTCTGATGATAAGTAAAATAGAAGATGACAAAGTGGTGTTGGGGCCTGTTGATTCAACTGTGGTTGCCAAACTAAAAACCGGGGATTCGGTACAGGTCGATAACTCTAACTTCCTCGCCATACAAACCTACCACCGCCACCAGGTACCGGGAAAGGAATATTATGTATGGGATCAGTTTCGCAATGCCGATGGCACACCTAAATATCCGCAACGTCAGTTATTACTGGGGCCGCTGTTTACAAAAGGAGCGGCCGGTGTCATTCCCACGGGCAAATTTAAAGGTAAAATGATCCTGCTCGAATCGCTTTGGGATCGGGAGGCTTTTCCGTGGCAGGCAGATTGGTATCGCACAAAGGTCAAAACGAACCTCGGGGACAGTCTTGACAACCATTTCAGGGTATGGTTCACAGATCGTGCTTTACATGGAGATGTATCGATTGAAGATGATCCAACAGAAACCATTAGCTATCTCGGGGTTTTACAACAAGCGCTCCTTGATTTGAGCGACTGGGTAGAAAAGGGCATTGCTCCCGCGGCCAGTACTAATTATAAAGTTGTGGATGGACAGGTAGTAGTTCCACCAACCGCAAATGAACGAAAAGGTATACAGCCCGTAGTATTGGTGAAAGCGAATGGCAGCAAACGTGCTGTAGTTAAAATCGGCGAAACGGTTACATTTACCGCAATTGTCGATGTGCCGGAACATATGGGAAAGCTAGTAACTGCCGTTTGGAACTTTGACGGCCTATCGCCGGACTTTGAAAAAAACATCGGTGATTTGCATGGATGGAATTTTGTAACGTCAGGTGTTTTTCCAGTTTCTACGAAATGGACTGCCGTTAATAAAGCTGGTTCACGCTTTAAACTGGCTACAACCTACAAATTCGCTAAAGCCGGTACTTATTTCCCCGCATTAAGAATTGCATCACAACGGCGGGGAGATGCCCGTACGCCGTTTACACATATTCAAAATCTGGATCGGGTCAGGGTAATAGTGAAGTAATTTTATTTATTATAAATTGGCGTCCTAATGACTTGCTACAACGCTGAAATTGGCCGTGAACTCGTGATGAGCTTAATACTTACTGACAATATTCTATTAGCGACACGGCGGGAATAACAGAAATCAAACGGATGCTTAAGAAAATCAAAGATTTTCTCTTGATTTGATGGAAAGCTTGTTCAGTCTTTTTATTTTCACCCATCCTGGAGGATGATAGTTTGTGGCCTGGCATAGGCAGATAGAGAAAAAATTGTTTAGCAATTATGAATAATGTCAAAAGTATCACTTTAGCTGCGGCCCTTTTTTTGTCGGCTTTTTTAGCGCAGGCGCAGAAGCCAGCTCAAAGCAAAACAAAGGGCGATGCTTATTTTGTCAATCCTATTTTTGCAGGTGATTACCCTGATCCAACCATCATGCGGGAGGGTGACGATTATTACATTGTACATTCATCCTTTGAATATTATCCTGGCCTGTTAATCTGGCATTCAAAAGACCTGGTTAACTGGGCTCCGGTTACACACGCACTGACTAAATATGTGGGCTCGGTATGGGCGCCAAATTTGGTTAAGTATAAAAACAAGTATTACATCTACTTCCCCGCAAGTAACAGCAATTTTGTGGTTACCGCCAATTCTATAAATGGTCCATGGAGTGAGCCGGTTGAACTGAAGGTCAATTTTATTGATCCCGGGCATTTTACCGACAAGACTGGTAAACGTTATCTTTATTTCAGCAATGGCGGCTATTTGCCATTGTCGGATGATGGATTATCTATAACCGGTGAATTAAAGCCGGCTTACAGCGGCTGGAAGATTCCACGTGAATGGTCGATAGAGTGTTTTTGTTTGGAAGGGCCTACAATAGCTAAACGGGGTGATTACTATTATCTGACCGTAGCGCAAGGGGGGACCGCCGGCCCTGCAACAAGCCACATGGTAATCTCCGCACGCTCTAAAACACCGTTTGGCCCATGGGAAAATTCGCCTTATGATCCGATCATCCGCACAAAAAACAATTCAGAAAAATGGTGGTCAAAAGGTCACGGCAGTTTAGTGGAAGGCCCCAATGGTAAATGGTGGATGGTTTTTCATGCCTACGAGAACGGTTTTTATGGTATGGGGCGTCAAACTTTGCTTGAACCTGTGGAATGGACAAAGGACGGTTGGTTTAAGGTACCCGGCACCATTAAAACTGATGCGCCGATATTAAAACCAAAACAAAGCTCTTTAACAAGTTCATTTACCCTAAGCGATGACTTCAGCGGCCATAGCTTAAAACCCCAGTGGCAATTTTTTGGAGAATACGATACAACAAGATTTCACCTGGATGATAACAGTTTAACAATAAAAGGCAAGGGTAAATCTGTAGCTGATTGTGCTCCTTTAACTTGTATTCCTTCAAACCACTCTTATACGGCACAGGTTGAGTTATTTATAGAGGGAAATGCTACGGGTGGACTGACACTTTTTTACGACAACAGGTATTATTCGGGAATATTGGCTGATAAGCAAAATATTTTGGCGAACCTGAGGGGATGGCAGTTCCCAACCGAAAAAAATGCGATAAATAAACATGTGTTTCTAAAGATCAGGAACATAAAAAGTACTGTTGATATGTATTACAGCACCGACGGACGAAACTGGATTAAAATAGAAAATTCTGTCGAGGTATCCGGTTACAATCATAATGTACTGGGTGGTTTCCTCAGTTTGCGAATAGGATTGTGTGCTGTAGGTGAGGGCACAGTTAAATTCAAAAATTTTATTTATCAACCAATAAATTAATTATTTAAAGTATTGGTAAATTTAGTTAACAGTCAAATATTTCGATTGGCAATTGATTTTCCGATTACCCATTTTCTTGCCAAATTAGGATAAAGTTGATATACCAATTTTAATTGACCCTATCGCCAACCGTTAGTGCCCCTATAAGTTAAGGATTTAAAAGAGCAAGAAGTTATTGTATAGACAAGCTGCTGGAGCGGATGCTTTTATCCGGTTTAACAACTATTATCTAAAAATACATTTTCTGATTTAGAGTTTCTTCTCCTTAGTGATTCGCCGTAAAGTTCGACCTTAAAGAGTGGTGTGAACAATACGATCAAGAATGGCATCGGCGATTGTTTTTTCGCCGATTACATCATACGAATCCTTAACCGATATCTTTTATTTCGGATAGAGATATTGAATTAGGTTTGTTAGTGCAGGAATTGGCCAGTTACATAGTCTCAAATTATGCAACCAGGCCAAAGCGAAGAGGTATAAAGTTGCAGGCCTCAACAGATGGCTTATATAAGTTCATCAGCATAATAAGCCCTGGTAGGGTCGCTAATTCAAATACTGATCTCTGAAAACGTTAGGTGGTACGCCGACCTCTTTTTTAAATAACCTGGAAAAGTAGGTAGGATTGTCAAATCCAAGCGAAAAGGATATCTCTGCAATATTCATCACTCCTTCTTTAAGTAAATTCTTTGCCTCTGTGATCAGATAGAGATGTATAAGTTCCAGAGCGGTTTTTCCGGTTTCTTGTTTAAGCATGTCGCTTAGATAGCGGGATGAAAAATTTAACCTTTCTGCCATGAAAGTCACCGTAGGAAGGCCTGATTCTTGAGTCTTTTTTGTTTCAAAATAAGAATGGAGCAGCGCATGAAACTTTGTCGCTACGGTACCAGTTATTTCGGCCCGATGTGTAAATTGCCGTTTGTAAAAGCGGTGCGCGTACTTAAGCAGGGTATCCAAATGGCTAAGCAGGATAGTTTTGGTAAAATCATCGGTATTATTGCGATATTCTTTATCCATAATCTTGACCAGGTTCCAGATTATCTCTTCCTCGCTGGGGGACAAGTATAAGGCCTCATTGGTCTCATAGTCAAAATAGCCATACTTTTTAATTTGATGATGCAACGTAGCTCCCGCCAGGAAATCTTCATGGATTAATATCAGAAAGCATTCATCCCTTAACTTGATATTTTTAAAAGTGACGGGCTGGTGTGGTTTAATGAACAACAACTTGCCCCGGTCATGGTCAAATTTTGTTCTGCCATGGGTAATGTTACCTGATTCCAGCTGCTGGAAAGAAATAATGTAAAAATTTGCAGAGAATTCAATGTCATCACCTGCGCACTCATCTTTATTTCCGAAGGAAATGCTGAACAGCGGATGCTCCGGCGCTTTAATGCCGATGGCATTGCTGAAACTGCTTATTTTATCGAAATGGTTCATAATTTGTTTTAATAGGAAAAGCAGTATCCGTAAAACAGATACTGCTAATATACAATCTTAATTCCCTTGGGCAGCAACGGAAACGTCCTGCCACTCTTCCCAGGTTTTCATCCGTTGATCATAAACGTGTTTTATCCAATGGATACCCACCCTGCCCAGGATCAGTCTTAACGGAGGGTTTTCCGCATCAACCAGTTTCAGTACTGCCTCGGCCGTTGCTTCGGGTACGCCCCAGTCTTCTGCCCGGTTACCGGCAGCAAGTCCAGCTCTAACTTCATCATAAAAAGCTAACGGTTTGCTTTGCATCCCGGAGGTTGTAGCAAATTCGGTCATGAAACCGTTAGGTTCCAGTATACTGACCTTGATACCGAAGCCGCTAACTTCGGCAGCCAGGGCTTCACTAATACCTTCAACAGCAAACTTGGAAGCACTGTATAGCCCCAAAGTAGGGAAAGCGAGCAGGCCTAATGCACTTGACACCTGAATGATATGACCGGCTTTTTGCTCGCGCATAATCGGGATAACGGCTTGCGTTACCCAAAGTAAACCATAAACATTGGTTTCAAATTGTGTAAGGATCTCTTGTTCTTCCAACTCTTCTATCGTACCCGAATGACCATAACCTGCGTTATTAATCAATACGTCGATTTTGCCAAAATGGTCTTTGGCTTTTGCGATAGCCTCAAAGGATGCAGCCTTGTCGGTGACATCCAGCTTTAAAGCCAGCAATGTTGAAGCATATTTTTTTGAAAGTTCAGTTAAAGTATCCGGGTTTCTTACCGCAACCACTACCTGATCGCCACGTTTTAAAAATGCTTCTGCCCAAATACGGCCCAGGCCGCGGGATGCCCCGGTTATAAAAATTGTTTTTGCCATTGTTATTTGTTTAATATCATATAAATTCAATGACAAATCTCAGCTAATTATCAGCTGATACAGTGATACAAAAGTTGGTAATCATAGAACGATTTTACGTATTTAAGCGAATCAAACAATTGCGATTTATACAAATCTCCGTATAACCGATGACGCCCTTGTCTGCTATGGTCTGATAGGAGCGGGGCAGAATTGTTTCCGGGATGAAGATTACTTTCACTTAGCTGAAATTTGTTGGAAAGCCAGGTTTTGACAGGATCAACAAGTGTTGCTGTCCAGGCGCTTAAGAGATTTTATCTAAACTCTTTTACAATATCCTATACGTTAATAATTGCTTATTACGGACCCGTCAAAATTTATTCTACGCGTTTGGGATCATTCTTGTGAAATAGCAGTTTTGGACGCATTTTTTTTCACAAATTAGTCTGCAAGCGTAAATTTTATCTTAACTTATTGCTAAGTTTACGCTAATGTCATAAATGTGTGATGGATTGCCGCTGCAAGCGCTTTTAAAGGTGTCAATTTACGACATTGATCGAAATTCAAGATCAATTGCACCCGGAAAAGACGTTCGTTGTCTTTAAAGTGCTTGAATGTTGTAGATGTTAAGTTGTTATTTCGCGTTTCTGAAAATTAACAGGCGGAATTATATCTGTAAACACATTGAAATGGCCCTATGTGTGGTTGAAAAATGACAAAGATTATTACGCCCCTTTAAATGTTTGTACGGTCGCTAAATAATGAGAGCCAATTACTCCGCAAAATAGCGGAAGGTGATCAGCACGCCTTCAAAATAATTTATGATTACCATCGGCGGGCGGTTTATGCGAGAGCGATTTTTTTCCTGAAATCGGAGGTGTTAGCTGAAGAAGTACTTCAGGAAGTAATGCTGAAACTTTGGCAGAGTGCGGGGAAACTTACAGAGGAAACTAATCTGGGTGCTTATCTAACCACATTAACACGTAACCGAAGCTTTCAGATACTGCGGCGAAGAGTCCTGGAAGCTAAGACAGAAATTGAACTGCGAAAAGATTGGACAGAAAGCCATAACGAAACAGAGGAAGGAATCTTGCTGGCGGATACTCAAAAAATACTTGCCGACGGCATTGCACTGTTACCCCCGCAACAAAAAATGGTTTATGAACTTTGCCGCGTTGATGGGCTTAAATATGAACAAGCGGCTCAGAGTATGAATTTAAGTGTTGAAACGGTTAAAAGTTATATGAAACTGGCGCTTCGCTCGCTTAGATCTTACATGAAATCGCATACCGATCTGGCCGCGATTTTAATTATTCTAAAAATTATTTAATTTTTTTCTTCTTCGATACCCCCTTATCAACTTTTCATGGATTAATACAGGAAAGGGACAATTATTATTCCCTGAACATTAATCATGTCGAATACAGAAGACAACAGGCTCCTTTTATTATATAAGAAATTTCAGTCTAAAACGGCGTCCGTTGAAGAGTTAACGGAATTGAACAACTTCTTAGCCAGTGAGGGTGCCGAGCAGCACCTGTTTGAACTCGTTGAAAAAGAATATCAATCATCCGAAATTAAGCAACCCGAGCTCTCCGAGTTTCGTGCCGGGCAAATATTTCAGCAGATAACGAGCCAACCTCAGACTCATCGTAAGGTTAGGAAATTATGGCCCCGCATTGCCGGAGTGGCTGCAATCGCGGCGTTGTTGGCTATTGCAATTTTATTCAAAGACCAAATCTTATCTATAGGCAACCAATCGCAAGTTGTTTCGTCAAACCAGGATATTGCGCCAGGCAAAAGCGTTGCCACATTAACGCTGGCTAACGGGAGGAAAATTCTACTCTCGGCTATGCCCTCCGGCGAACTGGCCAACGAATCCGGGGTTACAATCTCTAAAACCTCAGATGGAGAAATCCTTTATGAAATCAAAGAACACAGCGCCGCTGAATCGGGGCAGCATAATTTATTATCCACAGCAATGGGAGAAACCTACCAGGTAAAATTACCCGATGGTTCCAGAGTGTGGTTAAATGCAGCCTCCTCCCTAAAATACCCTGTCTCTTTTTCATCTTTAAAAGATAGACGGGTTGAACTTCACGGCGAAGCATATTTTGAGATAGCAAAGGATAAGCTACATCCATTTTTAGTGGAAACAGATGGACAGGAAGTGACAGTTTTAGGGACACACTTTAACATTAAAGCTTACCAGCAAGACAAAAATATTGTTACAACACTTGCCGAGGGCAGCGTGAGGGTTGGCTATCAGGCCTCCGCCTGGAGCGATCACGGAAAAATTGTTTATAAGGATGAAGTCATTCTAAGTCCCGGGCAACAGTCGCTTTTGAAGGGGGAAACGATAAGCGTTTCAAAGGCAGTGTTGGAAGAGTCGCTTGCCTGGAAGGACGGCAACTTTGTTTTTAACGACGCGAATATTGAAAAAATAATGCAGGACATCGCCCGCTGGTATAATATCCAGGTGGTTTACGAGGGAAGTGTGCCCGCAGGCAAATTTTCAGGCAATGTTTCAAGAACTAAAAATATAAGCCAGATCCTACGGGCTTTAGAATCAACAAAATTAGTTCACTTTAAAATCGAAGGGAGGAAAGTATACGTCAGTAAATAATTACCTGTCAAAATTACCAGGTTCCGGAAACCGGAACCTGGTTTAAGTTTCGTTTAGCTCTAAATTAATTAAAAACTATTTGCAGCGAACCTTCGCCCTGGAAAGTTGAGGTCTGCCGCATTAAACTAAACTCAGATAAATGTATAGAAAATATACCACAAAACAGGGTATACAAAATCTTGTATGCCATAAAATTTTCCTCATCATGCGATTAACCTGCTTGTTTTTGTTTGCATCGCTAATGCAAGTTGCCGCTGCCGGATTTGCACAGAAAATTTCCTTGTCAGAAAAAAATACACCTTTGGTTAAGCTGTTTGCCAATATTAAAGTGCAAACCGGGGTAGATTTTGTGGCAGACGGAGATATCCTTAAGGCAGCAAGGCCCGTGAACATCCGGGTGGTTAATATGGAGCTAAAAGATGTCCTGGAAATATTATTCAAAGATCAGCCGTTGGCCTACGAAATTCAGGATAAAATAGTGGTAGTGTCCCGCAAGGAACCATCACTATTAGACAGGATCAGCGCGGTTTTTACCAACATAGATGTAAATGGCTTAGTAGTTAATGAGAACGGAGAACCTATGCCGGGAGCAAGTGTATCAATTCAAGGTGCAGGAAAGTTATATATTACCGATGCCAAAGGTACATTCCAATTGCTTGACGTTTCCGGGAAAGAGACCATCATTACCCGATTTATCGGCTATAAACCGGATACAACGGTACTTAAATCGAAAACGAGCGTTGTTATTGCTTTAAAGCCCTTAGCGGCACAGTTATCAACGGTCACCGTTGTAAATACAGGTTACCAAAACTTAAACAAAGAACGGGCGACAGGTTCGTTTGGAGTTATAACCGCCAAAGAACTTGCCCAATTTCCGACGATCAGTGTGCTTGAACGTATCCAGGGAATGGTTCCGGGTGTTAATGTTTCCACAAAAACAACAGCCGGCCAAAGCCGTAATGGAACAATTAACATTCGCGGTATCTCTACGATAGTTGGCCAGTACACGCAGGTGAGTGTGGAACCTTTGCTTGTTATTGACGGATTTCCATCCCAGATTTCCATTGCGCGGGGCGCGTTAGACTTTCTCAACCCGGATGACATTCAACAGATAACTTTTCTTAAAGATGCGGCTGCTGCCTCCATATGGGGAATCCAGGCTGCCAACGGGGTGATTGTAGTCACCACAAAAAAGGGTAAGCAAAATGCTGCCCCTACCTTTAACTTCTCGACAACTTACAGTACAAGTGCAAAACCAGGCACAAAGTATGGGCCGAGGCTTTCAGTCCCCGAATATATAGACCTGGAAAAAGATATGATCAACGCCAATCTGTTAACTGACCCCGTGCCATCAAGTTATCTTCCGGCCAATAACAGCCAGGCTCAAGCCATCATCTTTAGGAACAAGCGGGGAGAAATCAGCGAAGCCCAGATGAATGCGGATATAGCGGCACTTGGGCAGAATGATAACCGGGGCCAGATTTCTAAGTATTTACTGCAAAGGCCTGTCACAAAACAATATAACCTGTCGGTGTCAGGCGGAGGGGTCAATAGCTCTTATTATATGTCCGGCTACTACTATACGGATGACCGGGTATACAAAAGCAACCGGAACAAAGGATATTCCTTCAACCTTGGTACAAGCTCCGGGCTCTTTAAAAATCGCATAACCATAAATACATCTCTGAATTATGCCAACACCACAGATAAAACTAATCCTACGTCGGCACAGGCCATGAGCATGTCAACCGGAGGCCTGCGTCCGTATGATATGCTAAAAAATCCTGACGGGAGCACCAAATACTATGATGTTTTTATGGTGCCTGAACGCGCCAGGGCTTTTGAAAGCCAGGGATATCTTCCGTTTCGATATTCACCAATTGATGAATTAAATTATAACAATACCGTAAATACCGGGAATAACCTGGGCCTTATCCTTGATGTTAATGGTAAGATTACACCATGGCTGAGTTTGTCAGTTTCTGGCAACCTGGCCAGGAATTTTAATGAGCGGGAAAATTACCAGGAGCCTGACAGCTATGCATCCAGAATCATGATCAATAGGGCAACGAGTGTTAACACCGCCGGGAAATTGGTTTATGGTATTCCGATGGGTGGGAAATTGGCTCTTAATAATTCATTGGCTAGAAGTTACAATATCAGGGGGCAGCTTAACGTAAATAAAAACTGGAACGATAAGCATGAACTGAATGCGGTTCTGGGCAATGAAATCCGTGAGGTTTTTAACAAAACCAGTGGAGAGAACCGTTACGGCTACAATAAAGAGATTAATTCATTTAGTACTGTAAACCCAACAGTTAGATACACGGATATCTATGGCCAGCGCCCCAATATAGGTAGCACAACCGGGGCGGTAGTGGAGAAAACGACAAGGGCCCTTTCCTATTACGCAAACGCCGCTTACACTTACGACAAAAAATACACCATATCGGGTAGCGCGCGTTTTGATGATTTTAACCTTTTAGGCGTTGAACGCAGAAAAAGGGCCATCCCGCTTTGGTCTGGCGGGGTCAGCTGGAATCTGAAACAGGAAAGCTTCCTGAAAGACGTCGAATGGTTAAGCACCTTATCCGGCCGCTTTACTTATGGTTTCACCGGAAACGCGCCACAAGGCTATGCGCCGGTGACCGTTATTGATTTGTTGGGGACGGATTTTTATTCAGGACTTCCTTATGCTAACATAAATCGTCCTGCAAGGGAAAACCTGGCGTGGGAGAAAACGAGAATGTTAAATTACGGACTCGAATTTTCATTATTTAATGGCCGCATTTCCGGTACATTAGAATACTACAAGAAACACACCACAGACATATTCTACACCTTACCGATCAATGCGACCTACGGGTTTAGTGAAACCTTATTCAACGCGGCAAGATTGGATGGGCAAGGTGTTGACCTTGGGCTATCCTTCGCCCTGGTGCGGTCTAATGCTGTAACCTGGAACAATACCATCAACTTGTCATACAATACCAACATTATTCATGACGAGCGCTTTAAGTTGCCTATCGGCAATGAAGATGTCACACAAGGACAAATTATTCACGACGGTTACCCAACCGACTTCCTGTTCTCCTACAAGTTTAAGGGTTTGGATGCTAAGGGCGAAACACTTATTGAAGATCCCAAAGAACCCGGTAAAATTTATACGACTGCCGACTATCCCTATTATGATATAAAAGCCTACTCCGGCAGAACAGCTTCTCCCTGGTTTGGCGCCTATTTTACAAATGTCACTTATAAGCACTTTGACCTGGGTTTACAATTCCAGTATCAGTTGGGTGGAGTTTTTCGGAAACCATCCATCAACATGCTTACTGATTTTGTAAGCAGTGCAGGAGATCTGGCAAAACGCTGGAAAAATCCCGGTGACGAGTTGACCACAACAGTTCCCGGAATTAATACTGATTATAACCTTGGTTACTATTATGGCACCAGTGTGGAAAGGTATTCAAATTCTGATTTATTGGTCAGAAGCAGAAGTAATGTAAAGTTGCAACAAGTACGCTTAGCGTATTCGGTACCTCAGCAGGTAGTGGCTAAATTCGGAATTAAGGCTTTAAGCTTATCGGCGGTTTGCCGCAACCTGGGTATGATCTGGGCCGCGAATAAGGAGAAAATTGATCCCGACTACCTTTATAGCGAAAGTAGCACTTATCAATTGGCTCCCGTACGGACTTATTCGTTCCAAGTTAACCTGAGTTTATAACCTTACAAAGACATGATCATGAATATTGTAAAAATATTTTTAATAGCCATACTAACGTTTGCCTTGGCATCTTGCCGTAAGTACGTCGAAAATGTTCCGGTTCAGGGACAAAGAGTTTTGGTTTACACGCAGGATTACCGCTTACTGATCAATAGCCAAACCAGTGCTGAATTCGGTTCAGGGAATCCGGCCATTTTGGGCTGTGATGACATTGATTTAAAAGATCCAAATATTCAGGATCAAATCTCGACAGACAATTCAAACCTTGCAATGTATACCTGGGACAAGCCCTTTTATTTGGAAAAAGTTGACGATTTTGACTGGAATGGAATGTATAAAGCGATGTACACTTATAACACCGTGATAACAGGCGTTCCGGATAGTAAAGGCGGTTCGCCGGCGGAACGGAATGAAATTTACGCTGAGGCGCTTGTACAGCGGGCCTTTACCTATTTTACCCTGGTCAACTCTTACGCTAAACAGTATGACGCGGGTACGGCCAATACCGACCTGGGGGTACCGCTCTTGCTTGAAGCGAAGTTGTTTGTACCCTTACCACGGGCAACCGTGGCAAAGGTTTATGCCCAGGTGCTTAAAGACCTGGAAATAGCTATCCCCCTGATATCGGTTACCAGGGAAAATGCGGTAAGGCCGAGCAGGGCGGCAGCTTATGCCTTACTGGCCAAAGTACATTTAAACATGCGGAATTTTGGGGCGGCACGCCAGGCAGCAGAACAATCGCTGGCGCTTTCAGGACAGCTTTATGATTACAACCAATCAGCCGATCCTTTGAACGCTCCCTTTCCTACTCTTTTGGAAAATAAGCAAATCCTTCTGCGTAAAATACCCCGGACTACTTACTCGGCATTACAGTTAAGTGATGACTTGCTGAATTTATTAGGGACCAAAGATTTGAGGTATGTGCTGTTTACCAGGTTTGGTGATCAGTTTTATCCAAGTTTTAACGGCAGAGGTTTTTGGGCCGGAGGCGGTTCCGATCCGGCATGCGTTGGCTTAACAGTTAACGAAACATGGCTGATCCGGGCGGAATGCCTGGCAAGGGCCGGACAACGTAATGAAGCAGTACAAATGCTGAACGACCTGCGTAAATTCAGGTTTACCCCGGGCGATTATGTAGCCCTGGCCGCCACGAGTGACCAACAGGCTTTGCAAATGGTCATTGATGAACGCAGGAGGGAATTTTTCGGAACGGGCCTACGCTGGTTTGACCAAAAACGCTTAAATAAAGAGCCTTCACTGGCCAAAACAGTCACACGTACTTTTAAGAATGTTACTTACACGCTGGCCCCTAACAGCAACGGGTACGTTTTCCCGTTTTCTTCCATAATCGTAAACCAAAATCCGGAACTAATACAGAATCCAAAATAAATCCATCTACTCATTTTCCGTATTGATTTACCCTCGCCGGGTTCATCAATACGGAATTGAATTGCCTAAAAAAAAGTCTGTAATGCAGAAAAGTATTGTTAAAATAGAAAATTTGTCACATAAGTATAGCGCCAACTGGGCTATTCGTGACATTAACCTCGAGATCAACAGCTACGGGATCGTCGGCCTGCTTGGATCAAATGGTGCCGGTAAATCTACCACCATGAATATTCTTTGCGGGTCGTTAAACCAAACTGAAGGCAACGTTTACATTAACGGTATAAACTTCAGGGATGATCCTATGCGGGCAAAAAGGGAAATTGGCTTTTTGCCCCAAAGCCCGCCGCTGTATATGGATCTTACCGTTGATGAGTATCTTATGTATTGCGCCGGATTAAGACATATGTCGGGTAACGAGCGAAAAGAAGCGGTTAAAGAGGCCAAAGAGCGTTGCGGAATAGCACACTTTAGCAACCGGCTGATAAAAAACCTTTCCGGTGGGTACAGGCAACGCGTGGGGATAGCACAAGCTATCGTACACCGGCCCAAAGTGCTTGTCCTGGATGAACCAACAAACGGGCTGGATCCAAACCAGATCATCGAAGTAAGGGCGTTGATCAAAGACATTGCAAAGGACAGGGTTGTTATATTTTCTTCTCATATACTTTCTGAAGTACAACTGCTATGTAGGGATATCATGATGATAGAGAACGGCAGGATTGTTTTTGAAGATAGCATGGATGCATTCAATAATTACATAGCGCCGCATAGCATGCTCGTTCACCTGAACAATATGCCGGCGATCATGGAGCTTGAAGCCATTCAAGGGGTGATGAAGGCAGATCTGCTTACCGAGAAGCTCGTTCGGCTGTTCTTTAGCGGCGATTCCGGAATCGCCGAGACCATAGTAAACGAAAGCGTTAACAAAGGCTGGCGGCTTCAGGAGATCACACTTGAGAAGAACTCAGTAGAGGAAATATTTAAACAACTATCACAACACCAGTCCAATAAAACATCTTAATGAAAACTATTTTTAGAATTGCGAAGACAGAGTTAAAATTACTTTTTTATTCTCCAATAGCCTGGTTTCTCATTATCATCTTTGCGGTTCAATGCGGCATCGTGTATTCAAAAATGCTGGAATCCTCTGCCGAAATTCAGGAAGGCGGCTTTAAAAATACTTTCAGCATAATTGCAGGGATATTTTCAGGAGCAAACGGTCTTTTGTCGACTGTAATGGGAAACCTGTATCTCTATCTACCTTTACTTACGATGGGCCTTATCAGCCGCGAAACCAGCAGTGGCACCATAAAGCTGCTCTATTCCTCGCCCATTCGTGTACGCGAAATAGTATTGGGAAAATTTACAGCGATGGTAGCATTGAGTTCTTTACTGGTCGGCATCGTCGCTTTTTTTATCGGCTTAAGCTATTTCACCGTTAAATCACCCGATACCGGTTTGCTTTTAAGCTGTTTGCTTGGCTTGTTTTGCCTGCTTTGCGCTTATTCAGCTATCGGGTTATTTATGTCCTCGCTGACTACTTATCAGATCGTAGCAGCGGTCTGCACCTTTGTAACGTTTGGGGTCTTGTATAACATATCAGGCTTGTGGCGCGGGGTGCCATTTTTAAGAGATGTAACTTACTTCCTTTCCGTGGCTGGTCGTACGGACTGGATGCTTGCCGGGCTAATCACCAGTAATGGTATCGTCTACTTCCTGTCTATTGTGTTTCTTTTTCTCGGGCTAACTATCTATAAGTTGAAGTCCGGCATGGAATCGACATCGTTGCTTGTAAAAGTTTCCCGTTATGGCATCATTGTCATTTGCACGCTGGCCGTCGGTTGTATCAGTGCAATTCCTCAACTCATCGTGTATTTCGATGTTACGGAAAACCAAACCAACACCATTAGCCCCGAGACCCAAAAGATCATCAGGGAACTTGGTGACGAGCCGCTGGAAGTTACCGGTTATGCTAATTTGTTCGGCGGATTTTTGGAAGACGGAAATCCGGAATCCTACCAGAAAAACATCAACGAATGGGCGCCCTACGTTCGGTTTAAACATAACATCATCCTGAAAAATGTTATGTATTACGATACGCTGGGTCTGGGGAAAGAGATTAGCAGAAGAAATCCGGGAAAATCCTTAGCGCAGGTTGCCGAAAAGGTAGCTAAAAATGGTGATATGAGCCTGGATCAGTTTAAGCGGCCCGAAGAGATCAGAAAAATGATCGACCTTTCACACGAGCCCAATTATTACATCATGGAGTTGAAATATAAGGGACGAAAAACATTCCTGCGCGTGTTTCCTGATAACGAGCACTGGCCTTCTGAAACGGAGGTATCGGCTGCGTTAAAAAGGCTTCTGAATACTAAAATGCCCAAAATTCTTTTTGCAACGGGTAACCTGGAACGTAACATCAACAAAATCGGCGATCGCGACTATCGTGCGCTGACAAACTTGAAGAATTTCAGGAATTCGCTGTTAAATCAGGGCTTTGACGTTGACACCGTTTCATTAGAGTCCGGTGTTATTCCCTCCGATATTTCCGCCCTCGTATTGGCAGATCCGAAGATCGTACTTAGTTCTTCAGCAACGGCAAAACTACAAAAATATATAGATGCCGGTGGTAACCTGTTGATCTCTGGCGAACCCGGAAAGCAGGCTGTTTTGAATCCCTTGCTCAAACAATTTGGGGTTCAATTGATGAACGGGGCTATTGTACAACAAAGTAAGGACCTGCAGCCCGACCTGGCCGCACCCTTCCTGACCAGCGCGGCAGGAAACCTTTTCCTGCCGCTTAAGCAAGTTCATCATGATAGCATCGTTGTGTCCATGCCGACGGCGGCGGCCCTTTCAATCGAAGGTTCAACGGTATACGATATTAAACCATTGCTGATCACCAATGCGACAAAAAGCTGGTTAAAAAAAGACAAATTCTTAAGTGACTCTGCAACCGTTCAGTTTGAACCGGAGAAAGGCGACCTGAAAAAGCCCTTTCCGCTCGCGGCAAGTGTTACAAGAAATTTAAACGGTAAAGAGCAGCGCATCATCGTTGCCGGGGATGCTGATTTAATGTCTAATTCGGAATTGAACCGCTATAACATGAGAACTGCAAACTTTGCCTTTAATACCGGCCTTTTCAGCTGGCTGAGTTATGGTCAGTTTCCTATCAGCAGTTTCCGGCCCATGCCAAAGGATATCCTGGTACTGGTTACCAAAGACCAGGTTAAGAATTTAAGAATCGTGCTGATCTGGGTGCTTCCGGGCATATTACTGGCCATAGGAAGCGTAATACTAATCAGGAGAAAAAGAAAATAAGATGCCATTTTTAACAGATCAACAAACAATTAATGACCTGAATATTTTCGGCAAACAGGGCGTTGATTCCATCTATCAGCTATTTAACAAGACGAGTACCCGTGGCGGAGCGGCCATACTGGAAGAGATGTTCCGGTTCCCGCTGTCCGATTATGCACAGATTACTGAAAGAAGTGAAACTATTCAATATTTTGCTAAAGCAGGATTACAGTTTCCCTTTCCTGCCCATCAGTTTGATACGGTGGAATCCTATTTACGGAATGTTGATCATCGGACCAAGCTTTCAGCACAAGATGATTCGGTTGTCAAAAAGCTAAGCAACATGGTTATGCCAGACGGAGATACCTCTTCTATGTATAATGGGGTTGCCGTTTTATTAGAGCTCATGAAAAACCTGAGTCAGTTTCTAAACAGCTTAGAACCGCACGCGTTGAAATCTTATGGGGCGGAGAGAACTGAAATCCTGGGTATCCTGAATAGTTCTGCATTTTTACATGGCTTAGCAACAAAGCCGGGAAAAAAACTTTCGACCGCGGAATTTGCAGAATATGATGAGTTTTTCAGGTTCCGCTTCCGTGATATGGTCGTCAAATTACTGAACTATATCTATAAATTGGATGTATATATCACTGTTGCAAAGGTCGCTGCAGATCGTGGCTTCATTTTCCCCAAAGCTATGCCTGAAGATCAGAATGAAGTAAGGCTTGAAGGCGTTTATCATCCGCAGCTGGAAAAGGCGGTGCCCAACTCCATAAGCATTACAGCAGACAGTAACGTGGTTTTTCTGACCGGGGCAAACATGGCGGGCAAATCAACCTTTATGAAGTCGCTGAGCATTGCGCTTTATATGGCACATATGGGTTTCCCGGTTGCGGCAAAAAACATGCAATTTTCCGTTCTGGACGGCATGTTTACAACCATCAACCTGCCGGATAACCTGGGTATGGGCGCCAGCCACTTTTATGTTGAGGTTTTAAGGATTAAAAAAATAGCGTTAGAGCTTAAGCAGGGGAAGAACTTGTTTGTACTGTTTGATGAAATGTTCAGGGGGACGAATGTCAAGGATGCCTGCGAAGCAACTATTGCTTTTACAGAAGCCTTTGCAGGTAAACGGAATAGCCAATTTGTGATTTCCACACACATCATCGAGGCAGGAGAAGTGCTTCAAAAAAAATGCGGCAATATCAACTTCGTGTATTTACCAACACTTATGGATGGGAACCAACCGGTATATACCTATTCGTTAAAACAGGGGTTAACCGCAGATCGCCATGGTATGGTGATTGTAAAAAATGAAGGTATCCTGGAAATCTTAAAATCCGGCCTGGAGCGGATATCGAATCGAGGATTATGAGCTTTAAAGTCGACAAACAAACTCAGGAAGATCTGAACCTACTGGGTAAATACACGCCAGGTTCTGTTTTTAATTTATTCAATAAAGTGCAAACCAGCGGCGGAGAGCAGCTGCTGCAGCAAATGTTCCAGCAACCACTTACCGATCCGCAAGCGATCAATACACGAAGCGGTTTATTTAACTATTTCGGAGAAAAGAAATTGCAATTCCCATTTAGCAGGCAGGATTTCCAGGAAGTGGAAAATTATTTTCGCATAGGCACCAGCAGCAGTTATCCGGGCGCCTTATTACATGTTGTTTCTGCCAGGGTTCAAAACTATCTCCTAAAGGATGAACGCTATGTGAAATTACAGGAGGGCCTTTCGGTAACGATTAAAATGTTGAGTGATTTGCGCAGGTTTCTGAACTTGTTAAATGATGGCGGAACGACGCCCTTTGATCATGAAAAAAACCTACTCTTAGGTATCCTGGCTCATCCCCGTCTCCTGAATTTATTGGAACAAATAAATTCGGCAAAATTTTCCATCGTGCAGCTGGCAGCTTATGATTATCTGATCAAAAAAACGCTGCAGGCCGACATGGAAACCCTGCTGGAGAATATCTATAAATTGGATATCTACATTGCCGTAAGCGCAGTTGGCAGAGATCGTGGATTTACCTACGCGGAAGCGGTGCCAAAAGCAGAGCATCTGGTCAGGATCAGCGAAGTATGGCATCCGGCGTTAATTAATGGGGTTGCCAATCCTGTAAATTTTGACGAACGCAGTAATATGATGTTTCTGACCGGAGCCAATATGGCTGGTAAATCTACATTCATGAAAGCTTTTGGCATTGCAGTTTACCTGGCCCATATGGGGTTTCCCGTTGCTGCCAAATTCATGCAGTTTTCCGTTCGCGATGGTATTTATTCTTCCATCAACGTCTCCGATAACCTGAATATGGGGTATAGTCATTTTTATGCAGAAGTTTTGCGGGTAAAAAAGGCGGCGGAGGAAGTAGCTACCGGAAATAGTTTCATCGTCTTATTTGACGAATTGTTCAAAGGCACCAATGTAAAGGATGCGTATGACGCTACGCTGGCCGTTACAGCGGCTTTTGCGCAATATCACCAGTCCTTTTTTATCATCTCTACACATATTATTGAGGTTGGCGAAGCTTTGCAGAAAACCTCCGAAAATGTACAGTTCGCTTTTTTACCAACGGTTATGCAGGGTAACGTACCAAAGTATACTTATAAGCTGCAAACGGGCATAACCACTGATCGTCAGGGGATGCTCATTATCGAAAATGAAGGAATTCTGGCCTTATTAACTGAAAAATAACATGAAAAACTATATAACTAAAACTTTTTCTCCGGGAAAAAGTCTTTTCTTTTCTCATTGGATAAAGTTGGTTCCGCTGATCTGTTTCCTGTTCATCTTAGCTATTCCTTCCTTTGCTCAAAAAGGGTTAAGCCGTGTGGAAGCGGAAAAGCTTGGAAGAAAAGAATGGACGATAGAGAAAAACAAGTTACGTCCGGCGGCAGAGAAGGTCTGGTCAGAAGGCGTTATCCGCTTTGGACAATATGCCATGCCTATTGCCTATCGGGCATTCGGCGATAAACCTGCTGGCGGGCGTAGCCTCTACATATCGCTTCACGGGGGTGGAAATGCACCTCCGAAGGTCAACGATCAGCAGTGGGAAAACCAGCGGACGCTATATCCGATAAAAGAAGGATTTTGTATTGTGCCAAGGGCACCTACTAACACCTGGAATTTATGGCACGAAGATCATATCGACAATTTGCTGGATTCCTTAATCCGATATGCTGTCATCTTAGAAGATGTCAATCCAAATAAAGTCTACATCCTGGGATACTCTGCGGGTGGTGACGGGGTATTTCAACTCGCCCCGCGTATGGCCGACCGTTGGGCAGCAGCTTCCATGATGGCAGGGCATCCCGGTGATGCCAACGCGCTTAATCTACGAAACCTGCCATTTGCCATTTATATGGGTGGCAGAGACACGGCTTATAGCCGGAATACCCTCGCCATCGCCTTCAACCAAAAATTGGACAGCCTGCAGAGGCTCGACCCCAAAGGATTTATCCACGATTTTCATCTGTATGCAGATAAGGCACACTGGATGGACCGGCGGGATACGATCGCGATACCCTGGATGGCCGCTCATGAAAGAAATCCATTTCCGGACAAGGTAATTTGGGTAGAGGATAATAGGGTTCAGCACCGCTTTTACTGGCTGTCTGCGCCAAACGACGCTCAGGTCAAGGGTGCCACTGCCGAGGTCAGTATAGTTGGTAACGAAATACATGTCAGCAAAAATACTTTTAACGAACTCAACATCAACCTTAATGACCATCTTCTTAATCTGGATAAACCAGTTTCATTGACTATGGACGGTGTGGTTCTGTTTCGAAAAAAGCTGGAAAGAAGTTTGGGCACGATCAAAAAGACAATCCGGGAGTATCAGGATCCTACGATGGTATTTGCCGTAAAGCTTATCCTGAAAGGAAATAGCGTCAAGGCTGCCAGGTTTAAAGGTAGCGCGTTGTAGCAGGTACATAAAGAGGCTTAAAAATATTTAACCCCTAAAAATTAATCACATGAAAACATCAGGTAAAATAATGCTGCTTCTACTCTGCTGTTCAGCTTTAATAGTTGGCTGCAAAAGAAAAGATAAAACTATCAATGTGGATAAAACGATAAAGCGTAACGGCATTAGTACAACATTGACCAAGGAAGAACATTTAAAATTGACTGCGTTTCTTATGAGTAGTGCTATAATTGATTCAGCTAGTTTTGCAAATAAGATCAGTGAAATAAAAAGCGAAAGCAGTCAGAAAAATAAATCTTCGATTGCAAATAACTCATCAAGCGCGGACGCTAGTGGTACTGGCTATGAAGAGCAAAACTTTGGCAGTTTTACAACTTTATTTGCCTCCAACATAAACCAAGGTGACGCAGATTACGCTACTGTTACAGATGCTTCACCCGCTGCCACAACTTTACGAAAGGGCATCCGGGCAGTTAATGAAAATTATTTGACATTTACGGTTAGGGGAAACAGGTTAAAAACGGTCATTCCATTTGTTGCTGTAATTGATAAAAATGCATTGAATGACCGAGGCCATTTAGTTAAAATTGCTGAACAGGTTGGGGCACCGCCCCATTTAGACCCTGATGGAACTCATTGGGGTACCTTTTCTTCAGTCGGACCAGCATACCTGCAGTCAGTTCATACAAAGGGAAATACGAACATGGTAGATATTGTCGCTATGGGAAGTGAAATACGCAAAAGCGTCATTTCTACTACCGGCCAAGTAAAAATTATTACCGACGCTGATGTAATTAGGTATAAAGCCGGAAAAGCAATAGAACCGGGCTTTAACGTATCAACATTCGGCAACGTTTACAATAGTTATACGCTTTCGGGAACCATGAGAATCACTTACAATGGTGCCGGCTTTTCGGGAAGTTCAGATGATACACCGGGCTTTACCTGTTTCAGCACTGTAAAATGTAAACAAGATGGTCTGTTAAAAAACTAATATATGAACAATTTGAAAAAATATATCAGTCTAATTGGTACAATCTCATTTATCTTCTCAGCATGTGCATCGAAGAAAAAGGTCGACAGTGATGGATATCGTTATGTATCGATGGAAGAAGTTCCCAGAGGGGAAACAGGTAAACTTACAGGAAAAGCATTTTGGAATATACATAATCATCTTTCTGGTTCGGTAACGGATTCATTTTCTGTGTATGGAAATTTTGATAGTATCCGCTTCCGAGTGCCAAATTCGACACCGAAGATGTTCAGAAAAACAGATATCCGGGCAGAGTCCTGGAAGGCCAAGCCCAGCTACGGAAACCTGAATTTTGTTGGCAATTTTACAGCAGAACACCTTCCCGGAGTATATGTAAGTTATTATTTTTCAAAAGATAGACGCTATATATTGCAGGCACTCTATACTAACCCTGGAATGTTGTTTGACGCGATACTATTTCATAAAGACAGTGTGAACATTTTGAAAATGAAAGGTATTATTATTGAGCCTGAGTATTGAGAGAGGGAAGCCTAAGAGGTAACATTCTGGTGAGAAGTTGCCACCGCCTAATTTGATTATTTCAGTTAATTGTCAGGTACAATAACCCATACCTATTTCATATAAAAACAAATCTTCAATATACCCTAATAAATGAAACAACTATTTAATAACCGTCAACGGCTGGTTGCAGTCGCTTGCCTGATGATTTTTTGCCTCTGCACTGACAAGGGTTACAGTCAGTTAGTTACCCACGTCACCAAAACCCATCCAAAAGATGGAGCCCTGCCACTCGATCCCAGGGTGAGAAGTGGTAAATTGGCCAATGGCCTGACTTATTACATCCGTCATAACGAAGAACCTAAGAACAGGGTAGTATTCTACCTGGCCAACAAAGCCGGGTCTATTCTTGAAGGCGATGAACAGCAGGGGCTGGCGCATTTTCTCGAACATATGAACTTTAATGGCACCAGGCATTTTCCAAAAAGTGATTTGGTTAACTACCTTCAAAAAACAGGTGTACGATTTGGCGCCGATCTGAATGCCTATACCTCATTTGATGAAACAGTATACCAGCTGCCCTTGCCGTCTGATGATCCTGAGATTCTGTCTCAAGGTATACAGATTATGCGGGATTGGGCACAGGACGCCACGCTTGACTCGGACGAGATCAATAAAGAACGAGGGGTGATTCTGGAAGAGAAACGTTTGGGTAAAGGAGCCCAGGACAGGATGCAGCGGCAATATTGGCCGGTTGTACTTAATCAGTCGCGGTACGCATCCCGCCTCCCAATCGGGACGGACTCGGTACTTACACGGTTTAAGCCCGAAACCATCAGGTCGTTCTACAGGGACTGGTACCGCCCTAATCTGCAGGCGCTAATTGTAGTGGGCGATGTTGATGTGAACGAGATGGAAAAGAGCATCCTGAAAAAGTTCAGCGATCTGAAAAACCCAAAAAACGAAAGAACAAGAATCGGGTACAACATTCCGCTTACCTGTAAAAATCAGTTTTTAACGGTCACAGATAAAGAAATGACATCAACCGTGATGCAAATAATAATTAAGCATCCGGGCCTTGCACTGAAATCAGCAGGTGATTTTCGGCAATCCACAATCAGGCAACTGTTCAACTTTATGATGAATGAGCGTATTACTGATTTGCAGCGCCAGGCTAATCCACCATTTATAAGCGGTGGCATGGGTATTGGTGAACTTTTAGGGGGGCTTGACCAGTTTTCTGTTTTTGTAAATGCGAACCCGGGGCAATTGGAAAAAGGCCTTAAAGCTATCTGGAGGGAAACAGACCGGATAAAGAAATTAGGTTTTACGCAAGGAGAACTCAACCGGGCGAAACAAAATTACCTGAGTAAAATGGAAGCCGCCGTCAGGGAAAGTAAAAAAACAAACTCGGACAGCTACGTTAATGAATACCTTCAACATTTTTTAAAAGAAACCGCATCCCCGGGTATACAATATGAATATACGCTGCTCAAAAAATCTTTGCCAGGAATAAATTTAAGTGACCTGAACAACCTGGCTAAGACGCAGATTAAAACAAACGATAGGGATATATTAATAATGGCTCCGGATAAGGATAAAGCCATTCTGCCTGATGAAAAAACGGTGCTGATCTGGATGAGCCAGGTTGAGCAGGAAAAGCAATCGCAGTACCAAAACATTGTAATTGAACAACCTTTACTTACAACTAAACCAAAGAGTGGCCGTATCATCAGTTTGATCACCGATAGTTTATTAAACGTTACCACTATTCAATTTGCTAACCATGTAAAAGTTATTCTCAAACCAACCGATTTCAAAGACAATCAGATTCTGTTTAATGGTTTTACTCCCGGTGGATCCTCCTTGTATAGCGACAGCGATTATGAATCAGCTGCTAATGCGGCCGGCATAATTTCATCTTTCGGCACAGGTAATTATAATCCTATACAATTGAATAACTACTTGTCGAGCAAACAATTTGGGGTACAGATGCAAATGTCAGAACGCACGACAGGCGTTAGCGGATCCGCAGTTTCAGCTGAATTAGAAAACGCACTGGAGCTATTGTATGCATACTATACACAACCAAGAAAGGACAAAGACCTGTTTGCCGGATTGATTGCCAAGTCGAAAGCAAGCCTCGAAAACCGGGCTAACTCGCCGGTCAGTGTTTTTCAGGATACGGTTTATGCAGTATTAGGTAACAACAATATCCGGAGAAGCGGTCCAAGTATCTCAAAAATTGATCAGATAAGTTTGGATAGAGCTTTCGATATATATAAAGAGCGCTTTGGAAATGCCTCCGGCAGTACATTTACTTTTGTCGGCAATTTTGATGTAAATGCGATACAACCATTGCTGTTAAAATATATCGGCGGCTTACCGGCGTTGGATTCTGTAATGCCTGCTAAGGATTTGAACATCAACATTCCGGAAGGGAATTACGAAAAAAAGGTTTTTAAAGGCACGGAAGATAAAGCAACTGTGTTATTGGTTTGGTCCGGTAAATTCAAATACAACCAGTCGAACCGGTATACCATGGACGCCCTGAAGGAAGTGCTTACCATACGCTTGCTGGAACGCTTACGCGAGGAAGAAAGCGGCGTATACACACCGAGCGCATCTGTAAATGTTACCAAATTACCACAGGAACGCTTCTCCCTGATGGTGAATTTCGGCTGTGCACCGTCAAATGTTGACAAGTTAATTCACTCGACATTGGATGAAGTGACTAAACTGATCACTGACGGGCCACAACAGGTCAACATCAATAAATGGCGTTCCGAGATGCTCCGCTTGCGGGAAACTGAGGTTCGCACTAACGAATGGTGGCTCGGATATATTTCCGGACAAATTCAAAATGAAGAGAAATTAACAAAACCCGATGTTAACACAGGTTTAATAAACGCCATAACACCGAGTGATGTAAAGCAAATCGCCGGAAGGTACTTAGATGGCCATAATCTTATCAAATTGATCCTGCTACCTGAGCATGTTATATCTCAATAGTAATTAACTGAGTTAAACGATGAGCACTCAACATTGAATCTAATCTGCCCTATTTACAAATTTAAAAGTACGCAATACAATTTAATTTATCTTTTCATCAACAACATTGCGTTTGCAATGAACTTAACAAATATCAAAATCATGAAAGCCTTAAAACCTGTTTTGTTTTCTATTCTCTTACTTCTCTTAAACTATGCTACTGCCTACAGCGCAACAAAAAATGAAACGAGCAGTATTCTGAATGCCTATTATGAAGTAAAGAATGCGCTGGTGAGCGGAACGGCAACTGCCGTTAATGCCAAAGCGAAAGAGTTGATAACTGCTTTAACAACCTTTCCGGCAACACAATTAACCGCTAAAGAAAAGGCCGTCTGGTCAAAGTATGCGGACAAATTAAAATTTGACGCCAGGCATATCTCCGAAAGTGCAGATATCACGCACCAAAGGGAACACTTCGCCAGCTTATCGGTCAACATGTTTGAGGTTGTGAAAGGCCTTAAATTGAACACAGCTGTTGTTTACAGACAATATTGTCCGATGAAAAAAAGCTATTGGCTAAGTGAATCACCGGCTATTGAAAATCCATACTATGGAAATCAAATGCTGACCTGCGGAGAAGTGAAAGAAACGCTCAATCCGTCGGGGAAGTAATCGAACCGCTGCGTATCAGCCACAATCAATGCTTTGCAGTTGTGGTTGGGAGAAATTAAGCTGTGAGATTATAAATTCAGTCAGAGACAAGGCTAAGTATTGATTAGCTAATCAGAGATAGCATCTTTAGATGCTTAACCATACCGCATGCAGCTACCTAAAGACTTTGAAACTCTGATTATCGCCGGTAACGTTTGGTTCTTTCATAGCTGCGTTCAGACTACCACAAAACAAATTGGTTATCAGAAAGTAATCAAATGTTTATTTTTGATAAAGAGAAGACAAGAGGTTATGGTTTTTACAGGTCATTACCCGATACATCGCTGATATAATCCAAGTTAAACGTAATAACTCTGCCTGTGCTATCAAACTTATATGTATAGTTCAGGTTTATGTCTTTACTGTCAAAATGATTTGGATGTAATTATAGTTTAAGTAAATACCTGTTACTATGGAAAAGCCGATATTGCGACGAGCCAGGCGTTTAGGAGGTCGTCCTATAAAAGGGATGCCTGTTTCTGATCAAGAGAAACAGTTCTTAACTATTGCTGCTGAGATAGTTGCGCAAATTATACTTCAAGAATTAGAACGGGAAGAGGAGGAAAGCCTTAGAAGTTAAAAATTTCCTGTATGGCTGATTAGTAAATAGTCTTATGAATGAGTTTATTGTGGTTCAATTTTACGATTGAATGACCTTAATTTCTTTGTAGACTAAAATGATGCAATGTGTAACTTGCTGTAAATTAGTTTATTGTAAATTCATGGTTGCCAATGCCCCTAAGCGGAGTCGAATCTATTGTATTTTTAACCTATTGATTATCAGTAATTTGTATTTTACCAAAAAATACTATATTGATACAAATACAGAATTTAGTTGAATTTAACGAAAAAGACCTATTTAACTATCTGATTTACAGTTCGTTAAATAGGTCTATTTTTCTATCCGTACCCAGCGCCGGAGTCGAACCGGCACGGTTTCCCACAGGTGTTTGAGACCAGCGCGTCTACCAATTCCGCCAGCTGGGCATGCTCTGTTATTATTGATCTGCGATCTTTTACAGGCGGGCTGCAAATGTATCTAAACTCTCTTTAATTCGCAACAGATATTTTTGCCGATAGTAAATATTTGCAATTTTTATGCGCCGTTCTTCCTGCGCGGTATGGTCAAGTTGGCTATAACCGGCTGTTAGTTCATTCAGGCTTTCGTTAATATCGGCCTCAAAAGCAAGTACTTCCGATGTTATTGAGGCTAATTCTGTGGCATTGTCAACTTCCATCAGGCGTTCGTTAATATCCATCATTTCCATTAAAAAATCTGCCGGTAATTGCGGTTTTGCCCCCTCAGATACCAGGTCATGTAACTTTAAAATGTATTCCATTCTGCGCGCCGGATCGCTTAACACCTGGTAAGCTTTATTATTTAGGGTAGATAGTTCCAGTATTTCCTGCTGTTTTGTCTCATCTTCGCCCGCATAAAAATCGGGGTGATACAGTTTACTTAGCTCGTAAAACTTCTTTTTAAGCTTTGCCGGTTCAATGTTAAATGATTCGGGTATGCCATAAAATTCAAAATAATTCATATAAACACGAATTTCACCAATTATGTCGAATTTCACGAATGTTAATTGATACTAATTTCATATTAGGATACCCAACAGATTCAAGATTATAAACAATTGATATATTCCTGCCGGCATATTTGTGCCTGTCAGTTTCATTCGTGAAGTTCGCGCTTATCATTATCTTTGCCGCATAACCTACATAATATGTTATTTGAGCAGATGCGGCAGAAGCCGTTTTTTATATTAGGCCCCTGTGTAATGGAAAACCAGGAACTGTTATACACTGTTGCCGAAAAGGTTGCCGAAGTTGGCCAAAAGTATAACGTCCCTGTGATTTTCAAATCATCGTTTGATAAAGCCAACCGGACATCCATTCACTCGTACCGTGGCCCGGGCATAGGGAAGGGGATGGAAATGCTTCAGCATGTTAAAGAGAAATTCGGGCTGCCTGTTATTACCGATATTCACGAGCCTTTCCAGGCAGCTATAGCCGCTGAGGTGGTTGACGTGTTGCAAATTCCGGCGTTTTTATGCCGTCAAACCGACCTTTTGGTAGCAGCAGCCGAGACCGGTAAAATAGTAAATGTAAAAAAAGCGCAGTTTCTGTCGGGGGCTGATATGTTTTATCCCGCCCAGAAGGTGTTGGAGGCCGGTAATACCAAAGTAATACTCACCGAGCGCGGTAACATGTATGGTTACAATAACCTCGCTGTTGATTTCAGGAACATATATGACATGAAGGCTTTTGGCCACCCGGTTTGTATGGATTGTACGCATTCGGTACAACGGCCAGGTGGCGCAGGCGGTAAAACCGGCGGCGACCGTACTTTTGTGCCCATGATGGCCTTGGCGGCAAAAGCTTTTGGCGCCGACGGCTATTTTATCGAAACCCACCCTGATCCGGATAACGCACTTAGTGATGGCCCTAATATGCTGAAGCTTCATGAGTTGGATGCCTTGATAGGTTCGCTTGTATAGTGTCGGGGTTTTACGTATTACGTTGTAAGTAGTACGTGAACTATCATTAAAAACGTAAAACTTAATACGTAAAACGTATAACATTAATGAAGGATATTGCCAAAAGAGTTTTTGATATCGAGATAGAATCGCTGCAACATGTGGTGAAGTTAATTGATGACGAATTTACCAAAACCGTTGAGGCTGTATTAAATTGTACGGGTAAGGTAGTAGTTATCGGTATCGGTAAATCCGGCCTTATAGGGAAAAAAATTGCTGCCACACTTGCCAGTACCGGCACACCAAGCTTTTTCCTGCACCCTGGTGAGGCTTTCCATGGCGATCTGGGGATGGTTGGCCCTAATGATGCAGTTATGCTGATTTCCTATTCGGGCGAAACCGACGAAGTACTACGTATAATCCCCTTTTTAAAATGGAATAATAACCTGGTAATTGGGGTTACAGGTAATGTGAATTCTACTGTTGCTAAAAACAGCCATCATCATTTAAATATAAAAATCGCGCGCGAGGCATGCCCGCTCGAATTGGCGCCAACATCATCAACTACGGCGGCATTGGTTATGGGAGATGCGCTTGCCATTGCGTTGATGGAGTCGCGCGGATTTAAACAGCATGATTTTGCCCGCTTTCACCCCGGCGGCAGCCTTGGCCGCAAATTGTTGGTTAAGGTAAAAGATATAATGCGTACCGATAAATTACCTTTTATACATGAAGGCGCGTCGTTTACAGAGTTGTTGCTTAACATGTCGGCCGGGCGCCTTGGTATGGTTATAGTTGGCGAGGCAGATAATATTAAAGGTATTATTACCGATGGTGATTTGCGACGTGCTTTATTAAAACATCCCGATACCTCGACCTTAGGTGTTTCAGAAATAATGACAGTTAATCCCCTTATTATTGATGGTGAGGAGTTTGCGGGTTATGCCGAGCAATTGATGATCGACAAGAAAATTACCACCTTGCTGGTGGGGTCGGCGGCTAACAGGTCTGTTACGGGAGTGTACCAGATATACAGTCAATAATATGGTTTATCAACACAAAAAATAATATATATTTGCAAGTATCTACCCTCGCTTAAACATGTTTGATCATCTGTCAAGTCAAATCCAGCAACAATTTAACGCTCCGGAAACTATTCGCATTGCGATAATAGGGTTGGGGTATGTGGGATTGCCGTTGGCCGTTGAGTTTGCAAAAAAATTCCCCGTAAAAGGATTTGATATTAAAAAAAGCAGGGTTAATGAGTTAAATAATGCCTTTGACCGTACGCTGGAAACTGATGCCGGGGTATTAGGATCGGTTTTAGGAAACAGCGATGGCAACGGATTGGTATTTACCTCCAGTATTCAGGATATAGCAGATTGTAACGTATATATAATTTCGGTACCTACACCCACAGATCAGCATAACCGGCCCGATCTTGACCTAATCAAGAAAGCAAGTGAATCGGTTGCTTCGGTACTTAACGCTGGCGACGTGGTGATCTATGAATCGACGGTTTATCCTGGAGTAACTGAAGATATATGCGTGCCCATACTTGAACGGGTATCAAACCTTAAGTTTAATGCTGATTTTTTTGCCGGATATTCCCCGGAGCGGATCAATCCTGGTGATAAGGTACATACGCTTACCAATATTTTGAAGGTTACATCCGGCTCAACACCCGAATCTGCCGATTTTATTGACAATCTTTATCAAACTATAGTTACCGCAGGGACCCATAAAGCCCCAAGTATAAAAGTTGCCGAAGCCTGTAAAGTAATTGAAAATTCGCAGCGCGATATTAACATTGCTTTTGTAAATGAACTGGCCAAAATATTTCAGATCATGGGTGTTGATACTCATGCTGTTTTGGAAGCGGCCGGTACTAAATGGAATTTTCTTAATTTTAAGCCCGGGCTTGTTGGCGGCCATTGTACCGGGGTTGATCCGTACTATCTTGCCCAAAAAGCGCAGGAGATAGGGTACCATCCCGAGATTATACTGGCCGGCCGCCGGCTCAATGATGGCATGGGGACATATGTTGCCCTTGAAGTTATTAAGCTGATGATAAAAAAAGAAATTCCGGTTAAAAACTCAAATGTGCTGGTGCTCGGTTTTACTTTTAAAGAAAACTGCCCCGATGTACGCAATACCCGGGTAATTGATATTGTAAAAGTTTTAAGCGAGTTTGAAGCATGTTACGAGATTTATGACCCATGGGCAGATCCATCTGAGGTTGAATTAGAGTACCGGGTTAAAACTGCTAAGACAGTTGATGAACTGACGGGTGGGTACGATGCTATTATAGTAGCTGTATCACATAGGGAATTTTTCAGTCTGGATTATAGCCGGTTGAAAAAAAAGCCATCATCAGTTATTTATGATATAAAAGGAATACTGGATAAAAGTATAGTCGATGGCCGTTTATAATTTAATCGGGGTTTGTTTTTGTGATATAATAGTTGTAAAAACTTACGGTAACCTTATATTTGATTTGATATGAATTTCTTAATTTTTAATTTTGTCGCGCATGCAATAGCACATTTGTAATTGATTGTCCGTTCAATTATCACATTGTTATTTATAAATAAATATGCTAATTTTAGCAGGTGTTATATACTTCAACAAGCTCTAATACATGATTCACAGATACGCTACTTTTATTAAAGCAGTGAACCTTACCATTGATTATATTATACTCAATATGAGCATGGTAATCTCTTACTTTATCGAAGACAGGTCATACATTTTTTGGATAAATAACCGGAAATATTTGCCCATTGTTTTGGTTTTTAATTTGATCTGGTTGTTATCTGCCAATATCACAGGGTTGTATGAACATGTTTTAAATAAAGATTCCATTAAAACTTATCGGGGTGTTATAAAAACTTACCTGCTGTTTGTAAGCTTTATTTGTTTTACCATAATTATACTGATAGGCACAAAGGCGTATTTTATTACACGCGAATACCTTTTTTATTCACTCGCGTTATTTGGGTTTTTGCTTGGCTTGTGGAAACTTATATTCCTTACAATACGCAAAAGCGACAGGGCATCATTGATAGACACCAGGGCGGTGATAATCATTGGAGGTGGGAGAATAGGGACCGATTTATACGGTTTCTTTAAACAAAATCCAGAGCGCGGTTACAACCTGGTGGGTTTTTTTGATGATAATCCCGAAATGGTAAATGATAAACATCTTTATTTGGGTGGAACTAATGATTGTATCAGCTACGTATTGAATAACAAAGTAGACGAAATTTTTTGTACGCTGCCCAATTCCGAAGCATCGACAATTGAAAGGCTGATGCTTGATGCCGACAAAAACCTCATCAGGTTTAAGTTTATCCCGGAGTATTATGACTATGCAAAAAAGCCAACTTTTATTCAAAGCTTTGGGCATATCCCGGTAATATCTGTCCGGCCGGAACCATTGGAAAATATGCTTAACCGGTTTATAAAACGGTTATTTGATGTTTTGTTTTCGCTATTTATCATTCTCTTTGTGTTCAGCTGGCTTTTTCCAATTCTGGCTATTCTCATCAAACTTGAGTCAAGGGGCCCGGTGTTTTTTGTGCAGGAACGCTCAGGAAGGGATAATAAACCATTTAAGTGTTATAAGTTTCGCAGTATGCGGGTAAATAAGGATTCTGACAAGAAACAAGCAACCCGGGGCGATGCCCGTATTACCAAAACGGGTGCTTTCATCCGCAAAACAAGTCTTGATGAACTCCCTCAGTTTTTTAATGTGATATTGGGTAATATGTCTGTAGTGGGCCCAAGGCCGCATATGATTAGCCACACACAACAATATTCGCAGCTTATAGACACCTTTATGGTAAGGCACTTTTTAAAGCCTGGAATTACCGGCTGGGCACAAATAAATGGCTTACGGGGCGAAACCCAAACAACCCAGGCAATGCTTGAACGCGTTGAAGCTGATGTTTGGTACCTGGAAAACTGGTCGTTCCTGTTGGATATGAAGATCGTTTTCTTAACGTTCTGGAATGCTTTAAGAGGAGAGAAGAACGCGTTTTAAGATGACTGAGTTTCGCGACCAGTTAAACCGCGTAATTAATCTGCCTGCTATACCAAAACGTATAGTTTCTGTAGTACCCTCGCAAACCGAACTTTTGTTTTATTTAGGCTTGGATGCCGAAATTGTAGGTGTTACTAAATTCTGTATCCATCCAAAACAAAAAGTTAAGGTGGTAACAAAGGTAGGGGGTACTAAGCAACTGGATATCGGGCTTATCAAATCCCTGCAGCCGGAACTGATCATAGCTAATAAAGAGGAGAACGAACGAAGCCAGATTGAGGCACTGATGGACGTTTGCCCTGTTTGGATAAGTGATATTCATAACCTGCAAACAGCTTTCGACATGATCCAAAGCGTTGGCCAAATTGTTGGCAAAAAGCTGGAGGCAGACGCCTTAAGCAACGAAATCAGGAATCGTTTTAATACACTTGTTTGTCACCCGTTAAATATCAAAATAGCCTATTTAATATGGAGAAAACCATACATGGTTGCAGGCAGGCAAACCTATATTGATAGCCTGATGCAAATGTGCGGTCTAAATAACGTTTTTGAAGCAGAACGATACCCCGAAGTATCTGCTAATGATTTGGTTACAGCAAACCCCGATGTGGTATTTTTATCATCCGAGCCATACCCATTTAAGCAAAAGCATATTGATGAGTTTAAACGGTTGCTGCCAAAAGCCAAAGTTGTTTTAGTTGATGGCGAAATGTTTTCCTGGTATGGCAGCCGATTGCTGGAGGTTCCCTGCTATTTTAATAAATTGCAGAGCGAACTTGGTTTGCTCTTTACATAATCGCTATTTTATTAAAGCAGCAAAAATATCATTATGGAGATCATCATCATAGGCGCCGGCTAAAGCCAACAATAGCTCCACAAGTAAAGACGTAATCCCCTTTTTTAGGCGACAACAGGTATTCGCATTACATAAGTTTTTGCTATTTTAAATATCTCTCCCTCAAAATATTACAATGGTGAACATTGTGCCCCACTACCATCCAGCCCACACTTCTTGCAGTATAAACCGGCAACTTGTCAAATCTGAAATCCAGCATGGCATCGGTCATGTGTTTATAAAGGCTGATGGTGGCTTCCCTGATGGTTATCAGTTCGTCGGCTATATCTGTTAAGGTGCGGTTTTGCGCGCTAAAATCCTTATTATAATCATCGCCCTGCGGCATTTCCAGTATTGCATCAATCTGCCGCGAGCAGCAAAAAGCTTTGTAGGCATAATAACGCTCGTCATCAGCAAGATGAATGAAAACCTGTTTTATGGTCCATTTACCTTCGGCATAGCTATAATCTTCCGCAGATGCCGGGATCGACTTAGCCAAGTCAATTGTTTGCCTTTTGTTAACCTCCAAAGCGTCTATGAGTTCATCGCCTTTGGCTAAATCAAAAAAATAAGGATACCAGGAAGGTGCATCTTTAATATCGGGGCGGCCTATTTTTATCATCGTTTATCAATCGTTTTTTCTGTTGCGATAAAGATACCCGTAGTAATTAATTTCGATGATATGCATAACCGACTATTTAAGGGCGATATGCGACAACCACTTAATCGCCCGCGTACTCCCAGGCGCTTTGGTAGCCGCCCAGTTTTTCGGCATATTCCACAAAATCAGCATAAAATTTTAAACGGGTCAGGGTGGCGCTATCGCCAATAACCACCAGCTTTTTGCGGGCGCGGGTCATGGCTACGTTCATTCGGCGGATATCCGCAAGGAAACCTATTTCGCCATTGGCATTGCTGCGTACCAGGCTGATGTAAACCACATCCCGTTCCTGCCCCTGGAAGCTATCAATGGTGTTGACCGCAATATAGTCGATATAAGGCATCAAATCCGGGTTGGTCTGCAACTGTTCGGTTAATACCCTGATCTGTTCTTTATAAGGCGATATGATGGCTATCGTCGGAAATTTATCGGTGGGGTCTATCTCGCTTACCAGCCGGTTTAAATGTTTAAATAGCAGTACCGCTTCATCTGGGTTATAGGTACTTGTTCCGGCTTGTTGCTCTTCAAAACCTGCACCGGCAGTATCAATAAAGGTAACCGGCGTGTCTCCATTAAACAATAATCGTGTTGCTACCGAAGCATGAGCCTTTAACTGATTGCCATAAAACTCCCGGGACGAAAAGCTCATAATGGCCTCGTTCATGCGGTATTGCTCATCCAACAAAACAACAGCTTCGGGATGCAGGGCAACGCATTTTTCGAGGAGGGTGGTGCTAAGGCCTGCGCGGGCGGCATCATTTGATTTAATGGTAGGAGGGAGCTGCAAATGATCGCCGGCTAAAATTACCTTCTGCGCTTTCAGGATGGGGATCCAGCAGGCGGGTTCAAGGGCCTGGCCGGCTTCGTCAATTACCACCGTTTCGAATTTTACTTCGCGGATGGTGTAATGGTTGGAGCCAACGAGGGTGGCGGTAATTACCTGGGCTTTGTTCACCAGGTCGTCAATAATGTGCTGCTCGGTAAGGGCCACATCCTTCATGATCTTGTGAGCCTCGTTAAACAAGGCCTTGCGCTGGTCGCGTTCCGATTTGCCGAAGCTCCGTTTGTACTTGTGCGCCATATCCTTATAGGTACTGGCCTGTTTTTTCAGCGTGCGGATGAGTTTATTATCCGCATGTTCGGCCATCTTGCTATCCAGCGTAAGCGAAACCAATTTATCAGATACCCGGTTAGGGTTGCCTATTCTTAATACGTTTAAACCTTCGTCGGCCAGTTTTTCGCTCAACAGGTCGACCGCGGTATTACTCGGTGCCACTACTAAAATTTGCTTGTGCGTTTGCCTGGCCAATAAACAGATAGCCTGCACCAGCGTAGTGGTTTTCCCCGTTCCAGGCGGGCCGTGAACTATGGCCAGGTCCTGGGCAGTAATAATTTTATTTACCGCCGTTAACTGTGAAGTATTTAATCGTGAGCTATTTAAAGGCTGCAACTGTTCGGCAAATACTGGTGAGGTACTGCCGGTGAGGATGTTTACCAACCGGCCTTCCTTTTTTTCGCTTAATGCCGATGCCTGTTTAATGGCCTTCAGCATTTCGTCGTAGCTGTTGTTATCAAACAGCAGGTCGATGCCCAGTTTGCCGTCGCGGGCCCAATCGGGCAGTTCCTCGGCATATAAAGTTATTTTGAGCCTGTTACCGCCCTGGTAGGTAATGGTGCCTTCTACGCGGTCCTTTTGAGGGTCGTGATTGCTGAATAACGCGGCCGGTACCCCGAAACGTAGCTGGTGCGATAGATCCTGGTGTGTGGTGCGTTCAACTTCTACGCTAATGTAATCGCCACGACCGGGTTCGGTATTCCTGATGGCGATAGGGTACCAGGTAAGGCCTTGCGCGCGGCGATCGGCGGCAGATGTGTTTTCGGTAAGTTTGAGGTAGGCGCTGCGATCTTCTTCTTTTTCCTTATTCAGCAGATCGAGCAGCTTTTTAAAGTAGTCCATTGAGGGCAAAGGTAGTAATAAAGCTAAAGGTGGTGAGTGGTGAATTGTGAGTGGTGAGTGAGTAGTGAGTGGTGAGTAGTTGTGAGATTCGAATTCAGGAGAATAAATTTTTGTACTGCGTACCATTCTCTACCGACATCTGCACTTTCTCCCTGTCGTCTTGATACAGACTACTTGATACCAAAAAGCGTTCCACCGGAACGCATGGATCGCATGGAACGCTATGGAACGCATTGGTGTTGATAATCAGCGTTTTATGTTTTTGGTAAAACGGGGTGCGGAACACTATTTGTACTAATAATCAATTACTTACGGTTTTTGATAAACCGATAGATGAGTAAACTTTTTTTAGGACGAGACAATATTTTCAGCCTATGACCCGGGCTTCGGCGAGAAAAAGGCCTTTTTTCTCGCCGGGCAATTAAAACAGGATTATACAGTGATATGGATCAAAAACGGATTAAAAATCGCTGGTAATTGCGCAAAAAACTTACAAAAAAGCACAAAAATGAATAAAAAATAAGCACTCCTTTTAACGTTTTTATCTTCCGCGCAAAGCGAATAAAGCCACCCGTACAACATCCTCCAACACGCTCATGTCAGCGCCGCTGCGGGCAGATACCCTGAGGCCGGCAATGGTGCTGAAAATAAACCGCGCGGCCGCTTTGGGATGTAAATAGGTGCTAAACTGACATTCGCGCTGGCCCTTCTCCATAATCCTGGTCAGGGCATCTTCCACGCTTTGGTTGTTTTTAGCAACCAGTTCTGCTATATCTTTGTCGTGACTGGATAGTTCGACTGCCGTATTCACCATAAAGCAGCCTTTAGCCAGGGTATCTTCCTCGCTCTCGCGGATAACGCCATAAAGTATTTGTTTAATGGCTTCTTCCGGGTCGCCGGCATTGTTGAGCAGGGTAAGTACGGCGCCCGTATTTTGGGCCTGGTACTGCTGCAAAGCCTTGGTAAACAGTGTTTTTTTATCGGTGTAGGTATTGTAAATACTCGACCGGGCAATGCCAAGGCCGGTTACCAAATCCTGCGCCGATGTGGCGTAATAGCCTTTATCCCAAAACAAATTCACCGCTTTGTTTAATAGTTCGTCTTCATCAAAATCTTTATTCCTTGGCATAATGATATCCTCCCGCAGGCAAAAATACCTATATGGAACGATCGTTCCATAATAGGTGCAAAAAATTGAAATCTGTTGATTAATACATAATGGCATTAACGGTTAATCCGCCATCAACGGTAAGTTCGGTACCGGTAATAAAAGAGGCATCGTCAGAAGCCAGGAACCTCACCGCGTTTGCAATTTCTTCCGGTTTGCCAAAACGGTTAAGCAAAATCCTTTGGCTTAAAACAGAACCAAAACCGCTAACCTGTTCTTCGGTTAAGCCCAGTTTACCATAAAGCGGGGTTTCAACCGGACCTGGCGATACGGAGTTAACCCGGATTTTACGTGAGGCCAGTTCGCGGGCAAATACCTTAGTGAATGATAACAAGGCTGCTTTGCTTGCTGCGTATATACTGCTATCGGGAGCGCCTAAAGCTGCATTTACCGATGCATTGAATATGATAGAACCGCCATCGTTTAAAATAGGCAGGAATTTTTGAACGGTAAAGTAAACGCCTTTTACATTCAGGTTCATCATGGTATCATAATGCTCTTCGGTCGCGGTTTCCATCGGGCTAAACAGGGCCACACCTGCGTTAAGGAAAAGGATATCTACCTTGCCGAATTGTGCCTTAACCTGGGCTACCAGGCTATCTATCTGGCTCAACCTGGCCTGGTCGGATACAATCCCCGTTACACCAAGTTCTCCGGCTGCTTTGCTTACCGTATCAGCATTACGGCCGGTGATAATTACCTGTGCACCTTTAGCGGCCAATTCTTTGGCGGTGGCATATCCTATACCGCTGTTACCGCCAGTAACAACGGCTACTTTGTTTGTTAAATTGCTCATGACTTTTATTTTTAATGTTGTTGTTTTTATTTGATAACTCAAAGATAATCGTTTTGGAACGATCGTTCCAAAATAAAAATTACAATTTAATTGATGATTACATTTGGATTACAAAGTATGGGAGAGGCGAGTTTTCCGGTACCGGTAAAACGTTTTAAAATGTCGTTAAGCAAATGGTGCTGATAGCTTATTGCCTGGTGTTGGCCGTGGTAAGTAAAAGGAAAAATGTGTTTAAATTAATAGATTATATAAACTTTATAAATATGGTGAATATAAGCTATATAAATATCTATTACTTTGTTTAAAAGCTCACGTTATTTGGGCGATTTATTTATATGTCAACCCTCAAAAAGTCCGGGGCCGGGCCTTGGGTAATTGAGGGTTGACTAATTTTACGGGTCTCTTATGTTTTGTTTTTCCTCTCGGGAGCTATTGTGTGTCACGTTTCAAATAAAAGAAAAATGTCATTTCGATAGAGCTTGAATGGGAAAGAGCGGGGCGCGAAAGAGAAATCTTAAACGCAGTGCATCGGGACGGGTTTATCGGAATGCAGGGTGTTCGGCATTTTTCGCTACGCTCAAGAGATAGTTTTTCGTCACCCCAACATCCCTTCCCACCTCTGATTCGTTTGTTTCGACAAGCATTATTGTTTGGTGATACGCCTCTAAAAACTGTGCTGTTTTTTCCAGTTGAGCGGCGCCTTCAGGCAATGATGCGTGGATACGCGCTTCACACATCAGTACACCAACATCGATTTAAACAGCCCTTATAGACTTTAATCCACAAGCGGCGTGAATTAATATTTTTAAAACGAAGGATAATTGAGGAAAATATTACATTTATCCACTTAAATGTAACAGGCAGTTTTAATCTGCATTTTTTTTGATATCGATTTGAAAACACATTTTATTACCATATTTGTTACAATCACTGGTTAACCCAATCATCTTTTAAAATATATACCAATGCAGGACTTAGACCCATCCATCCTAAAAAAAGTAAACACCTGGCTCGAAGGAAATTATGACGCCGGTGTTAAACAGGAAATTCAATCTTTATTAGACAGTAAAGCTTATACCGAGTTAACCGACTCGTTTTACCGCGACCTGGAATTTGGTACCGGCGGCTTGCGTGGTACCATGGGCCCCGGCTCAAACCGTATTAATAAGTACACCATTGGCGCCGCTACCCAGGGCCTGGCAAACTACCTTAAAAAAACATACCCCGGCGAAAAAATTAAAGTTGCCATAGCTCACGACAGCCGCAACAATGCCGACCTGTTTTCGAACATTACCGCCGAGGTATTTTCGGCCAATGATATTCATGTTTATTTTTTTAAGGCGCTGCGCCCAACACCCGAGCTTTCCTTTGCCGTACGCCATTTTGGTTGCAAAAGCGGGGTGATGCTTACCGCATCGCATAACCCTAAAGAGTATAACGGTTACAAAGCATACGGTGCCGATGGCGGCCAGTTTGTATCGCCGCATGATAAGGCGGTTATGGACGAAGTAGCTAAAATAGCCAGTATCGACGAAATTAAATTCAACCGCGTTGATGCAAACATTGAGGAGATAGGCGAGGAAGTTGACGAACTTTATTTAGAAGGGATCACTAAATTATCCATCTCGCCCGAGGCCATCAAGCGCCAAAAAGATTTAAAAATTGTTTATTCGCCAATCCACGGCACAGGTATTACCCTGGTGCCACAAGCATTGAAACGCTTTGGTTTTGAGAATGTGATCCTGGTAGATGAACAAACCACGCCCGACGGAAATTTCCCAACGGTGGTATATCCAAACCCCGAAGAAAAAGAAGCTTTAACCCTGGCTTTAAAAAAAGCCCAGGAAACCGATGCCGACCTGGTTTTAGCTACCGACCCAGATGCCGACCGTGTAGGCATTGCCGTAAAAAATACAGCTAATGAGTTTATACTGCTTAACGGTAACCAAACCGGCTGTATGCTCATCAACTACCTGTTAACAGCATGGGAAGAAAAAGGTAAGCTTACCGGTAATGAATACATTGTTAAAACCATTGTAACATCAAACCTTATTGATACCATAGCCAAAGCCAAAAATGTAACCTGCTATAATACGTTAACCGGCTTTAAATACATTGGCGAGCTAATGACCCATTTTGAAGGCAAACAAACCTTTATTGGCGGCGGCGAGGAAAGCTATGGTTATTTAATAGGCGAATTGGTGCGCGACAAAGACGCGGTAGTATCAAGCGCCTTTATAGCCGAAATGACGGCCTATTACAAAGACAAAGGCAGCAGCTTGTTTGAGGCCCTGATTGATACTTATGTGCAATACGGCTTCTACAAAGAGAAACTGATATCGATTACCAAAAAAGGAAAAACCGGTGCCGAAGAAATTAAAGCCATGATGGAAACATTCAGGAAAAACCCGCCGGCAACTTTAGGCGGATCGAAGGTGGTTACTTTAAAGGATTACGAGTTCCAGGTAGAAACCGACCTGAATACCAACACCACCAAAGCTATAGAACTGCCTACCTCGGATGTATTGCAATTTATTACCGAAGACGGCAGCATTATATCTGCCCGCCCATCAGGTACCGAGCCTAAGATCAAATTTTATTGCAGTGTTAACGGCAAACTGGCCAGCAAAGAAGCTTACGCCGATACCGACAAGCAACTGGAAGCCAAAATTGATGCCATTATGCAGGATTTGGGTGTGTAACCCGTCCGGCTTTGGGCGCGTTACAAATTGTAAATACCAGACTTACGAAGTTTTAAAAACTTCGTAAGTCTTTCGTCGGTTTGTAATCCCCCCTTTAGAGTTTTCCGAAATTTTGCTACTCAGGAACACCTGACAGTTTTTAAAAGCTGTAAGTATAACCGCTTAATTACTCACCGTTACTTTTTTAATGCTGATACTTTAAGTTTCGCCAAATCAGCTTAACTTGTAGGCCTATCAGCAAATGAACAAGCAATTAAAGATCACAAATAGCCGTATCATCACGCCCAAGGGCGTCGTTAACGGCACTATCCTCATCAACCAAACAAAAATAACGGCTATATCCCAACGCGATATCGACGCACCGGATGCCCTGGTAATTGATGCCCATGGTAGCTATGTTTCGCCGGGGTTTATTGATATCCATGTGCATGGCGGCGGTGGCCACGATTTTATGGATGGCAACGAGGACGCTTTCCTGGAGATAGCCCGCACGCATGCCCGCTATGGCACCACAGCCATGGTGCCCACAACATTAACTGCCGAGAAGGCCGACCTGCTTAAAACACTGGATTTGTACGCCACAGCCGACGTTAAAAATACCATGGGCGCCCAATTTTTAGGTATGCACCTGGAAGGCCCATACTTTGCCATGAACCAGCGCGGTGCACAGGACCCGCGCTATATTCGCAATCCTGACGAGGAGGAGTATAAAGAGATTATTGCTTACTCCAAAGCGATCAAACGCTGGAGCGCCGCGCCGGAGCTGCCAGGTGCAATTAAATTTGCCAAATACCTTCAGGCCAATGGTATCATGCCAGCTTTGGCCCATACCGATGCTATTTACGAGGAAGTTGCCGTAGCTTTTGAAAACGGTTACACGCTTGCAACGCATTTATACTCTGGCATGTCGGGTGTAACCAGGCGCAATGCTTACCGTTACGCCGGGGTTATTGAAGCCGCTTTTTTAATAGATGCGATGGATGTGGAGGTTATTGCCGATGGTATTCATTTGCCAGCGCCCTTATTAAAATTGGTTTACAAAATTAAAGGGCCTGATAGGATAGCGCTCATCACCGATGCCATGCGGGCGGCGGGTATGCCGGAGGGCGATAGTGTACTGGGTAATAAGGATACCGGTTTAAAAGTGATTGTGGAAAACGGCGTAGCCAAACTGCCCGACCGCAGCTCATTTGCCGGCAGTGTGGCCACTTGCGACAGGCTGGTACGTACGATGATGACAATGGCCGATGTGCCGCTGCCCGAAGCCATAAAAATGATGACCAAAAACCCTGCGACCATTATGGGGGTAGATGACCGGAAAGGCGCTTTGGTAGAGGGCCTTGATGCCGACATTGCCATATTTGATGAGCAGATAAATATCCAGGCAACTATAGTGAACGGGAAGCTGGTGTATGGTGGGTAGTAGTGAGTTGTGAGTTGTGAGTTGTGAGTTGTGAGTTGTGAGTAGTGAGTAGTGAGTTGTGAGTTGTGAGTAGTGAGTAGTGAGTTGTGAGTGGGATTATGTTAAATAGTTAAAACAATCTTCATCAATGTCAACTTTGTTTCGTCCTTAAATGTAAAAGGTCCGGCAATCTGATTAATCTGATGGAATCCAGGTTCAGATAGATTTGCGATAGGGATGGGCGTGGATACCGGCCCGTGTGTAATGCCCTGAAGGCGTATGAACAGACAGCCCGGGGCCGCAGGCATCGCCCGTTTTACGAGAAGGTTTATTGAATTTAAATCGTATAGCTTGTTTTTTTGATTCGATCTTTCGCAATCCGAAAATCAATAAATCACTAATTCACTAAATCACTAATTGAAGAGCCCCTTACCACCAGGGTTGAGGGTAAAACTATCTCCTTGTTGTTTTCAACGGCTTTGCCGGCCAAATGGTCAAATAATAATTGCGCGGCTTTTTTGCCCATATCAAAAGCTGGTTGCAAAATGGTTGTGAGCGGCGGGTTTAGGATGGGGGCCGTTATCTGGTTGGTAAAGCAAACCACTTTAACATCCTGTGGGATATTTAGTTTTAGTTCATTGCAGGCAAGGTAGGTTGATGTTGCCAGGTGCTCAACCGTTGCAATAATGCCGTCGGGCTTTTGAAGCCTGAGGTGTTCTTTTATTACTTCAACATTTTCGTTGTTGTACTTATTTGAACAGGTAACAATGCCCGTTTCCTTTAGCTGGATTCCCCGTTCGGCCAGCGCCTTTTTATAGCCTTGTTCCCTGGCCGATAGGATGGAGGGATAACCTTTGATGGTAACGAGCGAGATGTTTTTACAACCTGCATCCAGCAAATGGTTGGTAGCTATGTAGGCGCTGTGCATGTCGTCGGTGGTGATCTTTACCGAATTCAGGTCGTCAAAAACCCGGTCGAAAAATACGATGGGCACGCCCGCCTGCTGCAGGGTTTTAATGTGGCTGGTATCTTCGGTATTGCTGGCTACTGACATAATTACCCCATCAACCCGGCCGCTGGCCAGCTCAGTAAACATGTAGGCTTCGCGTTCGTAGCTGTCATGGGTAAGGTAAATCAGCGTATGGTATTTTTTTATGGCTACTATACTTTCTATCCCATTAATGGCCTGGCTAAAAAAGCTGTCGGCAATTTCGGGGATAATAATAGCGATGGTGTTGCTGGCTTTTTTACGGAGACTGCTGGCATAGGGGTTGGGCACGTAATTAAGTTTACGGGCGGCTTCAATCACTTTCAGCTTTGTTTCGGGGCCGATGTCATGACTATCCCTAAGGGCTTTTGATACAGTGGCGATAGATACATTGAGCACTTTGGCCAGTGTCTTCATGTCTATTTTATCGCTTTTGGGTTCGCTGGCCATGGATATTCAATTATATATAAATTTGTTAAAATTATTCTTAGGGTAGGTAGATTGCGCTTAGCTACAACCATATGCTGCAAATGTTGTAGTTTAATGGCCACAGCATGAAGTTCCCTGCTGTATAGGTGGGCACTTAACCGAACCATAACTGCAAAAAACACAACAATCTCCAGGAAGGGGTTTTAAATAGGCTTCGCAATGTTTACAGGAATAAAAATACTGGCAGGAATCCACCGGCATCAGTTCTTCTTGTTGAAAACCACAATTCGGGCAGGTTATTGTTGAATTTAAAATCGGTTCTGTCGCCATATCTTCACGGAAGTTTATCCCCGGGTATCAAATGTAAAACTCAGGGCCAGATAAAAAAATAAATTTCGAAGATGTTAAACGTTTAAGCAAATAAATAATATGATTTTGCTAAATGTATAGCAGTAATTAAGCATGTTTGGATTTTATAGCCATAAGGAACTGTTTACCAATTGCATTTCCTTTAATAAAATTATAAACTTATGAGCAAGTTAAAAGAAATACCCCGAGAGGATGTATTGGTGGATATTATAACGTTAAACAGCTTACTAAAGCTGTGTTATTGACATTTGATAAGCGTAAACCATTGCCAGTCCATTTTATTTTATAGATTTGAGAATTGAACCGGGTATAACCTAATTCCCATTGCAAAAACAATCATGCTGAAGCACATTTCCATAGGCGATCTGATCGTATTTTTCACTTATTTTATTTTGGTTTCCGTGTATGGCTACATGGTTTATCGCCGTAAGAAAGCAGAAACTAATTCCAGTTCGCACAGCTTTTTCCTGGCCGAAGGTTCACTCACCTGGTGGGCTATCGGCGCATCTATTATAGCGTCCAATATTTCGGCCGAGCAATTTATAGGCATGAGCGGCGATGGTTTTTTTGCCGGCATCGCCGTAGCCGTTTACGAATGGCTGGGCGCAGCCACGCTGATCATCGTAGCGGTGTTTTTTATGCCGGTGTATATCAAAAACAAAATTTACACCATGCCGCAGTTCCTGAAAGACAGGTATAACAGCGGCGTGGCGCTGGTAATGTCGATATTCTGGCTGGCGTTGTACATATTTATTAACCTTACCGCCATTTTATACCTTGGCGCATTGGCCATTAACGGCCTGCTTGGTGGGGGGTATTTACATGAAATTATGATTGGCCTGGCCATATTTGGAGTAATCATTGCGCTTGGCGGTATGCAGGTAGTTGGTTATACCGATGTGGTGCAGGTTGCGGTGCTCATTATTGGCGGGCTTGCCATAACGTATTTATCGTTAACTATTGTGAGTGATAAATTTGGTTTCGGCCAAAACGCGCTTACCGGTTTAAAACTGATCCTGAAAGACTCGCCCGATCATTTTCACCTCATCTTTAAAAAGCCTGCCCATGGCGCATCGATAGAAACCATAAGTAAATACTTAATACTCCCCGGCTTTGCCATGTATGCGGGTGGCCAGTGGATAAGCAACCTTAACTATTGGGGCTGTAACCAATATATAACGCAGCGCGCACTGGGAGCCAATTTGCATACTGCCCGTACGGGCATCCTGTTTGCCAGTTTGCTTAAAATCCTGATGCCGGTTATTGTAATGCTGCCGGGCATTGTAGCCTTTGTGCTATACAAACATGGCGATTTGCCAATGCTTGTTGGCGGCAAAAAAGACGGCGCTTACTCGGCCATATTATCCTTTTTGCCTTCGGGCTTAAAAGGTTTATCACTTGCAGTTTTAACGGCGGCTATTGTGGCATCCATTGCGGGTAAAGTAAACAGTATATCTACCATTTTTACGCTGGATGTTTATAAAAACTACATGAGCATCAAAGCTACCGAGCGCAATATGGTTTGGGTAGGCAGGATAGCGATTGTGTGCAGCCTTGTAATTGCCGTAGCCTTTACCTGGAACGATATGCTGGGCATCAGTGGCGAAGGTGGTTACACCTTTGTTCAAAAATACAGCAGCTTTGTGAGCCCCGGTGTGTTAGCTACATTTCTATTAGGCATGTTTTGGAAACGTACCACAGGCGAGGCCGCTATTGTTGGTATCCTGACAGGATTTGCAGCATCTGTATTTTTCAACCAGTTTGCGGTTGGGGTATTCGGCCCCGAAACCTTGTTATATTCAGCCTTTAAAAACGCTGCTGGTGTTTATGAAATTCCTTTTTTCATATGCCTCGGCTGGTCCTTCCTGACAACTTTTTTAGTGATGGTTTTGGTAAGCTTAACAGGGCCGGCGGTTAATGCCAAATCTATCGAGGTTGATAAAGGGATGTTTAAATTGAAATCGTCGTCGATAGTGCTTATCGCAGTAATATTGCTGTTTCTGTCTGCTATTTACGTGCGTTTCTGGTAGTTATAGATATAAGCAAGGGACGCGAAAGCTTGTAAGTAATAGTGGAGGAAATAGACGGTAAAAAAGCTCGGCGGCTTCCTAAGATGATTATAACTTTAGAGCGCGTTGCTATAGCTTTTCTATTTTTCGAACCGAAAGCTGAGTGTATTTTTCGATCTGGGCAACAGGGAAGCCTTCTTTTTTTAATTCACGGGCAACAGCAATAGCCATTGCTTTTTCACCTTCGCGCTGTCCTTTTTTTTCACCTTCGCGCCGTCCTTTTTTTTCACCTCTTTTTTCAGCCAATTCTAATAAAAGTTCTTCGAGACCCATGGTGGTAATTATTCTATTAAATTTATCGTGATGAATTCAAGCTAATTATAATTAACCGGCGTACAATAGGAGTGGTGTTTTTGAATGTTTACGGCGGTTTCTTATAGTTTTTCTATTTCCTCAACAGAAAGCTTTGTGGTTTTAGATATAAATGCTGAAGTTAAGCCTTCTTTTTTGAGTTCGCGGGCTATTTCAAGAGCCTTTTGATATTCACCTTTTTTCTCACCCTTTATTTCGCCTCTTTTTTCACCTTTTCTTTCACCTTTCTTCTCGGCCCTGTCCAATAAAAGTTCTTCTAAGCCCATGGTGTTGTTCCTTTCTGTTAAAATTTCTACCTGTTGTTCAAATTTAGTGTTTATATCCTGATTTTCAAAGCGTATGTAATACCTTAAAAAATTCATCAGTACCCTTATCTTTTCCTTCGCTATCTGTTTGGCCAGCAATAGCCTGGTCAGGTTAAGCTTTAAATTCAGGAGCAGTTCGTCACGTTCCATGCTGCTTTTTAGGTCTTTGCCTGCAAGCGCCGCCTTTGCCGTAAGCACTACCAGGGCGAAAGGGTTATCGCTGGCTTGCAATGCTTCATCGCTTTGGCTGGCTATTTTGTAGGTGTTAAACGTATAACGTAAGCTGGTACCCATAAAGTCTATGGCAAAATGGTTTGGTCTTTCTTTGGTATTGGCTTCGGTAAATATGGCGTAGGCTACTATGGGCTTTTGATATTTATCCAGTATCCGGTAAAAGTAAGTATACATGCGGTTGGCAAAATCTTTTTGATATTGGCCCTGCACTTCCACGTGCACCAAAATCCATTCCTCTTTGCCGGATTTGGTAAAAACCTTAACCAGCTTATCAATCACCTTTGGTGAGTACTCGTCGTTTTCGGGCGGGAAAACCTGCTCCAACTCTTTATCCAAGAATTCGAAGCCCTTGTCCAGGTCAAATACAGCACTGGCGTCTGGATTTACAAACCGCAAAAAATCGTCAAAAACATCTTCAAGAATCCCTTTCCAAAGAATGTCGTCTTTTCTTCTCATTTAAGTAAAACAGAAATTGAGTATAGTTAAAGTCTTTAACATAAGTCACCTAAATAACCAAGCCCGACATTTAATAGTGCCGGGCTTGGTCGGTCGATAGTTGATTAAGCGAGTAGCTGATAAGATTAAAGATGCGAGGTGTTCAAAAACCACTCACTTAATAAACCCAATCAACCACTCACTACTATCCTATCTCTACACCGCATCTGATAGCGAAGTAAACGTAAAATCACGGATCCGCATAGGGGGGATCAACGCGTTTTGGCCCGATTCGCCACTTACGGTACGCTCCGATTTACCTAAGGCATCCAGGTTATTAAGCATAATTACCGGGCTTTCATTAAATCGCAGGTTCTTGATCGGGAATTTGATTTGTCCGTTCTCGATGTAAAACGTACCATCGCGGGTAAGGCCGGTAAACAATAGCGTTTGCGGGTCAACCGGGCGGATATACCACAGGCGGGTAACCAAAATTCCTTTTTCGGTACCTTTTATCAATTCTTCCAAAGTAGCATTGCCGCCCTCCATAATGATACCATCGGGATTAGGTATAGATTTAACACCTTGCTTTTGGGCCCAGTAACGCGAATAGGTAAAGTTTTTTACCACACCTTTTTCAATCCAGCTTCTTTTTATCTGTGGCTGTCCATCGCCGGCCCAGCTGCCGGTTGGCAAATCCGGGTGCGACGGATCAGAGTAAATATTCACCCTTTCATCTACCATTTTTTCGCCAAGTTTGGTTTTGCCTCCTGGTTTGCTCAAAAAGCTGCGGCCTTCATCCGCGCTGCGGGCATCCAGTCCGCCGTATAATTGCTCAAGCAATACAATACCGGCTGCAGGTTCTAATATCACTGTATATTTTCCTGGTTCAATAGCTTTGGCGCCTTTGGAGCCGGTGGCTTTTTTGGCAGCAATTTTGGTAAGCGCCAGTGTATCCAGTTTGCTCAGTTCGTTATAACCTTTGCTTGAGTAACCCGACCCGGTGCCATCCTCGGAGCGTAAGGTTACCGAGAAGTTAACATCTGTGGATGTATTATAAGCAAATAACCCGTGCGAATTCATCATCGAGCTAAAGCCCGCGCTGTTTTGCAAAAAGCCCGCTGCTATCAGCTTGTTTTCTTTTGCGGTATCCAGGCTTTTGCCCACCATATCTGTACGCAGGGCAGGGGTAATAGCCGCTGTTTCGGGTACAAAGGTTTTTGACCGGGGGGCGTAAGTTTGCGGGCCTAAAAAGGATACAAATTCCGGGTTTTCGGGCGCCAGCTGTGCCAGCTCTTCGGATAAGCGAACAGCTTTTTCAACTGAAGCATCATCATATTCGTTGGTGGTTACCACACCCAGTTTTTTGCCAAATGCTGATGAAATAACCATACTGGTTTGGCTTAACGAACCACTGGTAGATACTGTATTGCGGGCATACCTGATATTACCCGAGTCTGATCCGCCAAAGTTGATCTCGCATTCATCGGCTTTTGAATAGCCCAGCGCCTTTTTTAATATCGCGCGGCATTCATCTTCTGTTAAAATTGCCATATATTAAATTTTTCTTGCTGTATTAATTACGTTAACTCCTTTAAATAATGCCGTAGACGATCCGTGTGATACGGCGCTGGCCTGCATAGGCTGGCCTTTACCGTCAAAGAACGAGCCACCCAAACGATAATCATTGGCATCGCATACCGCGGCACATGAGTTCCAAAACTCCTGCGTGTTTGATTGGTAAGCCACATCATTCAGCATACCCACGATTTTGCCATTTTTGATCTCATAATACAGCTGACCACTAAACTGGAAGTTATACCGCTGCTGATCTATCGAGAACGAACTATCGCCAATGATATAAATGCCTTTTTCTACGTTTTTGATCATATCATTTACGCCCATAGGCACTTTACCCGGCTGTAACGATATGTTGGCCATACGCTGGAATTGCACATCCTGCCAGCTTTGCGAATAACAGCAGCCCTGCGATTCTTTTAAACCGATAATATGTGCCTGGTCGCGGATAGCCTGGTAGTTAACCAAAACGCCGTCTTTAATAATATCCCATTTTTTTGCCTCAACACCTTCATCATCATAACCCACGGCGCCAAGCGAACCAACCTGGGTTTTATCGGCCACAATGTTTACATTTTTGCTGCCGAAGTTGAATTTTTTTGATTCCCATTTATCCAGCGTAAGGAAGCTGGTACCTGCAAAGTTGGCTTCGTAACCTAATACGCGGTCAAGCTCGGTGGGGTGGCCAACAGATTCGTGGATGGTTAACCAAAGGTGGCTTGGATCTAAAACCAAATCGTATTTACCGGCTTCAACAGATTTTGCTTTCAGCTTTTGATCGGCCTGGGTAGCTGCCGCGCGGGCATCTTCCAGCATATCATACCTGTCTTTATAAAGGGTTGTTACACCTTTTATCTTATCGCTTTCGCGTGGGGTCATGTATTCATAACCCATGCCGCGTGGTGCGCTTAACGACTGGCGTGTTTCAAATTTGCCGGTTTTAGCATCAATTTTAGTAACGGCGAATAACGGCCAGATGCGGTGGATATCCTGGTCGATATATGAACCATCGGTCGATGCAAAGTATTTTTGCTCGTTTACTAAAAACAGGATAGAGTTTACATAATTGGCGCCGCCTTTCATGGCTGCATCATTTACAGATAGCAGTAAATCTGTTTTTTCTTTCATCGGCACTTCAAACGCGTTGCGCTCAATCGGCGTTTTCCAGCTTACTTCGCCATGGCCCTTTTGAGGCACCAACTGCACCGGGTCGGTTTGGATGCGGGCGTTTTCTTTGGCGATAGCTACGGCAAGCTCGGCTGCTTTGGCTATGCTGTCGTTATCCAGCTTATCTGTAGCGGCAAAACCCCAGCAACCGTTGGCAATAACGCGGATACCCATACCGTACGATTGGGTATCAACTATATTTTCAACCTTGTTTTCGCGGGTTACCACAAACTGGTTAAGGTAGCGGCCTATGCGCACATCGGTATAAGTGGCGCCTTTTGACCGGGCGGCATTTAAAACCACATCGGCCATTCGTTTTTTAAGGGCCACGTCAACCGGGCTCATATCATGGCCGGGCAAAACGGGCGAACCGAAAACGGGGATCCTGCTAAGCATGGATGCACTAATGCCCATTCCGGTTAGGTAAAGGAAATCTTTTCTTTTCAAGGTCAGTCAGTTTTAAGTCCTAAATATAATGAGCGAAGTTTGAATATTTAAGTGTTTGAAGCAAGATCGTGTGATTTGTTACGGATTATCTTAAGATTTTCTTATTACATACGTCTTTGCTATCTGGTCATGCCAGGCCTGGCGCATGGGGTTCCATAAAACGGTTAAAAAGCCGATGCAGCAAAGCAGGCTTGAAAGGATTTTGCTGAAATTACGGGATAAGGCTTTGCCAAAAGTCAATCGTTCGCCGTCCGCGTCAACAACAATAAGCTTACAAATTAATTTTCCGATGCTGCCCTGCATCGTGGTAGCTTCAAATATTGAATTATACGCGATAAGCGCCAGGATAATTACAAATCTCAATAAAAGGTCAACTTCCTGCGATTCAAAATCAACAGGACTATGAAGCAACTCGCTTAAAGCACCGGATGCTGTTGCTAATAACATCAGGCCAAGCATCACAATTATATAATCAATAACATAAGCAAGTAACCTCCACCAAAAACTCGCGACATTGTATTGATTAGGCAGATATATGCCGTTCGCTATAAAGTATTCCTGGAATTCGGGTAAATCACCCGCGCGTTGCAAGCCTTCAGCTAATGGCGATAACAGAAAATCATCAGCTTCGACATTCATATCCATCAACTGGGTATGTGTATAAGGACCGTCCTGTTGGCCATGCTTTAAAATGTAGTATTCGTTTATCATTAATTATCCGTGTTTAGGTTTCGGGAAATTAACGAAAAATTCAAATCCAATCAAATAAAATGATCAATTATTTAACGCGTACATTATAATATTTACCCCAAACTTGGTATTATCTTCGGCCAGGAAACGCTTGTTCCTATAATCATAGTCCCATTCGCAACCATAATCCTTACTGCTGTACAAAACAGCAATGCGGCCATTAATTTCAATGGCCTTCAGGTAATCATGCACCAGGTCGTCGCCCCAGCCGTTTAACTCAAAACTGGTGGTAGGGGGGCCTTTGTCAAAAGAGAAAAAGGAGTGGTATATTTTATGGTTGTTGGGGATCTTCTTTAACGCGTTTGGGCCAAACAAAGCAGTCATTTGTGCTTCGAATGATTTGGCAAAAAGACCGTCTATATCATGGTTACAATCGTCCACAAAAATAAAACCGCCATTCTCTGCGTATTTTTTAAAATTCGCCCGTTCTTTGGTATCAAACTGCACAAGCTTGTGGCCGCTCAGGTAGCAAAAGGGATATAAGAAAATATCGTCGCTGCTCAGGGGGATCACTTTTTCCTGCAGATCGATGGGGATGGTGGTATACTCCAACAGGGAATTAAGCAGGTTTGATGGCATGCGCTGATCGGTATCCCAATCGCCCGAGTGGTAACTTAACCTGGTGAACGTAAATTTTCCGCTGAAAGACATCCTGTTTTAAAACCTTAAAAGTAGTACAATATTTTATGCTGATGCTACATTTGTTTGCATTGCTTGTAAAGTTTTGGATACTTTATTTAATTTTTAATAAAAAATAGTGAAAGTTACTCAAAAGGGTAATATATTGTGAGAGTACATTAAAACGTATTAAGTTGGAACTGACCGAAAATAATATAAAAGCGCTGCTTGCCAAATTGCCTGCTTTAAAAGGCGAAATTCAAAAGGTAATAGTAGGGCAGGATGCTATACTGGACGAGTTGCTGGTGGCATTTTTAGCCGGAGGCCACTGCCTGTTGGAAGGCGTGCCCGGCCTGGCCAAAACACTCATCGTGAAAACCATGTCGCAAGCCCTGCACCTGGCCTTCAGGCGCATCCAGTTTACCCCCGATTTGATGCCGACAGATATCATAGGCACCGAAATACTGGAAGAAGACCATGCTACAGGTAAGCGTTTCTTTAAATTTAATAAAGGACCATTGTTTGCCAATATCATCCTGGCCGATGAAATTAACCGTACACCGCCCAAAACGCAATCGGCATTGCTGGAAGCGATGCAGGAGTTTGAGGTAACCTACGGTGGCCAAACCTATCCATTGGATAAGCCTTTTTTTATCCTTGCTACGCAAAACCCCATTGAACAGGCCGGCACTTACCCATTGCCTGAAGCCCAGTTAGACCGTTTTTTATTGCTGATAAAAATTGGATACCCAACCGAGCAGGAAGAATTTGAAGTACTGAACCGAACTACCGGCACCAAAAAAGCCGATGTTAAAGCAGTAATAACCGCCGAAGAGATTATTCAGGCCCAGGCCCTGGTAAGGCAGGTTACTATAAGCGAAGACCTGGTAAAATACGTGAGCCAGGTAATCCGCTCCACCCGCCCTGATACCACTACCGTAAGCTATGTAAAAGAATGGGTGCGCTGGGGAGCAGGCCCGCGGGCAGGGCAGGCGCTAATTTTAACTGCCAAAGCACGGGCATTATTAAAAGGACGTTACTCCGTTTTGATGGAAGATATCCACGCTATGGCCCCGGCTGTGTTGAGGCACCGCATTTTGATGAACTTTAAAGCCGAGGCGGAGGGTATTACATCTGATAAAGTGACGGCGGAGTTGTTAAAAACAATAACAAGGCCTAAAACGATTTAATACCCGTTATTGCGAGTGACCATCAGGATGATCCTGAAAAAAACGGGCATGACATGCAACGAAATATAGTTAAACCAATGTCCAAAACTACCGTCATTGCTTCGTTCCTCGCAATGACGCTTTTAAGAAAAATCCGAAATCAACATGCAGCTTGATCCAAAAGTATTAATGAGCATTAAGGATTTGCCATTACTGGCGAAAACGGTTATTGATGGCTTTATGAATGGGTTTAACAAAAGCAAGGTGAAGGGGCCAGGGCTTGAGTTTAGCCAGTACCGCAGCTATCAGCCGGGCGATGACCTGCGCTGGCTGGACTGGCGGATGTTTGCCCGGAGTGACCGTTATTACATTCGCGAATCGGAGGTGGAAACCAGTATTTCGGTGAAGTTTTTGGTTGATGCCAGTGCTTCGATGGATCATGATGATAACGGGATAAAAAAGATAGACTATGCCCGTTTCCTGGTGGCATCGCTGGCCTGGCTATCCAATTTGCAGGGCGATTCGGTAGGGTTGTACGTTTTCCAGGATGGCGGTCTGTTTTCACTGGCATCCAAACCCGATCCGCAACATTTACAGCGGTTGTTTTATCACCTGCAACAGGTTAAACCCAATGGTAAGTTTACACAGCCTGTTCATTACAAAGAGTTGTTTGCCGGCGACGGCCGTAAGGAGCTATTGGTATTTGTTACCGATATGTACCAGGCTGATGGCGAGATAAATAAACTGCTGGATTCACTAACAGCTTTAAAACACGAGGTAGTAGTATTTCACCTGATGGGCAAAAATGAGCTTGATTTTGATTTTGGCGGATATGCTTCTTTAGAAGACCTGGAAACCGGGGACACCATCGAAATAAATACCCAACAGGCAGCCGACTACCAGCAAAAGCTGAAAAGCCATTTAGAGGCAATCCGGATGCAATTACTGGGCAAACACATCTATTACAGGATGCTCAGCACAGCCCAGCCGCTGGATGAAGCCCTGCGCGATTTTTTAACACAACGACATAAAAGCAAATTTTGAATGTGCTGTTTAAATTTATTTATTCTTCAAATCAATAATTCACTAATTCACTAATTCACTAACTAAAATAAAGGTGCAGTTTTTAAATCCCATATGGTTGTTTGCCATTGCCGCGATAAGCATCCCGGTAGTGATACACCTATGGAACATCAGGCCGGGCAAAACCCTAAAGGTTGGCAGCATCGCCCTGGTAACCGCGGCGGCCCAAAAAAGCAGCCGGAGCTTTAAACTGAACGATGTGTTGCTATTTATTTTACGATGCCTGTTTTTATTGACGCTTGCTTTTTTATTAGCGGCTCCTTTTTGGCAGCGCAACCACGCAACAGCCAAAACAAAAGGGTGGGTGCTTATCCCTAAAGCCAACCTGAAAGAAACCTGTAAAAATTTGAAATTTATTGTAGATTCTTTGGCTAAAATTGGCTATGAGTTTCATTTTCTTGATGAAAGTTTTAAGAGTTTTGAATTAAATAAAACGCTGAATGATAGTTTATTAAAAGATAAACCTGAAGTAAAAAATTACTGGAGCCTGGTGGCAAAATTAAACGAAAAGCTACCGCCAACCCTGCCGGTTTATTTACTTACCCCAAACCAGGCAAAGTATTTTACCGGCAACAAACCATCAGTGTCGCTCAACCTGCACTGGCAAACCTATACCCCAGCCGATTCGGTAAGCACATGGGTCGAAAATGCATGGTTCACCAGTAATAATTCAATAAAAGTTATCGAAGGAAATAGCAGGCCGTCGGGTACTTATTTTACAAACTATATTATTCAATCCGCGGGCGATCCAAAATCGCCATTCATAGTAAATGTTAACCATGGCAGCCCCGTTATCAACTTGAAAACGGCCCCGGAAAAACACACGCCGATTGATACGGGCACTTTACGGGTGGCCATCTATAGCGATAAATACGATGTTGATGAAAAGTATTTAGGTGCTGCCTTACAGACGATTATCGATTTTACCCAACATAAGATTATAGTCAAAAAATATGCTGATACGACGCAAATACCGGCAAAACAGGACTGGTTATTTTGGCTCTCCGATAAACCTGTTGGTGCCAATGTCCTGGGTAAAGCTGCCCATGTGTTAAGCTATCAGCAGGGGAAGATCGGGGCGGAATCATCATCAATAAAAACCAACAGCGCTTTTGCTTTAGCCGAAAGGGAAGAGCCCACAGCAATTTATAAACTGGTTAGAAATGAAATTTCGGACGGTAAACCTATTTGGGTTGATGGCTATGGCAACCCTGTTTTAACGCAGGAGCAAAGCCCACAAACTACACAGTACCACTTTTATTCCCGTTTCAATCCCGCATGGAATGACCTGGTTTGGAGTAATAATTTCCCAAAGTTATTATTGAAGTTGATTTTATATAATCCTGATTATGAAGTATTAAGCAGTCGTGATCTAACTAAAATTGACCACCAGCAAATGATGCCAAATATAATTTGGTCGGCAAAAAACATAGATAATAGTAAAATAATTGTGCAAACAGATTTGTCGCGCTATTTCTGGCTGATACTGGTTGTTGTGTTCATTGTCGAAAGATGGGTTGCCCATAAAAATAAGCCTGTATTAAAATGATTGAACCTACAGGAATAGATAAAATAAACGCGATACGCAGGTGGTATATCAGTTATCAGCTGCTTGCCGATTTGCTTTTTGCCGCCGCAATATCGCTGCTTTCAATTGCTTTGCTAAGGCATTTATTTAAAGTGCCGGTGCTTTGGGCGTTACCGTTATTTGTATTATGCCTGGTAATTTTTCTGTTCAATCATCGGGCCTGGAAAACCAGCGACGTTTTAATAGCTAATTTCCTTGATCGACAATATCCCGAACTGGAAGAAAGCAGCGGGTTGGTATTAAAACCAGTATCAGAATTAAACCTGCTGGAAACATTGCAGTTACAAAAGGTGGAAACTCAGTTGCAGGCTGTCCCGCAGTGGCATAATTCGTTTTTAAAGCGTGCTAAACTTGCGCTATTATTGCTCTTGTTTTCATTTGGATTGACCTGGGTACTAAACAAGCCGTCGGCAACAAATCAATCTTTGGCAGGAAAGGCCTCATCAACTGAAAATAATGCCAATCCCGAAAAGGTATTGCCTCAAATATCCTCGATTGACGTTGTAGTACATCCGCCCGTTTACACAGGTAAACAGCCTCGTAGCCAGGATAAGTTTACTTTAAATGTAGAGGATGGCGCGACTGTGAGCTGGAAAATCGCCACCAATATAGCTGTTAAACAGGTGGCATTGCTGTTTAATGATAAGGAAATTATCAACCTTAAAAATATCAGCCCGGACAAAACCGGTTGGCAAATTCAAAAACTGATTAACAAGCCTGGTTTTTACCAGGTTAATGTAGACGGGAAGCTATCGGATTTATACCAGGTGCAGGTAATAACAGATCAGCCGCCTGTTATCCATATCAAATCGCCCAAACAATACACCTATATTGATGCAGGCGAGGCGCAAAAGGTAAATATTGATGCAACTGTCGATGATGATTACGGCGTAGCAAATGCGCTTGTTTTGGCGACGGTAGCTAAAGGAAGCGGCGAAGCTGTAAAGTTTAAAGAGTATAAACTCGATTTTTCTACCTCGTTCAGTTCGCACCAGCCACAGTATAGCCTACAAAAATTAATTAGTTTGCCGGCCTTAAATATGGAGCCAGGCGATGAACTTTACTTTTATATACAGGCTACTGATACCCACCAGCAGCAAAGCCGGACGGACGTCTATACCGTATCTATCCAGGATACTGCACAGTTGTTGAGTATGGATGGTATGCTGAGCGGGGTAAACCAGAAGCCGGAATTTTTCCGTAGTGAACGGCAGATCATCCTTGACACCGAAAAGTTATTAAAAGACAAGGATAGTATCAGTACAACAAAATTTAATGACCGGAGCAATGACCTGGGGGTTGATCAAAAGTTGCTCCGGCTGCGCTATGGTAAGTTTTTGGGCGAAGAATCAGAATCGGACATCAATCCCGCGGATGTGAAAGATGATCCGGTTGGGGATATCAAAAATTATGGTAATGCTGCGGTAATATTAGATAAATACACCGACAAGCACGATAACGCCGAAGATGCCCAGTTTTTTGCCCCCGAACTTAAAAAACAACTCAAAGCCACGTTGACAGAAATGTGGAAGGCCGAATTGCAATTAAGGCTTTACAAACCACAAGACGCATTGCCATTTGAGTATAAAGCACTACGATTGTTAAAAGATTTGCAGCAAAAATCAAGAATGTATGTAGCTAAAACTTCCTATAATCCACCGGCGTTAAAATTAGAAAAACGCTTAAGCGGCGATCTGTCGAAGATCAATCAACCCATCAATAAGTCGGATGTTAAACCCGGTACCGATCAATATGAAAATTTAAAAAAGGCGGTGCAGGTTTTAGCGCAGCTTAAGGTTGTGCCAAAAATGAGCGATGCAGATGAACATGTGCTTGCTTTAGCCAATCAGCAGCTCAGTTCAAAGGCCACGGCTCAACCAGGTGCTTATTTGCCGGCTTTAAGTGCCATGCGCAGGATATTATCGAAACCAGATAAAATTAAGCCGGGCGATATCCCGTTGGTAGAAAGGGCTATTCAAAAAACACTAATTCCAGCTGATAAATTGCCGGTTGCAGCGCAAAACCCTGCTGATTTGGGTTTATCGCAGCAGTATTATAAAAACCTTAACCGCTTAAACCGCTAAATACAAATGAACTGGAACGCCATTGTTATCATCATTTGCATTTTAATTGCTGCTTTCGCGGTTTGGAAGGAATATGTTCGGGCGAATCAATCGCGTTTGGTTTTACGACTGCTTGCAACTATAACGACCATAATAGCATTAGCCTGTATTGCTTTACCTTTAACTTACAGGGTTGATGTAAACAGGCAGGATAAAAGGGAAGTACTATTACTAACCGAAGGCTTTAGTGCCGACAGCGTGAGCAGGTACAATACCAAAAAAATATTCACCCTGAATAGCGCAATCAGCAAAAAGATTCCAAAAGCAACACTGATCTATGATTTAGTAGATTTGAAATCCGATTCGACAATTACACAAATACGGATCTTGGGTGACGGTTTGGACAAGGAGGAACTGCAGCGATTGGATCACGTACCCGTAATATTCCACCCTGCGGCTTTTAAACAAGGGATAAGCGCTATCAGTTGGAATGAACGCCTGAAAGCAGGAGATGAGATTAACATTGTGGGTACTTATAAAAACAGTTTGCCTCAAAAAATAAAACTGGTACTAAAAGGCTTAAGTACGGGGCTGGATTCGGTAATCATACCACCAGGCGTGGCTGGGCCGTTTAATTTAAGGAGTACGCCAAAAAATCCGGGTAAAAACGTTTATAAGTTATTGGTCATAGCCGGAATAGATACGCTCGAGAACCAAAATATCCCCGTTCAAATTGAACCGGCCAAACCTTTGAATATTTTAATGCTAACCGCATCGCCCGATTTTGAGAGCCGGTTTTTAAAGAACTGGCTTTCCGGGAATGGATTCGCGGTGGCTGTGCGCTCGGCAATCAGTAAAGATAAGTTCAATAAAGAATTCATCAACCTGGATCAATTTCCGCTTGATCATTTATCGGCGTCGGTTTTTGGCAAATTCGATGTTTTAATTGCCGACCTCTCCGTTTTGAAAACACTAAACGGAGCCGAGGCTACCGCTTTACAACAGGAAGTGACCCAAAAAGGCCTGGGGGTAGTTATCCGGGCTGATAGTAGCTTAAGATCAAATTCCTGGCTGCAACGTGATTTTCCTGCTGACCGGCTGGCGGTGAAAGATCCTGTACCGGTATCGCTCAGCGTACAAGGCAAAACTAATAATACAGCCAAATTGAATGCCGGAATGGTTTACCTGGCAAACCAGGCTAATACCCAATCATTGATTAATGACGAGCACGGACATGTTTTAGCAGCCAATGCGTTAGCCGGTGCCGGTAAATTGGTATTTACACCCTTGAATAATACATTCAGCTGGATATTGAGCGGTGATAAGGCCGACTATTCAGCCTTATGGTCGTTATTGATTGCCAAGGCAGCACGAAAGGTTGCCACACCAGAATCCTGGACAGTAAAATCGGCTATACCAACAGTATCAAATCCGGTTGAATTGCAGTTGGAGAGCGCAGTAGTGCCATCGGTAATCCAAATTGACAACGCAGTTATCGCCCCAATACAAAGTAGTAAGCTCCCTTTTCAATGGAAGGTTAACTATTGGCCGCAGACGGTTGGCTGGCAAGCTGTAAAACAAAGCAACGGGGCTTTAAACTGGTTTTACGTTTATAGTTACGATGATTGGAAAAAGGTAAGGGCGCTAAAAAAGCAAGCCGACACCAAGGCCTACATCGCGAATAACGTTATTAATAGCAATGTAACGAAACAGATACACGAAAAAGCCACGATTGCTGTAAGTAAAATATATTTTTATGTTTTGCTGCTGATGGCTTGCGCTTTTTTGTGGTTAGAGGCTAAGTTTCGGTAGTTATATAAGTAATAAAAGGAGGAAATAAACTTTGAGAAGACGTGACTTTATCTATTTAACGGGTATGGGTGCCGGGGCTTTAATGCTGCCCGGTATGAATGCCCTCGGTAAAACAATCGATCCTGTACAGGCGCTGGAAGGCGTTGATGTAAAGATCAAAAAAGAACTGGCCGATGTGGCTTTAAACGCCGCCAAATCAAACGGCGCTACCTATGCCGATGTTAGGATTGGCCGCTACCTTAACCAGTTTGTGGTTACCCGCGAAAATAAGGTGCTTAATGTAGCTAATACCGAATCGTACGGTATCGGTATCCGGGTTATCGCCAATGGTTGCTGGGGATTTGCCGCAACTAATGATGTAACCAAAGAGGGCATGGCTAAAACTGCCCTGAAAGCAGTTGCAGTTGCCAAAGCCAATGCAAAAATTGGAGGTGCACCCGTAGAGCTTGCCCCTCAAAAAGGTTACGGCGAAGTAAGCTGGAAAACGCCGCTTACCAAAAACGCATTTGAAGTGCCTATCAAAGAAAAGGTTGACCTGTTGCTGAATGCCAATGGCGTGGCTATGGCAGGCGGCGCCAACTTTGTAAACTCGATTATGTTTGCTGTAAACGAGCAAAAATACTTTGCATCAACCGATGGTTCGTATATCGACCAGGATGTACACCGCTTATTCCCGAGTTTTACTGTAACCAAAATAGATCCTGCTGCAGGTTCATTTGAAACCCGCAGATCGCTAAGCTCGCCGGTTGGCATGGGATACGAGTATCTTGATCCGCTGGATAGCGAGAAAGTGGCTGGTATAACTACCCGCTACAAAAAGCGTTATGACATGATTGAAGATATGAAGTTTGCTACCCAACAGGCTGCCGATAAAATAAAAGCAAAATCGGTTGAGCCGGGCAAATATGACCTGGTGCTTGACCCTTCGCATTTATGGTTAACCATTCACGAGTCTGTTGGTCACCCTACCGAGCTTGACCGCGTGCTGGGCTACGAGGCTAATTTTGCCGGTACCAGCTTCCTTACGCTGGATAAATGGAAATCGGGCAAGTTTAACTTTGGCAGCAAGGCCGTAAATATTGTGGCCGATAAAACCCAGGTGGGTTCATTAGGCGCTGTAGGTTATGATGATGAAGGCGTTAAGTGCAAAAAATGGGATATCATAAAAGAAGGTACTTTGGTTAACTACCAGGCCATCCGCGACCAGGCACATATTATCGGGCTTACCGAGTCTCAAGGCTGCTGTTACTCCCAAAGCTGGCAGGATGTGCAATTTCAGCGTATGCCAAATATATCTTTGCAACCTGGCAAAACCCCATTGAGTGTTGATGAGATGATTAAGAACGTCGAGAAAGGTGTTTACATTATTGGCGATGGCTCGTTCTCTATCGATCAGCAGCGTTATAACTTCCAATTTGGCGGGCAGCTGTTTTATGAGATTAAGAATGGCAAGATAGCCGGGATGCTTAACGACGTTGCCTACCAGGCTAACACACAGGAGTTCTGGAATTCCTGTAACCAGGTTTGCGACGAGCGCGACTACCGTTTAGGCGGAGCCTTTAATGACGGCAAAGGCCAGCCGGGCCAGTCAAGTGCGGTATCGCATGGGTCAGCAACCGCGTTATTTAAGGGAGTTAATGTAATCAACACTAAAAGAAAGATCGGATAATTGAATTATGCCTATATTAAATAAAGAAGAAGCCCAGGCTTTACTAAAAAAGGTACTTGCCTATTCAAAAGCCGAGGAGTGTGAGGTAAGTTTAAACGGCAGCGAAGGCGGTAATATCCGCACCGCTTTAAATGCGGTTTCAACCGCCGGCGATATCAGTACCATTGGATTAGCCGTAACATCGGTATTTGGCAAAAAGGCCGGTACCGCCACCATTGATGAATTTGACGATGCCGCCCTGGAGAGGGTAGTGCGCCGGTCGGAGGAACTGGCGCAGTTAGCACCGGCCAACCCAGAATATATGCCGATGTTAGGCCCGCAAACTTTTGCCGAGTCTATCACCTTTAATGCCAATACAGCAGCTATAACCCCGGATACGCGCGCCGAAATGGTAGCCAAAAGCCTGGCGGTTACCAAAGAAGCAAAATTGACGGCAGCCGGGTTCCTCGAGAATTCTACCAGTTTTAACGCTATTATGAATTCTAAAGGTTTGTTTGCTTACAACAAGGGTAGCGATGTTACTTTCTCGGTTACCACCCGTAACCAGGAAGGCACAGCATCTGGCTACGCTGCCAGGGGATTTACGGATGTAAGTAAGATGGATACCTATTCGGCAACCAAATACGCCGCAGGCAAATGTTTAAGCTCATCAGGCGCAAAAGCCATAGAGCCGGGTAAATATACCGTGATACTGGAGCCCGTTGCGGCCACCTACCTGCTGGAAAACATGTTCCGCTTTGACGCCCGGAGCGCCGAGGAGGGCCGTAGCTTTTTGAGTAAAAAGGGCGGCGGTACCCGCCTGGGCGAACAGTTGATGGACCCAAAAGTAAATATCTACTCTGATCCCTTTAACCCCGACCTGCCATCAACTACCTGGAGTGGCGATGGTTTGCCACGCGAGAAGACCAGCTGGATTGAAAAAGGCGTAGTTAAAAACTTAAGCTACAGTCGTTATTGGGCTGATAAAAAGGGTGTTAAGCCTTTACCAGGCCCGGCGAATATTATTATGGATGGCGGTGATGCCAGCCTGGAAGACCTGATCAAGAGCACTGAGCGGGGCATCCTGGTATCACGCTTATGGTATATTCGCATGGTCGATCCGCAATCGTTGTTGCTAACAGGGCTTACCCGGGATGGTACATTTTATATCGAGAACGGTAAGATTAAGTTCCCGGTAAAAAACTTCAGGTTTAACGAGAGCCCGGTTATTATGCTCAACAACCTGGAAACCCTGGGCAAGCAGGAGCGGAGCATCAGTGTAGAAAGTTACCGGAGTTACCTGATACCCGCTTTAAAGGTCAGGGACTTTACGTTTAGCTCATTATCGGATGCTGTTTAAACACAACTAATACAAAAAAGGAGCGACGGGAAGTTGCTCCTTTTTGTAATAACCCTACAGTAAGCCGGCTATAGTATTCCATCAGAATCAGTAATCCTTACATTTAAAAAGTACAGCCTTAATTTGCGGTGTGGTTAATCCGGCGTTTAGCGGCGCGCTAATGGAAGTGGATTATATCAGGCTTTATTGACAAGTGAGTGTCATTCAATACATTTGGCCCGAGTAACGCCAGGGTAAATGATATTGCTTAACTTTAATGCGGGCAAAGCCGGCACCACCTGTCAATCATCATTAAAACATGAATTGGAAAAAGTACTGTTACAGTTTTATATTTTCCCTTTGCGGCGTGTTCGTTGTATCGGCGGTATGTTTGGCTCAAAATAAAAAAGCCGGTGCTAAAATAAAAGAGAGAGTCATTTTTTTTGATGATTTCGCGGGCAAAAAACTCGATCGTAATAAATGGAACGCCGAAGTAACAGGCATGCATGTGAATAATGAACTACAGGCTTATGTTGACACCAACTCGACCACGTTTTTGGTTAGTGGTGCAGCGGCTGAAGGGGCTAAAAACGGCGCTTTGGTAATAAGGCCGCAGTGGATGCCTGGCTTTAAAACAAAAGACGGACAGGATTTCGATTTCATATCAGGTAGAATAAACACCAAAGATAAATTTGAATTCAACTATGGAAAAGCTGAGGCGCGGATTAAATTAACCGAAGGCGCCGGCCTTTGGCCGGCCTGGTGGATGTTGGGAAACGGCATGTGGCCAGCCTGCGGCGAAATTGACATTATGGAATATGTAGGCGAAAAGGATTGGGCCAGCGCCGCCGTGCATGGCCCCGGCTACAGCGGCGAAACACCATTTGTAAACCGCCAGTATTTTGGCGTAGGTAATGATGTTACCCAATGGCACATTTATGCTGTAGAATGGACGCCCGACGCCCTTTGTTTTAAATATGATGGTAAACTCATGTTCAGGTTAAATAAAAAGATGACCGCGCATTATGGGAAGTGGGCGTTTGATAATAAAAAATACCTCATCCTTAATTATGCATTGGGCGGTGCTTACCCGGTAAAAGTAAACGGTGTAACCGCGCCTTACAATGGCATGCCTGCATCAACAGTGGGGCTTATTAAGAAAAATAAAGCAAAAATGCTTGTTGATTGGGTTAGGGTAACACAAGAAAAATAGGGGGATAATTAAAATGTATTTCAACCCTGATCATTAGACCCTGATTTTTACGCTATTTTTAACTTAAAGATAATTTAGCTATAAAAAAGAGAAAATCAAGCCGAAAATATTACCATATATCAAACAATTTTGCTTGTTTTACGTATAAAGGTCGAGATTTGATTTCGTTTGTGAACGGTGCGTTATGTTATATTATTGGTTGTAAATCATTTATCCCGTTTTGGAAGTTTATTAACCCTGCCTTATTATCAAAAAAGCTGAAAACTAAAAGATATCGAGGTAAATGAAGAGCCGTCTACTTATTTTTATTTTTTTACTTATTTCGCTGCGTGGCTTTGGTCAGTCATGCTCATTAACTGTCGCTATATCTTCTTCCGAACCGGGCATATGCGCAGGCAACACTATTGATTTAACAGCTACACCTTCTGGCGGGACCGGCAATTATGATTATGCATGGAGCACCGGCGAAACTGTTAATGTTATTCACGTTAATAAAGCAGGCAATTATACCGTTACTGTTACCGACAAAGCTTCGGGTTGTACGGCTAATAAAACAATTGCTGTAAGTATTACCCCAACACCCACGGCGCCTGTAGTTACCGGCGGCGGTACGGTTTGCCAGGGCACAAGCGCCCACCTTCAGGTTACTTCACCTGGTGATAGTTTTCAATGGTATACACAGGCAGCAGGCGGCACCCCGTTTCATACCGGTGTTAGCTATGATACGCCTCCGGTTACCGGTTTTACGGCCTATTATGTTGAAGCAACTACCGCTGGTTGTACAAGTGCGCGGATAGGTGTTTCTGTTAACGTTTTAGGCAAACCTGTAGCCCATAGCGTTAAAGCTTGCGCAGGCAGCGCGGTTACACTATCGGTAAGTAACGGCGATAATTATAGCTGGTATACCACCAGTACCTCCACAAACGTGGTTAATACCGGGCCAACGCTTACAATCCAGTCGTTGCAGCAAACGGTGTATTACTTTGTCACTTCTACTGTTAATGGATGTACAAGCGAGCGCACGGCTGTATCTGCAACAGTAACTTCGGCACCGCAATCGCCCACGGTTACCAGTAACAACACAGTATGTTCCGGCTCTGTAATCACATTACACGCTGATGCCCCATCTGGCGTTGCTGATTGGTTTGATACACCTACCGGCGGCACCCCATTAATATCAAGTCCCGATTATACAACCCCACCGCTTACTGCAAACACAACCTATTATGTGCAAAATACGGTAAACGATTGCCAAAGCCCGCGTGTTCCGGTTACTGTTACTGTAACGCCAATACCTGCCGCACCTGCGCAACAAACTGTAAACAGTTGTTATAATAGCAGCGCGCACCTCACTGCCGGCACATCCGGTACCTACCAGTGGTATGCAGATGCGGATGGTAAGCACTTTTTAAAACAAGGGCTTACTTATGATACGCCGCCATTGACCCAGGACGTTACTTACTATATTATGGCTGTTAATTCGGGTTGTAATAGCGCGCTCAGTCCTGTAAATGTTATTGTTGCGCCACCAGTTCAGGCGCCATCAGTATTAACCCCACCCATTACCTGTAACGGATCGACGGCAGTACTTACGGCAACTGCGCCAGGAGGCGATTACCAATGGTTTGCAACAGCTACAGATAATAACCCTTTACCGGTTACAGAGAATGGAAAGTTTACCACGCCCGCTTTAACTACAACTACTACCTATTATGTGCAAACAACCATAGGGCAGTGTACAAGCGGTCGCACTGCAGTTAAGGTAGTTGTTTCAAGCCCGGTGGCGTCGCCTGTGGCGCACGATACCAGCACCTGTTCAGGAAACCAGGCAACATTATCCGCAACCGGTCCAGCCGGCGATTATGCCTGGTATGACAGCAGCAATAACCTTGTCCAGGTAGGGCAAACATTTACTACCCCGGCGTTAACGGCAACTACAACATACACCGTACAAGTTACCGTTAATGGTTGCACCAGTGCCCCTGTGCCTGTAAAAGTGGTTGTTACGCCATTGCCGCAGTCACCCGTAGCGGGGCCATCGCCTGCAATCTGTCCCGGCAGTACGGCCAATCTTTCGGCAAGCGCGGCCGCGGGCGAGAGTATTGACTGGTATGCTGCACCCACGGGTGGTGTGTCGCTGCACACAGGAAACACTTATACTACACCGCCTTTATCTGCTGATAAAACCTACTACGTGCAAAGTACTTCAGGTTCCTGCACCAGCACGCGTACCCCAATCAACGTTACCGTTGATAATAGTGGCACTTCATTTAAGTATTCGTCGGCAACGTATGCAACAACGGGCGAAAACCCAACTCCTGCAATTATTAACCCTTCGGGTAGCGGCACATTCAGCGCGCCAGCAGGTCTTGTATTTATAAGTACGTCTACAGGGCAAATTAACGCTGGCGCAAGCACTCCCGGAACTTATAAAATTGCGTTTACCAGTAGTGGCACTTGTTCGGGTACCTATTCAAGTACCATAACTATCAGTGTTAATCCCCTTACTGCTTTTACATATAATACCCCCGTTTGTAAAACCGGGGCCAATCCTAAACCGGTATTTGCGCCGGGCGCAAGCGCAGGGGTTTTCTCGGCATCGCCCGCCGGACTAACTTTTGTAGATGATAATACAGGGGAGATTAATTTGGCAAATACCGCCAAAGGCACATATACCGTTACCAATACCATACCGCCAAGCGGCTCGTTTTCAGGTAGTTCATCATCTTTTCAAATTACTATTGACGATGCCGTGATAGTAAGTGCAGGCGCTAATCAGAATGTCCCGCTAAATACGCCGGTAACTTTAAATGGCAGTATAACCGGTGCCTCGGGTGGTACATGGTCTGGCGGCGCCGGTAATTTTTCAGATGTAAATGATCTCCACGCCGTTTATACTCCTGCAAATAATGAGAGTAAGGCTGTGCTCTCTTTACTGTCAAACAAGCCGGCCGGCTCGTGTAACGCGGCATCTGCCACGGTAACCATTTTTTTTAATACGGTACCGCCGGCGCCCACTGCCCAGGATGCCCAAATTTGCAAAGGCAGCAGCACTACGCTAACGGCGACAGGTCCGGGTGGTACCTATAATTGGTTTACGGTAGCAAACGGCGGTTCATCAATAAAACAAGGGGCAAGTTACGCTACGCCAACCCTTACCGCTACCACAACCTATTATGTTCAAACCACGGTAAACGGACTTACGAGCCCGCGCACAGCTGTAACGGTAAGTGTTTACGATGCGCCGCCACCGCCAAAAACTTCGGCAGATACCGTTGTTATTTGTGCAGGTGGTACAGCAAAATTCATTGCAAGCGGCTCGCCGGGAACTTACCAGTGGTTAAACGAAAGCGGGCAGACCGTATTTATAGGCGATACCTTTACGACATCAACATTAAATGCTAGTACATTTTATAATGTACAAACTACTGTTGGGCAATGCGTAAGCGCCATGAAAAAGGTTTTTGTTGTAGTTAACCCAATACCATATGTTACAAGTAGTTCAAGTGGTTTTACTTGTAGTGGCAATGCTTTAAATTATACCATAACCGCCAACCTGCCAACGGCAACCTTCAGTTGGAGGCGCGCGGCTGTAGCCGGTATTAGCAACCCGGCAGTGTCAAATCAAACCAACGCTTTAATTTCAGATACGTTAATAAATACTACTACCAATCCTATTAATGTCACTTATGCAATTACCCCAATTAATGGCACCTGCCCGGGTACGCCTATCAATTATGTTGTTACAGTTTACCCTACACCGGTGATAATCAGCTCAGCAAAAGATTCAATTTGTAATGGTACTTCTGCCAACTACAATATAAAGTTTAGCACAGCCAATACTTCGTTTAGATGGAGCAGGGCAGCTGTGGCGGGTATTACCAATAACGCGGTAAGTGGTCAGGCCTCTAATGTTATCAGGGAGGTTTTATACAATACCAATACCACCCCGGTTGATGTTGTTTATACCATTAATTATAAAACCAATGACTGTGATGGCCCGCCCTTTAACAGGGTTGTTACCGTTAACCCTGCGCTTAATATTACCAGCGATACAGCTTCATTGGCCTGTAGTAAAACGCCTCAAAATTACACCATTACATCTAATGTGCCTGTTGCAACCTTTACCTGGACCCGCGCGGCGGTGCCTGGCATCAGCAACCCGGCAGCTACCGGGACCGGCCCCCTTATTGATGAGGCTTTAACAAACACCACAACAGCCGCTGTCAGCGTTAATTATATTATCACCCCATCGGCCTATGGCTGCGATGGGGTACCATTTACACATACCGTAAATGTTAACACCAAACCCGATGTGCCACAGGCAAACAGCAATTCGCCGGTGTGCCTGGGTAATACTATTAATTTGCGCACCCCTTCGTTAGCAGGCGCTACTTATATGTGGACCGGTCCTAATAATTTTTCTTCAACATCACAAAATCCGGATATTCCGGCTACCGTTGAAAGCGCCGGCACCTATAATTTATTTGTCACCGTGGCGGGTTGTACAAGCGATGCCGGCGTTACTACAGTGCAGGTGAACCAGCCACCGGTTGCCACGGTTACGGGCCCGCAGCTGGTATGTGTTAATGTAACATCTATCGCTCTTAAAGGTTCCGTAACAGGTGGTACTACAACGGGTATCTGGTCGTCAAGTAATCCCAAAGGAAGGTTTTTACCATCGTCAACCACTGTTGATAATGTGCAATACATCCCATCGCCCGAAGAAAAAGCTGCGGGTAATGTCACCATAACCCTGTCATCTACCAGTAAAGATGATTGCACCATTTCTACTTCAACCCTCAATATCAGGTACGGACAGGAGCCTGGCGCTGATGCCGGTAAAGACCAAAATGTTTGTTCACAGGACCCGCTTGTGCACCTGGCCGGCAAAGTCCTTGTGCCGGGAAGCGCCGGTTTTTGGAGTACTGCCACGGGCGATGGTCAGTTTCATTCTGGTAATCAACCCAATGCTACATACTCGCCCGGGGCTAACGATTTGAAAAATGGATCGGTTGTGTTAACGTTTAATGTTGATAATGCGGGGCAATGTTATACGCCTTCCGATTCAGTTAAAATAACATTCTTTGGCCCGCCGGAGTTGACCACTGAAAAAATAAGATACGTTTTAAAAGATAAGACGATTACCTTACACCCGTCTGTTAATGATGAATCTATGGGTTACCTATGGTCGCCAAATTATAATATCAGCGATATTCACGTAAAAGAACCAGTAATAACCGGAAGTGTAGATACTACCTATACCTTGACTATAACTGATAGTTTGGGTTGCGTTACTCTCGGTACAACCCATATTGTTGTATCGCCTTTTTTATCAGTATCTAATGCATTTTCGCCCAACGGTGATGGTACGAATGATACCTGGGAGATAACGGGGCTGGTAGCCTATGAAAACTCAACGGTTGACGTATTTAACCGCTATGGCACACTGATATTCCATTCCAAAGGCTATGGCGTACCATGGGACGGCAAATCGAACGGGCAACCCGTGCCGGTTGGCGTTTATTACTTTATTGTAGATACCAAACTTAACGGGCAACGGTTTACTGGATACGTAACGGTTTTGAGATAGTTGGTTGTGAGTTGTGAGTTGTGAGTTGTGAGTTGTGAGTTGTGAGTTGTGAGTTGTGAGTTGTGAGTTGTGAGTTGTGAGTTGTGAGTTGTGAGTTGTGAGTTGTGAGTTGTGAGTTGTGAGTTGTGAGTTGGATTATGTTAAATTGAAATAATTAAAACAAACATTGCTGGGGTTGGTTCAACACTGCCCACTGCCCACTGCCCACTGCCCACTGCCCACTGCCCACTGCCCATTCGCCATTTCACCCTAAAATCTCCAGCAAATCTGTTTTCGACATGGATTGTAAAAATGAGCTATCTGTATTAACCAGATTATCGGCCAGGCTTCGTTTAAAGTCCTGCATCTGCATAATTTTTTCTTCTACGGTATCGGGACAAATCATCCTTACAGCTACTACATGTTTGCTTTGACCTATCCTGTGCGATCTGTCGATGGCCTGGTTTTCAACGGCGGGGTTCCACCAGGGGTCTACAATATATACGTAATCGGCTTCGGTTAAATTAAGGCCGGTACCGCCGGCTTTCATGCTGATAAGAAATACGCTGACTTTTGGGTTGTTTTGAAATTCATTTACAACAGCCTCCCGGTTCCGGGTGCTGCCGGTGAGCCAGCAAAACTCAATTTTACGGGCTTGCAATTCTTTTTTAATTAATTCAAGCATCGATACAAATTGCGAGAACACCAGTATTTTATGCTGATGCTGTTTGCTTTCAATTTGCTCAATCAGCATTTCTATTTTGGCCGATTCTGAGCCGGGCGGTTTTTCTCCGTCGATCAATAGCGGCGAATCACATATCTGCCTTAACTTGGTTAAGCCTTTAAGTACATTCATAGGCGTTTTCCGCAACTCGTCGCTGGTAGTGGCCGAGATATACTCGCGGAACTCTTTTTCATACGCATCGTAAATTTTGCGTTGTTGCTCCTTCATTTCGCAATACAGTACCATCTCGGTTTTTTCGGGCAGTTCGGCTGCGACCTGTTGTTTTGTACGGCGCAAAACAAAGGGTTTTATTTTATGCTGCAATTCGGCCGCGCGCTTATGGCTCTTAAATTTATCAATAGGTACAGCGTAAATATCTTTAAAGTACTGCTTGGTGCCCAACAAACCGGGGCAGGCAAATGAAAGCTGACCGTAAATATCAAAAGTGTTGTTTTCGATAGGAGTACCCGTAATGGTGATCCGGTTGCGTGATTTTAACAGGCGCGCCGCTTTGTACCGTTGTGAATCGGGGTTTTTGATCTGTTGCGATTCGTCAAGAAAAACGTAGTTAAACTGGTAATGTTTTAAAAAGTTAATATCGGCCAGCAGGGTGCCGTACGATGTCAGGATAATTTCATAGCCATCAAAATCGGCCGTGCTTTTTATCCTGTCGGCACCGTAAATGGTGTGCATCCTGATGGATGGGGCAAACTTTTTAACCTCGGCTTGCCAGTTAAAAATGATAGACGTAGGCACCACCAACAAATTGGTATTGCGGTCTCTTTTTTTGCGTTGCGATAATATAAAAGCGATGATCTGCATGGTTTTACCCAAGCCCATATCATCAGCAAGGCATCCGCCAAAATTAAAATCATCTAAAAAGTTAAGCCAGTTTAAACCTTGTTGCTGGTAAGGGCGAAGCGTTGCCTTCAAATCTGCCGAAACCTCTACATGCGCTATCTTATCAAAATCAGCTAACCTTTCGCGGTAGGTATATAACTCGGCCTTAACTTCTTCATCCATTACCTGCTGATCAAATAGCTCACTTATCGCGGTATAATTGATTTTGTGGATACTTAAAATATCCTCATCGGTAACCTCGCCGGCGTTAAAGTATTTTGTGAATTTTTCTATCCAGTCTAATGGCAAAATCCCCAGGGTGCCGTCATCCAGCTGTATGTATTTGCTTTTGTTGCGTACCGCTTTTTGTACCCGTTTTAGGCTGGTTTTGGTTTTGCCAAAGCGGATGCCTATTTCGGTATTAAACCAGTTAATGCCGCTTAGCACCCTGATGGTGATGTTTACCTTGTTTGGGTTTAGCTTATTGCCCTCCAGTTCGTTAAAACCTAATACGGTAATCCCATGCTGCCGCCAATCCTCAAATACGTTTAAAAACCATTCTTCCTGCAAAAAATGTCTTTTGTGCAGGTAAAAATAATGCAGGTCGTTATCCAGTTGCTCGTCAAAGTAGGGGTGTTGTCTTACCAATAAGGCGGTAAGCGCTATTTCGGCTTCGTCGTCGCGTTTTACAATAAACTCATTGCCCTTGTGGTCAACCCCATGAATGGTGCGTTTGGTACGTACAGGAATTTCAGCCTCGCCATAACGCATCACCGGAATAATCATCACATGGCTTCCAAAATCCGACAGGTAGATGATCTGTTCTGTTTCGGCATCAAAGCCCTGTTGTTTTAGCTGGGCCTGCGTGGCCGGTTTTATATGCTGATAGGCAATCGTTATCCTGTCTTCCAGTTTGGTGAGCAATTGCGCTTTAAATTCCTTGTACTTGGAGTGGTGGATAAGCAGGTTTTCGGGGCGTTTACGCATCAGGTCGATAATACCCAGTAGCTGAATGTTATCGGCCAGGTAAAGCTTGTCCTTTACTAAAATAAAATAGCTGAACCGGATGCCCAGGTCTTTAAGCAGGTGCACCTCGCCATCAATTGTAAGCTGGCCCGAAAATTCATAAAACGGCCCCTGCGGTTTAATATCCAGATTTACGTTTTGCGGCAGCAAACCCACTTTAACCGGCACAATGGATGATGCCGTAATATTATCAGACGCCTCGTTGTTGTGGTAATAAAAATCGTATTGCAGCGGATTTTTGATAATAGCCTTTAAAGCCAGTATATCGGCTGCCGACCGTTTACTGTTAATATGGTTTTGAAACTTATTTATCCCCGTAAAAAATTTAATCTGCTCATGGTCGTCCGTACTCCATATCTGGTCTAAAGGGTTTATCAGTGTAAGCGGGTTTTTAATTTTACCCTCTTTGGTAATTTGCGCGCTGTACAGCTCCACAAACAGGTATTTATAATATTTGTGCTGTTTTAAAACAATACACATTGATTGACCTGTATTGCCATCGGCCTTATCAGTAATTGCCGCATCGGGGGGCAGCAGCATTTCGCCGTACTGGGCCAGGCTATCTTTGGTAACCGGGATAAGCGAGGGCAGGCGCGGAACAATCACCGCCTGTTTATCGGTATACATCACCTTCAAAAAAGCATCCAGGTCGGGCTCATTTTCCAGTCCGTAATCAAGGGCAACCTTTCGTAGCTTTTCGTCGCGCAGGCGGGCATCAAAGTATATGCGCAGGTCGTTCTTTTTAACAAGCGCGGTAAGTACCAGTGTTTGATGTTCGCAAAGCCTGCCGTGGCTGGCATGGCAACCGCAGGTTAATGAAATTTGCAGATCGTTTTGAACCACGGTAACCTGCGGAAAGTTAACGGCGTCAAATTCGTGGTAAAATACCCCGTTGTTAATTTCAATAAATTCGGGAATGATGTGCTTATAGTAGGATGGATGATTATCAAAACCACCGCCCGACCGCTGGAGTATAGCGGTATCGGTAATGGCCGCAAAAGGCAAATCTAAAATATAAGTATGGCCCTCATGCTCATCATCCTCATAAATAGCTACGGTATCCAATATAATTCCCCCGGTGTGTTTTGGGTAAATATCTTAAGAATTGCGGAAAGTAGGGGTATGCCAGCGATGAATTTTTAATAGCTATATTCTGCACATAACCGAAGCTTATACATATTATAATCCTATCTTTAACATAATCAAATCTTATCATGAAGCATTGCTTTTTTATATCCGCACTAATTTTGATGGCTGCGCTATCATGTAAAAAGTCGGCTGCACCGGTTGTTGTTCTACAGCCTAATTATGGCAAGGTGAAAATTGGGCGTAACGACTACAGGACTGTAGTGATAGGAAAACAAACCTGGACAGAGCAAAGCTTTCATTACTGGTACGATCCTGTAGATGGCCCGTATGGGAGTAATTCTGATGGTTACTACGTAACACTATTAAATAGACCCGATACTTTGCCAACCGGGTGGCGGGTAGCCACCGTTGCCGATTTTAATAAGCTAACCGCTAATTTTAAATATACAACAGATTTTAGAGGAAATAATGTAGCTGTTGCCGGCGGTGGTATCGAAAAAATTTGTGGCAACTTTCAATGGACCATTACAGAAGGCACAAATACCTTGTTTTTTAACGGTCAGCCTTCTGGCTACGTTATGAGGCCTCAGACCGCCGATGGCGGTTTGCACGACAAAACCAGCGGCTATTATCTTGCCGCCAAATACGAGGGCGACCGCGATTATCATAACGTATTGTTGTACAAGCTAAACCCCAAATATGCCCCTATTGTTAGTGTAAATGATGGCACCGATAGTATAGCGACCGCGCTTATGCGTTTTGTAAAGGATAATTAATGATTGGTTAGGTAAAATAGTTTTAGGCCGAAGTTCTGTTGATTAAAAATCAGTTCGGAACAAGGGGTTGGCAAGCGATCTCATTCCTAATTTTAAAGAGATACGCGATTTTCAAGGAAACGCTGTGTTTAAAAAAACAGGATATTAAAGATCTATGTCGATAGAAATCAAATATTTTAACTTGATGGGAAACAGCATTACCCAACAGGAAGCTCAAGAAGAGGGTGGAGATTACCGTGCAGCACAATACATCAACAATCAACTAAAGAAGGTAGATTGTTTTGAGTATGGCATTCTTGATAATGGTGAATATTATTTGTCGCCTGATGAAGAGTTAATAACGGTGTTAAATGACTTTAGCTCTGTCTGGAAATGGGGTATTTTTTATGTCAATAAGCAGATATTCGGACAGTATTCCGTCTGGAATTGGGAGATTTATAAAGGATTGACGAAAATTGATATGGGAAGAACTGTGTTTGACAATCAAGGGCGGGAAATCGCTTATGAAATTGTAGATATGATTAGTTTAAGTGTTAAGTATACCATCAAAAAGTACTATTTGCCAAGTGTTGGAGCATTTGTTGATTCTGGAGATGTAATGGATTTCGGTGTTTTGGAATTTCGTTACAATTATGGGTCCGGATCTATAACAGTCGATGTTAATCTCCCTGGTTTTGATAATAAAAGACATATAATTAAAGGTCAGCAAAATATTTTGAAACACGCCCTAATCACCCCGTTATTCTCTTGGGATGAACAAAGCTATTATCACACTTCGCAATTGATTCCAACATAGAATGTCCTTTTATGGTAGTTAAGTTAAGTAGTAATGGGTTGAAAACCCCTGTTGTCCGATTTCTATTCGGACGACTATGCCTGTAGTCTCCAGACTACAGGATAATAAATTTTACGAATGGGTGTACCTGTTTTTGCATACACACCTGACAAACAAATAAAAGGGGATTTAAAATTAAATTTTAGGCGTAATGGCCTTAAATGGCTTATCAAAAGAGTTAGCCCCAATTACACCCACTTTACGGCGGTAAACCTTGTCGTGGCAAGTTACATATAGCTCATCAAAATTTGGCCCGCCAAAGCAAATATTGGCGGGGCTATTTCCAAGCGGTACAGGTATTATTGAAATTACACGGCCTAACTGGTCCATAACCTGGATGCCCATATTGGTTACCGCATAAATGCGGTTGTTTCGGTCGCATTTTAAGCCATCGGCCCATGCATTTTCGGCATTATCGGGTACGTGCAGCCAACCAAAACGCTGCTTAGCAGTTAGTGTACCATCGGCTTTAACCTGGTAAGCATATATCCAATGGCTTGCACTTTCGGCTACATATAATTCCGTTTGATCGGGGCTAAGGGCCAGCCCGTTAGGGAATTTGAGGCCCTCATCAACAACCAACTTTTCGCCATTGGGTTTCACCAGGTAAATTTTGCCTGGCTTTTCGGCTCCATTGGGGGCGGTAACATAAATATTGCCATTATTAGCTACCGTAAGGTCGTTTACATTGATGCCATCGGCAACCACGCTTTCATTATTATTGCTATCGTACTTTAAAATTTGATTGGTAGCAGTTGCTGTGTTATAACGTAGTCCATCGGCACCAAAGGCAGTACCGCTGGCTTTTTTGGGATCAATTTTAAGCTGGGTCAAGTGTCCCTGCAGGTCTACTTTGTATGTTTTGGAGTTCGGGATATCCTGGTAAAATACCTCCCCGGCTGCATTAACACCGGTTCCTTCGGCAAAGCCATAGCCTTCCCCAACCAGCTCCCAATCTTCGCCGGGAATAATGATAGTATTGGTGAAAGCATTTTTTGATTGGCCTTTTGCAACCGGTTTTGGATAATCTTTCCAAAGAAAACGCATGGCTTGCGGAAATATAGCCGTTGCATGGATCCCATTGTGGCCGCCATCGCCCCAGATATGCTCAACCTCGTAACCGGCAAACTGCAGGGCTCGTTCCATCATTTGGGCGGTTATCCACCAGTCGCCCACATAGTTATTCAAATCGTTGGTTCCATCTTGTAAAAACACCCTGAGCGGCTTTGGTTCGTATTTGCGAATTAATGTGGGAAACCGTTCAGCGCCCCTGAAACCAACATAAGTGCCTATCGAACTAAATACACGGCTAAACTGATCTGGCCGTTCCCAGGCAGCGTTAAAGGCGGCAATCGCACCGCTGCTTGATCCGCCTATAGCCCGGTCATTTGCGTTTTTTGAGAGTAGGATAGGGTTGCCGTCTTTAGTTTTTTGCTTCTCAACATCGGGGAGTAGTTCCTGCAACAAAAACTTGATATAATTATCGCCTAATCCATCATATTCGTAGCTGCGGTTGTTACGGTTTAAGGCGCTGCTGTTATCGTTGGCTTGCACGCTGCCTGGTTGTATAAACACCGCGATAGTCACCGGCATTTCTTTTTTATAAATAAGATTATCAAAAACAACGGGAGCTTTAAATTGGATGCCGTCCTGGTTAACATACAAGCAGGCCGGTTTTTTGCCGTCATACGCGGCGGGCACATAAACCCAATATTTACGCGTGGTGCCTGGGAATATCTTCGAACTGTCGAATTTAAATTCCATCATATCGCCCTTGGGTACGCCAGTTTGATCAATAGATGCAGGATCAACCGGGTAATTTTCGGCAGGCGACTGGGCAGACACATCGAGGTTGAATATAAAACACACAAAAAGAAGCAATACTTTTATTGGGTTCATAGCGGGCTTATTTCAGGTTTATGTAATTGGTTTTCAAATATATAAAATTGATAGTAAATGATGGGTGGCTGATTGAAGAGACTTTTCGCAAAGAGTTTAAATAAAAAATATAATTCCTATAGAATTAGTAGTTTATAAAAAATATTTTATATTTGTGGTGTAAAAATACCACCATGATCACTTTTTTTAATCCTGAAACAGGGTTCATTAAATTTTCTTCTGCTATTCTGCAACAGCCCATGTGCTGTTATTGCTGTTGTTGTTAACCCGGCATAATACCTTGTTTTTTTTGATGCCTAATTTTTGCCTTTGGGAAGAGGTATGCGGCATTCAAAATTATACCAAACATTTATTTACAACATTCTTTAAGCCCCTTAAAAAGATGAAATAAGATTTACTAACTATCCTTAAATGACACCGGCAAGGGAGCCTTGCCCACAACAGCATATTCCGGCATTACAGGATGCGTTAAAGGCACCAACAATGCGATGGCTATCGACTCCGGTAACCGTTGGTTCAATTTTGTTATTGTTAAAATCCCTTTATTCCTTAGTAAGCTTTTAGTTAAACTACAATATATGAAAACACAAATTAAATCTATTTACCGGTCATCAAAGGCCATTTTGCTTTCAGGCGCTTTTGTTGTAATAGCCGCTGCATCAGCATCAGCTCAAAACAGCCAAACGCCGGCTTACCAGGGAAAAGTTGGCAAAACACTTGCCGATTCAAAAGAATGGTGGCCCACCCCGGTTAAAGCCCCCAAAGGCGCGCCAAACGTAATCTGGATTTTGCTGGATGATGTTGGCTTTGGGGCTACAAGCGCCTTTGGTGGCATTATTAATACCCCAACTTATGACAGCCTGGCCAACAATGGCCTGCGCTATACCAATTTTCATACGGCGGCTATTTGTGCGCCAACAAGGGCTGCCTTACTTACCGGCCGCAACCATCATTATGTGCATATGGGTGGCTTTGCGCACACCGCATTATCGGCAGGTTTCCCGGGTTATGACGGGCGCATCCCGGCAGATAAAGGTACCATTGCCGAAATACTGCGCGAGAATGGTTACAACACTTTTGCAGTTGGCAAATACGGTTTAACGCCGGATGAGGACGCTACTGATGCCGGTCCGTTTGACAGGTGGCCAAGTGGTAAGGGGTTTGATCATTTTTTTGGCTTTCTTGGGTCGCAAACAGACCAGTACAAGCCCGACCTGGTTGAAGATAACGCCCATGTAAAGCCAGATGGAAGACACCTGAGCGAACAGATAACCGATAAAGCGATTAGTTATATTGCCCGCCAGCAAAAAGCGGCGCCTGATAAGCCATTTTTCCTGTATTACGCGCCGGGTGCTACGCATGCACCACACCAGGTAGCCAGGGAGTGGAGCGACCAGTATAAAGGGAAGTTTGACGAAGGATGGGATGTTTTCAGGGAAAAGGTATTTGCCGAACAAAAGCGCAAAGGTATTATTCCTGCAAACGCCGTATTGCCTCCGCGAAATCCGGGAATAAAAGCCTGGAACACTTTGCCGGCAGATGAAAAAAGGCTGTATGCCCGCTTTATGGAAGTTTATGCAGGCTATCTTACCTATACCGATCATGAAACGGAGCGTTTAATAAGTTATCTGAAACAAAGTAACCAGTTGGACAATACGCTGATATTTGTAGTAATTGGCGACAACGGCGCCAGTAAAGAAGGCTCGCAAAATGGGGATATCGACCGTTCTATATTAGCTAACGGTCGTTCGGAAGAGGAAACTATTAAATACAATCTCAGTAAAATAGACGATATTGGTACACCTCAAGGCACCGAAGTAAATTATCCGTTAGGCTGGGCACAGGCCGCCAACACACCATTTAAATACTGGAAACAAGATGCCAACTCTGAAGGAGGCACACGTAACCCGCTAATTGTTTTTTATCCTAAAGGCATTCAAGATAAAGGCGGCATCCGCACCCAATATAGCCATGTCAACGATTTACTGCCTACAACACTCGAATACCTGGGCATTAAAGCCCCTGAGTATATTAAAGGCATAAAGCAGGATACCTTACAGGGAACGTCGCTGGTTTACTCGTTTGCAAATGTGGCTGCACCAACCAGGCACAATTTGCAATACTACTATATTTTCGGCTCCCGATCTATTTATAAAGACGGATGGAAGGCCGAAGCTTTGCACCATACCGCTTTTTTTAATACATCGCGTAACCCTGCCGATACGGTTAGGGATTTTAATAAGGATAAATGGGAACTTTATAACTTAGATAAGGATTTTAATGAGCGTATAGATCTCGCCGCAAAATATCCCGAAAAACTGAAAGAATTACAGGCATTGTTTGATGAGCAGGCGCAGAAGAACAATATCTACCCTTTTATTGATTGGGATGATGTATTTAAGCAAAGGATCCATAAAAAAACAGGTGTGGCCCAGGCAGATCAAAAGTCGATGATAAATACAGCTTCTCCAAAAAGTAAATAAAAAATATGCTTAAACGCAGGCCTCCAAAGGTCGGCGTTTATCAAGGCAGAGGGTATGAAGTTGTGAATCATAACTTCCCATATCGGCATTAACAAAACCAATCCATTGGCTGGCAGAGGTTTGCCGATTTGTTTTTTGGCGAGGTACTTTATCATGGAATAATGAATTAAAAATGAAAACCAGGCAAATATATAGCGTTACGCTACGCTTAATAATTTTAGGAATTGGCTTGTCGGCGCCATCCTGCAAACCAAAACCGGTTGCAGCAAGCGTTATTGTAAAACCAGTATTGCCGGCCAAAAAGAAAGCTATTTGTTGCGAGTCAAATATTCCGGCTCGTTTTCCGTCGCTGGCCGGGCGCCAGGCCGCATTGTTGGATAAACCTGGTGTGGGGCCCAATCACGAAGGTATGGTTTTTATTAAGGCAGGCACATTTCAAATGGGCGGCGATAATAAACAGGCATCGCCCGACGAATACCCAAAACACCAGGTAAGCGTAAATGGTTTCTGGATAGATGTAACAGAAGTTACCAATGCCCAGTTTAGCGTTTTTGTAAACGCCACTCATTACGTTACCACTGCCGAGAAAAAGCCCGATTGGAACGAATTGAAAAAGCAATTGCCTCCCGGAACCCCAAAGCCGGCCGATAGCCTGCTGGTAGCGGCATCATTGGTGTTTAGCGCGCCAAACCATGCGGTAGATCTTAATGATTACAGCCAGTGGTGGGTTTGGAAGACTGGGGCAAATTGGAAACACCCACATGGCCCCAAAAGCAATATAAAGGGGAAAGATAATTATCCTGTGGTACACATTTCCTGGTACGATGCCGTTGCTTATTGCAAGTGGGCAGGCAAACGTTTACCTACCGAAGCGGAGTGGGAGTGGGCAGCCCGTGGCGGTTTACAAAACAAGGTTTATCCCTGGGGTAACGAACCTGTTGATGCCGGTAAAGCAAAAGCCAATACATGGCAAGGCCACTTTCCCGACAATAACACCGTTAAGGACAAGTTTTATAACGTGGCTCCTGTATCCAGCTTTGCGCCTAATGGTTATGGGTTATATGATATGGCGGGTAATGTTTGGGAGTGGTGTGCCGACTACTATAACAACGACTATTACAAAACCATCAATAAGCTGGGGGGAGTTAAAAACCCGGCCGGAGCCGTAAAAAGTTTTGACCCGGACGAACCTTATGCTATTAAAAGAGTAATAAGGGGCGGCTCGTTCCTGTGTAATGATAGTTATTGTTCAGGTTACCGCGTTGCCCGCCGGATGAAAAGCACCGAAGATAGCGGGATGGAGCACCTGGGCTTTCGATGTGTGGCCGATAAATAAATATAAGCCGCAGGTAACACAATAATCTGTTTGCTAAAAACAGGATGCCTGAATGGAAATTTTAGTTTTCATTCAGGCTTTTTTGTTTACCAGGATGTTACATTTATAATAGTATCAATCAAATAATTTAGAAAAATAAAAATAAAAACTAACTTTCAACCATCATTGCAGGTATGCGAAAATTTTAAACCTATATAGAAAAAGTAAAATATGAAAAACGTTACAATGTTAGGCACTAAGTTAATTTACCATTTTTTTCAGGTGCAAATTATCCTGTTGGTATTTGTTTTTTCGGCATTTAAAGTATCAGCAGGTGAAACAGAACCGACGAAAGATCCGGATGTAATAGGCAGGTGGGATATTACTATTACTAAAGGAGGGAAAAGTTTGCCATCCTGGCTGGAAGTACAGAAATCAGGTACCCATACACTGATCGGTAGGTTTGTGTATGCTTTTGGAAGCGCGCGTCCTATTTCGGAAGTTAAACCAGATAATGGTAAATACAGCTTTTCTATTCCTCCGCAATGGGAAGAGGGAACCCGAAACATGGATTTTCAGTTTGAAGTTAGCGGCGATAAACTAAAAGGTTCCATGGTATATACCGACGGTGTTAGTTATGAATTTACCGGCGTTCGTGCCCCATTGCTTATCAGGGCTAAAAAAACGGTATGGGGTACGCCCGTGAAATTATTTAATGGAAAAAATGTTAAGGGCTGGCACACAGATGGCAAGAATCAATGGATAGCTGAGGGTGGTATTTTGAGAAGCCCGCATTCGGGAGCTAACCTGATAACTGATAAAACTTTTACCGATTTTAAACTCCATATTGAATTCAGGTATCCACAGGGAAGCAACAGTGGTGTTTACCTGAGGGGCAGGTATGAATTGCAGGTGATTGATACTAAAAGCGGCGACCCTGAGCCTATCAACAACCAGTTCAGCTCAATTTATGGTTTCCTGCCACCGAATAAAATGATGGCGAAAAACCCCGGTGATTGGCAATCATATGATGTTACGCTGGTTGGCAGAATGGTAACTATTGTGGCCAATGGGAAAACAGTAATATGCGACCAGGTAATCCCTGGTATAACCGGTGGCGCTATAAACAGCCAGGAAGGCGAACCAGGCCCGATATTGATCCAGGGAGATCATGGACCTATTGACTATAGGAATATTATAATAACTCCAGCTAAATAAGGATATTGACGAACGACAAAGCCTTCCTGAGTTGGGAAATTCGCGGATTCTGAAGGTGAAATAACAACGATTTAATCCCGATGTCGTGGCGTCCGTTAGCTAACGGATCGGCATCCCACATGCTAAGTGTACTTCATGCGGGTCACCTGTCCTGTGGGATCCCGATCCGTTAGCTAACGGACGGGATGACTTCTGTTTTTAACTTGTCATGGGTAGCAACCAGGGAGGCTTTGTTGTGTAAACAGACAACGACTCGTCGTAGATTCATTTGCAGCGCATCCAAAAGCTGGCCGGGTTCAGTATATTTGTTTTGAGAAAGATCATTCGAATGATCAACCTTGATACCAGGTAACCAAATGTACAGTTTCTTAAATCCATCGTCGTATGAACAGGTCCACGTACATCCCAATTATTAAAGCAATCAAATTTAACCCTGCCAGAATAGTAGTTGTAAGCTTTTTATGCACACTGTTAATTTTTGTGGCAACAGGGTGCGCCGCGCAGGGCATACCACAGCGTTCGCTGCTTGCGCTTTCAAAAACAGATCATATTCTTGCAATTATTGACCCTGCTACATTGAAGGTTATCGCACGTGTACCCGTTGGCGCCGATCCTCATGAAGTTATTGCATCGGCTGATGGAAAAACTGCTTATGTTTCAATTTACGGCGGTGGCAGCCTGAATGAGCTTAGTGTTGTCGACCTGGTAACGCAAAAGCCCTTACCTGCTATTGACACCAGGCCACTAATAGGTCCACACGGATTAACCTTTGCCGACGGCAAGGTATGGTTTACGGCGGAAGGAGCAAAGGCCGTTGGCCGGTATGACCCGGTCACTGCCAAATTAGATTGGGCAATGGGAACAGGGCAGAACCGTACACATATGATTTATGTAACCGGCAACGGAAAAAAGGTTTACACCACAAATGTATCTGCAGCAACAGTAAGTATTTTAGTGGATAGCCTGCTCAAACCTGTTACATCTCCAACAGGGTTCGCTCCGCCGGCACATAAGGATTGGGTACAAACGGTTATTCCCGTGGCTAAAGGGTCTGAAGGGTTTGATGTATCTCCCGATGGCAGCCAATTGTGGACTGCCGGTGCCGACGACGGGACTATTTCTATCATTGATGTCGCCGCTAAAAAGATAACAGGCAACATCGACGCAAAGGCGGTTGGCGCCAACCGGCTCAAGTTTACACCGGATGGCAAGCGGGTATTAATTACAAGCCTCAAGACCGGTGATCTGTTCATTTATGATGTGGCGTCGCGCCGGGAACTGAAACGCATCAGTACCGGCCATGGAGCAGCCGGCATCCTGGTAGACGATGACGGATCCCGGGTTTTTATCGGTTGTACGGGCGACAATTATGTGGCAGTGGTCGACCTTAAAACGCTGGAAGTGACCGGTCATATTGATATCCGGGGTGCCGACGGCCTGGCATGGGCGGTAAGGCATTAGTGTTGCGGCGGGAATTAAACAACAAAATCAACAGTTGCGGCCCGGTGGTTTAGCGCCTGATTATTGCTCATAAACCTCAGTCATGATAAATTTACGGCTCCAGTCAGACATAAGTGTCATGATTTGTCGCAGGGACTCGCCCTTTTGGCTTAGCGAGTATTCAACCCTTGGAGGTATTTCGGGATAGGCTTTACGGATGACAATTCCATCTACTTCCAGTTCCTTCAACGTACGCGATAATACTTTTAGCGCCATAGTGGGGATGGTTTTGTGCAATTCTCCAAAACGCATGGGGCCTTTCAGCAGCAACCAGATAATGGGCGGTTTCCACTTACCGCCTACTACATCAATAGTAGCGGTAATAGGGCACTCGTCGGCGCTGTGATATTTTTGAATTATTTTTTCTTCCATTACAGATAATAAGCCCAATTATAACTTTTTTGTCATTAGTTGACAAAAAGGTAACTACTTGACAAAAGTAAAGTATTGGTCTAATTTCGTCAAAATAAAAAAGAAAACAAACTATGAAAATTATCATTATCGGCGCCACCGGCACCATCGGGAAACACGTAGTAAAAGCATTGGAAACTGGCAATGAAATCATAAAAGTGGGATCAAAAAGCGGTGATTACCAGGTGGACATAACAAACCCGGCATCGATCAAAGACCTTTTTGAAAAAATTGGCCCATTCGATGCCCTTATCAGCGCTGCAGGCGACGGTCACTTTGGTCCGCTGAAAGCCATGACAGATACCGATTTCAGGGTGGGTATTAACAGCAAACTAATGGGGCAGGTTAACCTTGTGCTTATCGGGCAGCATTATATCAATGCCAAAGGGTCATTTACGTTAACTTCGGGCAGCTTGAGCGGAGATCCTATTGTGTTGGGCGCAGCGGTAAGTGCCATCAATGGCGCGTTAGATTCATTTGTAAAAGCCGCGGCAATTGAACTGGATAACGGCATAAGGATAAACGTTGTTGGGCCGGATGTTGTGGAGGAATCGCCTGAGTATTTTCCGTTCTTCCCGGGCCACATCCCGGTATCTATGCACCGTGTAGCAATGGCGTATGTAAAAAGCGTGCTCGGCGCACAAACCGGGCAGGTATATAAAGTACTTTAAGCCTTAAGTGAAGTTTCGCGATATTAATTTTATAAGATCTGGATTTAAAGCAATAAGGCTTTACTGAAATATCAGTAAAGCTTTGTTGCTTTTGCCTTGTGTGTATCATTAGTTAGCGTTTCGGCGATGCCGAATGTTAAATCAACTCTTTAATAAGAATAAGGTAATAACACATAGCACAATTAAGACATCGGTTATCTTATTTTTTTTAATCGTAAAAATTAGACTATTTAACTTTTATTACAACTTTTCCTTTTGCACGGCCGCTTTCCACATAGGTCATTGCTTCTTTAATTGATTCGAACGGGAAGACTTTATCTATCACCGGAACTATTGCACCTGCGTTTATAAGAGCGGTAATTTCTTTTAACTGAGAACCGTTTGCTTTCATGAATAGAAAAGAAAAGTGCACATTAAGCTTTTTTGCATTTTTTCTGACTCCAAAGCTTAAAAGATGCGTGATTAACTTCACGAACCAGGGAACTCCGATTTCTTTCGCAAAATCCGGATCAGGTGGGCCGGATATCGAGATGAGTTTCCCACCTGGTTTTAACACACGTAATGATTTTTCGAGCGTCTTTCCGTCCTGGCTATTTAAAACCAGGTCGTAACCATGCAGCACTTTCTCAAAGTCATCTTTTTTGTAATCAATAGCCACGTCTGCGCCGAGGCCTTTAACTAACCCGATGTTGGCTGCACTTGTAGTGGTGGCCACAGCTGCGCCAAGGTATTTCGCCAGCTGAATGGCAAATGTGCCTACACCGCCCGAGCCCGCCTGGATGAAAACTTTTTGTCCTTTTTCAAGGTTTCCTTTTTCAATTAGCGCCTGCCAGGCAGTAAGGCCCACCAGGGGAATGGATGCAGCCTCTTCCATACTCAGCTTTTTCGGCTTAAGCGCAACATCGGCTTCCTTAATTGCAATAAATTCTGCAAATGTTCCAATCCGGTGGTCTGCCGGGCGCGAATAAACCTCGTCGCCAACTTTAAATTGTTGCACACGGGCTCCAACTTTGGTTACAACGCCTGCCACATCATGGCCTAAAACAAACGGTGTTTTATACGGCAAAATGAGTTTAAAATCGCCGTTGCGGATTTTCGAATCAAGGAGATTGATACCGGCAGCGTGTACCTCTACCAATACCTCATCTGGTTTTAGTTCCGGAACAGGTATTTGCCCGATTCGACCGCCGTCCTTGCTTTTATATCTGTCTATAACGAATGCTTTCATTATTAAAATTTTATTTAAGGTTTTTATGATTTAGATCTGCGTTAGGCATACTTAAATATTTACTGCAATTTTGCCAACAGTTCGGCCTTTTTCTAAATACAAATGGGCTTCACCCATCTCGTCGAAAGAAAATGTTTTAGAAACATGCGATTTCAATATGCCTTTTTCCATTAACTGTGCAATTTGCAACATATCATCTCCTGATGATGATACAAGTACAAATGATAAATCCACTCCTTTTTGTTTTGCTTTATCATTATCTTCATTAGCAACGTTCCCGGTAATTGTAACAATCATTCCACCCGTTTTTGTTACATCAATTGACCTGGAAGTAATATCACCTCCTGTAACTGTATTTAACACAAAATCAACGCCAGAAACTATATCTGAAAAATTTTCTGTAACGTAATCTATGTGTTTATCTGCCCCATTTTGTAAAACAAACTCCTTGTTTTTTGCTGATGAAGTGCCATATACATAAGCTCCAAAATGTTTGGCTATTTGTGTAGCATAGTGCCCTACACCGCCAGAAGCGCCGTGAATTAATACTTTGTCCCCTTTTTTGATGTTTCCTTTTTTTACTAAAGTTTGCCAGGCCGTAAGCGCGGCAAGGGTAGCCGATGCCGCTTCCTGATATGAAATATTTGCGGGCTTTAAGGTTAAATGTGCTGATGGAACTGCTACAAATTCTGCATAAACATTTCCTTTTCCGGGGAAATTTGCCATTCCAAAAACAGCATCACCGATTTTGAAATCCGTCACGTTTTCTCCAATTTCAACTATTATTCCCGACAAATCCCAACCTAAAATAACAGGTCGTTCTTCTCCAAAAAGCCAGGATAATGCACCACTATTTGACCTTGCTTTATAGTCGACAGGATTAATGCTTAATGAAATTGTTTTTACCAACACTTCATTATTTTTAATTACTGGCTTTGGCATGTCTATATATTTTAGATTATCAACGTTGCCTGCTTCATTTAAAATTATTGCTTTCATTTTTATTTTTTGTGGTTAAGTGGTTTTATGAGGCTATTACTTGATAGCTTTTCTTAGGATTAGCCAAATTAAAAGTCAGTTTCGGAAAAAGCCGGTTCAGTATATACACTACTTTGGTATCGCCTATACGGATAGTAAGCTGATCCTTCTGAAGGCCTGCAATAAAGGCTTTCACCATATCCGCCGTGGTCATTTTTTTGCCGTTCATATCAGTTGTCATTTCTGTGGCAACAAGTGGAGGTAAAAGTTCAAAAACCTTTACGCTGCTGTTTATAATTTGCAGGTGCTTTCTAAGCGCTTTGGTGTAAAACTGCAAAGCTACTTTGGATGCAGCGTAGGTGGCTTCCAGCAATGACGGAACATAACTCAATAGTGATGTGGTGTTGATGATCGCGCTCTCTTTTCTTGATTTAAGCATATCGATAAACAAGTTGTTAAGCCGGATCACGCCCAGGTAATTGACGTTCATTTCATATGCCGCATCCTCAAAATGCTGATCGTTTGCTGTACCGAGGTTGATCGGGTCAGTTAACACCCCTGCGTTATTGTATAAAATATCTATCCCGCCCAGTTGCTGTACCTGTTTTAAAAGCTTTTGCGCATCGCCCGCGTCTGATACATCGCTTCTGATAGCTGTAATTGCCGGATACAACTTCCTGGCTTCATCTAATTTCCCTTGGTTTCTGCCGGTGATGATCACACTGGCGCCATTGGTTAAAAATTGTTTTGCTGCTTCCAGCCCGATACCTGATGCACCACCGGTGATCAATACCGTTTTTCCTTTTAATTGCATGATTTTATTTCTTTTGTTGTTTCTATTTTGAAGCGTTAATCGATTTCAGAATGGATTTCTCGAAAAACTTATAGGCAAAATGTTGAAGCAGGAGTATGATTGATGATCCTTTGCCGACTGGGTAACTAAACCTTGGGTTTTTTTCCTTCACCGTTTGCAATAAGGTATCGATGACGGGCGTAGGTTCGGGTGCCTTATCCAATGTATCTTTGGTATACGCGGTTACCTTTTGGCGGAACGGATCATAGTCTGAGATCGTTCCTGTTGCAACAGTTCCACTTTCGCCGATACTGGTTTTAAAACTCATCGGCTCAACCATAACCACTTTGATGTTAAACTGATTCAATTCAAACCGAAGGGCTTTGAAATAACCTTCGAGTGCATGTTTAGAGGCCGCGTAGTAGGCCGCATTTGGAAGACTCACCAAGCCCAGCAGGGAACCAAGCGTGATTATTTTTCCATGTTTTTGCTTCCTGAAGTAAGGCAGTAACTCGTTAGTTAATTTGATGGTGCCCCAAAAGTTGGTTTCAAACTGCTGCCTGCCTAACTCAATAGGAGTTTCTTCGGCAAGTCCGTTTACTAAGAAACCTGCGTTGTTAATCAGCACATCTAAAGTTTTAATCTGGCTGAACAGTTGCCCGCCAAAAGATGCTATAGAATGGTCATCATTCAGGTCCAATGGCAGTAACTTAAATGGTAATTTTGCCTGGTGTTTTTTGGGATCACGGCTTGTACCGATTACCTGGTAGCCATTTTCGTGTAGCTTGCTGGCGACAAGCAGCCCGATGCCCGATGAGGCACCTGTGACTAAAACTGTTTTTCCTTTTAATTTCATGATTTTTATTTTAGACTTTTTAGTATATTTTGTTTCGGCTTTTATCTATTGTATTTATTAATTATTGTAAGATGTTACGCTTGACCCTTACATGGTGTTAGTTTAAAAAAAGACTTTTTAGTATATTTTATATAAAAAAAAATTATCTCGCGTAACTCTCCAATTCGGCTTTCAGGCTTTTGAGCAAACTTGCCATTGGTTTTGCGGTATTCATCGCCTTGCACATAACAACGGCTCCTTCAACAGCAGCAAACGCTTTGAAAGCATAAACGGCTGGGTCAAGCTGGTCAGAAAACTCTCCATCCTTAATGCCCTGATTTAAAACACTAACAAATAGTTCCTGCCCGCGCCGGATGACACCTGCTATTTTTTCCTTAATGGCCGGAAAATTATCATCAGATTCCACCGCTATATTAAATACAGGGCAGCCGCCTTTCAAGTAAGTATTCAACGGATCTTTATAAAAGTCAAGAAACGCAAACACTTTTGCCTTTGCTGTTTTGCCCTGGCTAATGGTTAGCAGCATTTTTTCACCGTTAGTATTCAGCATGAAATCAACAACTTGCAGGGCCAGGTCTTCCTTGCTTTCAAAATGGCCGTAAAGACATCCTTTAGTCAATTTGGCAGCAGCCAGTACGTCGTCTATATTAGCGCCGGATATCCCTTTTTGATTAAAAATAGGGGCCGCTGTTTCCAGGATAAATTGTTTTGTTCTTTCTGCCTTTGTAAGCATCTTATTTAAATTGACAGCACAAAAATATACTAAAAAGTTTATTTTATATAACTTACATCGCCTTTTGATTCTTTATGATCTGAAGATGACAATATTTAACGGTTGAAACAACGGAGCCTTTCAATTTAAGTTCGTTATTGAATGCCGAAGCTGAAAAAGGAACAATTTTATGATATTCCTTGCTTATTGCTTTACCGGATATCTTGTTTCGCGATACTCTTTGGGGCCATACCCCATAGTTTTTGTAAACAACCTCGAGAAATAAAAAGGGTCTTCTATGCCAATTTTAAAGGCTATTTCCCGAATCCTTAATTTGGTAAACTGTAAATACTGGCAGGCCTTTTGAATTTTCAGGTGGTTAAAGTATTCAATAGGGGCAAACCCGGTCTTTTTTCGGAAAATAGCGGAATAATGGCTGTTAGACAAATTTACCGATGCCGCTAATTCAGATAATGTCAATGATTTATCGAGGTTATTCTGCATAAAAAAAATAGATTTTTCAAGCATATCAGTGTTTTTTTCTGACAGCTTTGTTTTGTATTTGTCGCTATAAATAAACGAACTCAAAAATTGCAGTAGCAGCAAATTGATGTAGGTTAAGTTCTCCACATTGTAGCCCTGTTCAAAATAAGTGTAAAGTTGTTCAAAAAGTGTAATGCGCTCTTCAACAAATTCAACGCAATATTTATAGCTCTCTCTTTTTACATAGAGCCATTTAACCAATGCGTCTGCCTGGTCTCCCTTAAAATGGCACCAATAAATGGTCCAGGGATTTTTTTCATTGGTTTCATACGAATGCGGGATGCCATGCGGAATAATAATAAAGTCTCCCGGGACTATTGTATGCCTTACAGATTTTATGGTTACTACTCCGTTTCCTTCTACGCAATAAATGAGAATATTTTGTTCTGCCCCTTGTGCGCGTTTACGCAGATGAAATTTCGCTTTGGGATAATAGCCAATGTCTGTGATATAGGCTCCTTTAATAATATCATTAGATAGGCAGAACTTGTTTAAGACAGACCTGGGAATAACTATGGCCTTTTGCCCGTCAAATCCTTCTTTTTTATAATTCATATTAATTTATGCCGGTTATTACAGCTGTCTTTTTAAAGAAGCACAATAGGCAATTGAATAAGTTTTTGCACTTATTGGTAAACCTAAAAATTAAAAATATGATTTGGAAGTAATAGCAATGTGATAATAATATCGTCCATATAAAACCTGATTGTGTCCATTTTACCAGGTTGTTTTATTGCCGAAAATTACAAAACCAATCATTAGTCAACAAAAAATATACTTAAGGCTCTTAAATGATTTCTGCTTGCCAAAACCCCGAAACCAAACAGTTTGTTATTGCCGCTATCGTTACAAGAGGTAGCAACAAAAGATACACACCTGGCACTAACGCCATTAAGCCTGCTAATACAAATATTGATATTTTTACAACAAGCGCATCCCGGAACTTGCAGAAATTAACTGTCGCTACCAAGAAGCCAATCTTTGAAGCGCTTTCAGCCACGGTTTTAACAGGTATTATCGATAATAATGCAGGATGAATTTTAAAATGAGAAAGACATTGTTTTTGTTTTCTATACTATTTTCTGGTATAACGGCTTTTTCACAGGGCATAAAGATACCTGTAAATGGCAAATGGCACTTTAAATTAGATTCTCTTGACATGGGGATGCCGGAAAAGTGGTATTCCCTGAATTTGCCGGGTAATATTACTTTGCCAGGAACACTGGATGACGCCGGTATCGGTAAACCGGTTCGTGCCGACACATCGAAACTTAACAAGCCGGTCATGATGCACCTGTCCAGAAAGCATGAGTATATCGGCGCGGTTTGGTACCAGCGTACTATTTCGATTCCGCGTCCTATGATGGCAGCCCGCCTGATGCTGGAACGCGTGATTTGGAAAACCGATTGCTGGATTGATGGCCGCCAGGTTGGAACCCAGGAGAGCCTTATTGCTCCGCAATTTTTTGATTTAGGCAAACTTAAAGCGGGGGTGCATCAAATTACTTTGCGGGTAGATAACAGGAAGCAGCGTGATATTAGCATCAACGACTTTGCCCATGCCTATACCGATGGCACACAAATTATTTGGAATGGCGTAATCGGACAAATGGAAATCGCCGAACGGCCTCCTTTAACGATCGATAATGTGCAGATATTTGCAGGCTTAAATACCAGGACGGTAGAAGCACATATTGATTTTGTACCCGGGGTTACAAATAAAAAGCTTTTTATCAGAGCAAGAGTGATTTCAGGATCTCGCGTTGTTGAAGACGTACGTAATAGCACGATCACTGATATTAGTGCAGGAACCAAAAAGATCATCATTCACATGAAGGAAGCGCGAAGCTGGGATGAATTCCATCCCCGGCTTTATCAACTGAAAATAGATGTGAGTGATAGGTTCGGTAAGATCATCGCCAGCAAAACAGACCAATTTGGTTTCCGCGATGTATCTTCAGAAAAAGGTGAATTCCGGATCAACGGCAGGCGGCTTTTTTTAAGGGGAACGTTGGAATGTAATATTTTTCCGCTGGAAGGCCACCCCCCAATGAACACGGCAGGATGGTTAAAGGTGTTTAAAACCGCAAAACAATATGGACTCAACCATATTCGGTTTCACTCCTGGTGTCCTCCTGAAGCGGCCTTTAAGGTGGCCGACTCAATTGGGTTTTACCTGCATGTCGAGCTGCCTTTATGGAGCCTGACAGTTGGAAAAGATGCCGGAACTTTAGCTTACCTTAAAGAAGAAGCCGCCCGGATAATACAAAATTATGGTAACCACCCCTCGTTTTGTTTCTGGAGTATGGGTAATGAGCTTGAAGGCGATTTTAACTGGCTGCAGAATTTGGTAAAGGAATTAAAAGCTAAGGATAACAGGCGTCTTTATGCGACAACTACTTTCAGCTTTCAAAACGGACATGGTAAGTATCCGGAGCCGGCAGACGACTATTTTATCACCCAATATACCGACAAAGGCTGGGTGCGGGGGCAGGGGATTTTCAATACAAACGTTCCGGACTTTAAAACGGATTACAGCAAAGCTGTAAAAGGAATTCCTGTGCCGCTGGTAATCCATGAAGTTGGTCAATATTCTGTTTATCCTGACCTGGATGAAATTTCTAAATATAAAGGTGTACTGGAACCCATGAATTTTAAGGCTATCAGGAATGATCTCCGGAATAAAGGCATGCTTAATCTCGCAGGTCCTTATTTGAAGGCAAGTGGCATGTTGGCCCAAAATCTTTACAAAGAAGAAATTGAACGGGCGCTTAAAACACCGGGTGTAGGTGGTTTTCAGCTACTGGACCTTCATGACTTCCCGGGGCAGGGAACTGCGCTGGTAGGTTTGTTGAATGCCTTTTGGGATAGTAAAGGAATTATCACTCCGGCTGAGTTTCGTAGATTTTGCGGGCCTGTTGTTCCATTGCTTAGATTCGAAAAGGCCACTTATACCAATAATGAAATATTTTCAGCTTCGGCAGAAATGGCGAATTTTTCCGATAAAACGATAACGGATCAGCTTACCTGGTCAGTAGCAGGTACCGACAAAAAAGTGCTCTTTAGCGGCAAGTTGAGTGAAAAGTCAATCCCGGTTGGTAACGGATATCAGGTTGGTAAGTTCAGCTTCAACCTTAATTCAATAACCCATGCCCAGCAGCTGGATATAACGCTGAGTCTTGCTCATTCTCCTATCAGTAATCACTGGAAGATATGGGTTTACCCATCAACCATACCGAAAGTGCCAAAGAACGTGATCTTTACAACGTCAGCAGATAGTGCTTTGAGTTGGTTAAAAAAAGGGGCAAACGTTGTCCTGAACCCGGATACGGCACAAATAAATGGTGTTAACGGCCGCTTTGCACCGGTTTTCTGGAGCCCTGTTCATTTTCCGGATCAGCCAGGTACTATGGGGCTGCTGATTAACCCGGCCCATCCATCCCTTGCCGATTTTCCTACAGATTATCACAGCGATTGGCAGTGGTGGGACCTTGCAACCAGTTCAAAAACGATGATTACAGATATGCTCCCGTTTCAGCCCCATCCTATAGTGCGGGTGATAGATAATTTTTTCAAAAACAGGAATATGGCGAATATATTAGAGTTTAAAGTGGATGGTGGAAAACTTATCATTTGCTCAATGGATATACAACATAACCTGGCTGACCGGCCGGTGGCCCGGCAACTCAGATATAGCTTGATGAATTATGCCGGAGGTAAACATTTTGCACCCAATGACAATCTAAACAGTACCGATTTAAAAAAGCTTTTTAAATAGATTTCCTGGATGAGCATCTTAAAAATGAAATTCAACGTTTCAATCAATGCCATGCTTTTTTCAGCTTCACTGTTCAAAATAGAAAATAATTTTTGGCTATTGGCCAATTCGGGCATTCCAGGCTAAAATTAGTTCCTGGTTTTTAATATTACAATCTGCGCCTCAAAAATTATCCTTCCACTTGTGTTATTGTCCAAAAGTCATCTGCAAGATCGGTACTGGTAATGTATTCATAAGGCATAAAAAAATAGCCCTTTTGTCCCCACGTTGGGCCCCAACTGTTGCGGATAATGAAGGCTTTTTTGCTATCGTCGTAACCGGCGGCCATAACTGCATGGCCACCCAAAACACTTTCGGTTTTTGCCGGCATATTAAGTATGCCTGTTTGGGCAACCGCAGCACTTTCAAAGTTTTGGTACACGGTGAAGCCAAAAACAAAAGGGTTGCCGGTAGCAAGGCACGATTTTAACTCGCTCATGTTCATGTTGTTTAAGCGGGTGTATTGCAGGGCCTGGTTTTTTTTAGCCTTTGTAAATGACGTTTTTGTTGGCTTTTTGGCGAATTTTTTGATATTATATGGCCAAAGTTTTTCGTCGCAAACACCAAGGGCGACTACAGATTTTATGCCGTCGCGCAGCTGGGCTCCACTATCCTGGTTTACGGTTCCTTCCATTACACGTTCGTTATAATAAATAAACAGGCGCGATGGATTAAATACCGGCAGCTTTTGCCTCATTAGCTCAAACTGAAAAACGCCGCCTATGGCATTGGCTGTGCACGACCCCAACTGCCCCTGATCATAAACAGGGGGGCACTGCAGGCGCAGGTCTACCATTGGCGGCAACGGCTTTGCTAAAGCTTCGGGCCGAACAATGGCATATCTTAAATCGCGGTGGTCTGGCAGGTCGGGTTTCCAACCGTAGCATTGAGTTTTCTGTGTCATGATAGGTGAGAGCTAAGTGAACGATAAGTAAAGCTATATGGTTCCGGCTAAACAAGCATACGTGTTTTTACGCTATTTTAAACGTAATGCTACTGTTTGTCATTAGTCATTTCGCTGCGCTTGTCATTAGTCATTGTCGCTTCGCTTGTCATTAGTCATTTCGCTTCGCTGTCATTAGTCATTTCGCTTCGCTTGTCATTGGTCATTGTCGCTGCGCTGTTATTAGTCATTGGTGGATTATTTGAAATTTTTTAAAACAACGACTACCCAATCAAGCTTGCCGCTAAATGACCCAATGACCCAATGACCCAATGACCCAATGACCCAATGACCCAATGACCCAATGACCCAATGACCCAATGACCAATTGAAAACTAAAAATTATCTTTGCCAAAGTAATTTTCTCTAAATTACCATCCCTATAAAAACCAATTATGGATATTGCTTTCAATATAAATGAAGATATAAACAAACAGCTTGTTTATGAGCTTAAAACGCGGTTAAAAACAGTTTACCTGGGTGGCGGCGAAAAGGCTGCTTTGAAACAAAAAGAAAAAGGCAAAATGCTGGCTCGCGAGCGGGTGGCCTATTTGATAGATAAAGATAAACCCTGGCTGGAGGTTGGCGCTTTTACGGCCGATGGTATGTATGCCGAACATGGCGGCTGCCCATCGGGTGGGGTTATTTGCGGCATTGGCTATGTATCGGGCAGGCAATGCGTAATTGTAGCCAATGATGCCACGGTTAAGGCCGGCGCCTGGTTCCCGATTACTGCCAAGAAGAATTTACGCGCCCAGGAAATAGCCATGGAAAACCGGCTGCCTATTATTTACCTGGTAGATTCGGCAGGGGTTTATTTGCCTTTGCAGGATGAGATATTCCCGGATAAGGAACACTTTGGCCGCATTTTCAGGAACAATGCCATGATGAGCAGTATGGGCATCGTCCAAATTTCGGCCATCATGGGTTCATGTGTAGCCGGCGGGGCTTATTTACCTATCATGAGCGATGAGGCCATGATTGTAGAGGGTACTGGTTCGGTTTTCCTGGCGGGATCATACCTGGTAAAATCGGCCATTGGCGAGGATGTGGATAACGAAACGCTGGGCGGCGCAACCACGCATTGCGAAATTTCGGGCGTTACCGATTATAAACAACCCAACGACCAGGCTTGCCTCGATTCTATCCGCAACATCATGAGCATGGTGGGCGATTATAACAAAGCCGGGTTCGACAGGATAAAGCCGGTTGCCCCCAAATTAGATCCCAAGGATATTTATGGCATTTTGCCCGATAACCGTGAGAAAGCTTACGACATGCGCGAGATCATATTACGGTTACTGGACGATTCGGCTTTTGAAGAATATAAGGAAGGTTATGGCCAATCTATCATTTGCGGTCTGGGCCGGGTTGATGGCTGGGCAGTAGGCATTGTGGCTAACCAGCGCAAGGTGATCAAATCAAAAAAAGGGGAAATGCAATTTGGCGGCGTCATCTATTCCGACTCGGCCGACAAGGCAACCCGCTTTATTATGAACTGTAACCAAAAGAAAATTCCGTTGGTGTTTTTGCAGGATGTTACCGGTTTTATGGTAGGCAGCCGCAGTGAGCAGGGAGGCATTATAAAAGATGGCGCCAAAATGGTAAATGCGGTAGCCAATTCGGTAGTGCCCAAGTTTACCATAGTTATAGGCAACTCCTACGGCGCGGGTAACTATGCCATGTGCGGCAAGGCCTATGATCCAAGGCTGATATACGCCTGGCCATCGGCAAAAATAGCCGTTATGGGCGGTGCGCAGGCAGCTAAAGTACTGGTGCAAATGCAATCGGCAGGGCTAAAAGCAAAAGGGGAGCTGGTAGATGAGGTGAAGGAGCAGGAACTGTTAAAACAAACCACTGACAGGTATAACAGCCAAACTACGCCGTACTACGCCGCCGCAAGACTTTGGGTTGATGGCATTATCGACCCATTGGAAACCCGTAAGGTAATATCCATGGGGATAGAGGCGGCTAACCACGCGCCGATTGAGAAGGCGTTTAATGTGGGGGTGATACAGACGTAGTTTGAGTAGTGAGTGTCATACTAAAATAAAAGACTGTCATGCTGAGTTATAAAATCCGCGGATTCTGAAGGAGAAATGACATCCAAAAATAAACTACTGTCATCCTGAGGTACGAAGGATCTATTGGCGAACTTTTCTATCGGTCATGCATAGCTGATAGATCCTTCGTACCTCAGGATGACAGGAAAATTGGATATGTCATCCTGAGGTACGAAGGGTCTATTCGCGAACTTTTCCACCGGTCATGCAAGGCGGCAAATAGATCCTTCGTACCTCAGGATTACAGTAACATGGCTATGACATGGGTAGTTACTTCACCGCGGCAGGCGCTGTTTCCTTTTTATATTCCTCATTTAGGCCGGAAAGTACTTCTTTGGTCACATCAAGGCTTTCGTCACCATAAAGCATGGATGGGTTTGCTTTTGAGTAGGTAAGCACAATTTTATAGCCTTTTGTTTTAGTATAAGTTTTTAAGTATGTCGCTATATGGTCATACAGCTTTGAATTTTGCTCTGCTTCTTCATCCTGTAATTGCTTGGCTGTGTTTTGAGAAAGGGCCTGCAATGTCTGCTGTTTTGTTGCCAGGCGTTTTTCTGTAGCGGTACGCTGTGCCAGGTTAAGTGACGACGCGCTTTTCTGGTAAGCGGCTACTTCCTTTTGAAACGCTGTGCCTTTTGCTGTAATTTCGGCCTGAGCTTTCTGCGAAAGGTCCTGCAACTTAAATCTTACTGCTTTATAATAGTCATAATTATTAATAAGCGAATCTGAATTAACAAAAACAATAGTATTGGCAGCGCTGGTGGCGGCGGGCGCAGTTTGCGCACTTGCGGCAAGCGAGGTCAATATAATAAATACGGCGATGATAGTATACTTCATAATTTACAATTTAAAAACCGCCAAGTTACAGGTTAAAAGTAAAAGGGCCCGCCCATTCAGGAAAAAATAAAAATATCTTGTCATTATTGTTCTGATTTTGTGTTTTTTATGGGATAATTATAATTCCATTTTTGATAATTTGCAAAAGAAGTAAAGGGCTATCTGAAAGCGACAACCTGTGCTACCAGTGCAGGAAAATCGATTTTAAACTTTTCATTTACAAACGGTTAACCTTTAAAAGATAAGACACTTTTAAGCTGCCTCGTAGAGGCTACCTGTTTGTAGAAAACCAATAGTTAGCCATTTTTTGCTCCTTAGGAGCTACCTTTCTTCAGGATCAACTTTTAAAAGCGATTTTCCTGCTCTTATAGTGACAATAGCTGCATTTATATAAAAAAAAGCATATAATATCCCTGAAATTTTTATCTTGACGCTATGAAAAAACTGCTGTTGCCTTTACTTTTCTTTTCTTTAAAGCTTTGCGCGCAGGATGCCGCTAAAATTCATCAGAAAGCAATTTTAATAGATACCCATAACGATGTATTATCTAACCAACTGATCACGAAGTTTGATTTGGGTATACGGCAAACCGAGGGTGATTTTGATTTGGTACGCGCCAAAGAGGGAGGGTTGGATGCGCAGATTTTCTCGATTTGGTGTGGCGAAAATTATGGTAAAGGTACCGCCTTCGCTTTTGCCAACCGCGAAATTGATTCTTTGTACGCGCTTATTAAACGTTGTCCTGATAAAATTACGCTGGTACACAACAGCGCCGAACTGAAAAAAGCGGTAGATCAAAAAAAGCTGGCTGCACTGATAGGAGTTGAAGGCGGACACATGATTGAAGACCGGATGGATTATATTGATAGCCTGGCCAAACGGGGCATGAATTATTTAACCCTCACCTGGAACAACAGCACCTCCTGGGCGACTTCGGCCCGCGATGAGGTGACAAAAAAAGACAGTTTGAAATTTATTGGCTTAACTGATTATGGTAAACAGATTGTAAAGCACCTGAACCAGTTGGGTGTAATGGTTGATGTATCGCACGTAGGCGAACGCACCTTTTACGATGTGCTTGCTACTACTACCAAACCGGTTATTGCATCGCATAGCTGTGCCTGGAGTATTGACCCCAGTAGGCGCAACATGAAAGACGATCAGCTGAAAGCCCTGGCCAAAAACGGGGGCGTTATCTGTCTTAATTTTTACAGCGGGTTTGTGGATAGTACCTATTCGCCAAAAGTGGCGGTGTTTTTACACCAGCATAAGGCCGAGCTGGATTCGCTCATCAAAATTTACCATGATGGCGACCTGGCCAACATCAGGCTGAACGCCATGTACAAAACCGAATCGGACAAGATCCGTCCGTCGCTGAGTTTGCTCATTCATCATATTGATTACATTGTAAAACTGATAGGGGTAGATCATGTAGGCATCGGCTCTGATTTTGACGGCGCCGAATCCTATCCGCTGGGGCTGGATAGCGTGAGCGATTATCCAAAGATCACCGAAGAACTACTGAAATTAAACTACACCGAAAAAGATATCGACAAAATTTTAGGCGGTAATGTGATGCGGGTTCTGAAGACTAATACTGGTAAATGATGGCAAAGAACTGACTATACGCGCTTGCCAAATAAGCTTTTAAACCGTAAATTTGTGCCTCATTTATAACAAATGTCTGAAGAATTAGAACACGTAAAATGCCTGATCATTGGATCGGGTCCGGCAGGATATACTGCTGCCATATATGCCTCAAGGGCCGATCTTAAACCGGTAATGTATACTGGTTTATTAGCCGGCGGGCAACTAACACAAACAACCGACGTAGAAAACTTCCCTGGTTATCCGGAAGGCATCATGGGCCCCGAAATGATGGAAGATTTCAGGAAACAGGCCGAACGCCTGGGTACCGATATCCGTTTTGGCTACGTAAGCTCGGTTGACTTTACCAGCCTGCCGCATAAAGTGGTGGTTGACGAGGTGAAAACTATCCTGGCCGATACCGTTATTGTTTCAACAGGCGCATCGGCCAAATGGCTGGGCCTGCCATCTGAACAAAAGTATAGCGGCTTTGGCGTTTCGGCCTGTGCTGTATGCGACGGCTTCTTTTTTAAAGGCCAGGATGTGGCCATTGTAGGTGCCGGTGATACTGCTGCCGAAGAAGCTACTTATCTGGCCAAATTATGCCGTAAGGTATATATGATTGTTCGTCGCGATGAGTTCCGTGCCTCAAAAGCCATGGTTCACCGTGTTTTGAACACACCAAACATCGAGATACTTTATAATACCGAAACAAAAGAGATCCTTGGAGATGGTCAAAGTGTAAACGCGGTTAAGGTAATTAATAATGTTACCAACATGGAAACCGACCTTGCTGTTTCCGGCTTTTTTGTGGCGATAGGGCATCATCCTAATACCGATATTTTTAAAGGCTGGTTAAACATGGATGAAACCGGTTATATTATCACCCGTCCCGGATCAACAGAAACTAATGTAGAGGGCGTATTTTGCTGTGGCGATGCACAAGATCATATTTACCGCCAGGCTGTAACAGCCGCCGGCACCGGTTGTATGGCCGCCATTGATGCTGAGCGCTACCTTGCCGGTAAAGAGCACGTGGTAACAGCGTAGCCCCACCCAACCCTCCCCCGAAGGGGAGGACTTAAAAATAAATATTTGAAAGCTGCACGGAAACGGGCGGCTTTTTTATTGGGCATTTTTTGTATCGGTTGTTAAAAAAATCGGTTCCATGCCGGATTGTATGGGTAACCATTTTATCGGCCTGGTTCAATTTATCCCTCAGCCCCGCAACAAATCAGTGGCAAATTCGGCCGATCTTTCAGCCTGCTTTTTCTGAATTTTTGCACCAAAAACCGCCTTTTATTTTTTTGAAATTTTTTGTATTTTTTTTGAAATAAATAGTCGGTTTTTTGTGTAAAATTTGAAATTAATTACCTTATTTTTAACTATTTATGAATAAAAAACGAGCTGTTTTGAAATATAAAAAGATGCAGGTAAATTTGTACTGGTTACCAATAAAGTATAACAGTTTCCGCGTTGTTTTGCACAGTATTGGAGTTGTTGAATTCGTTTAATTTAACTGAAGTCGTGTCTGTTAATTTTAACCACCATCCTACACATCGTAGTTTCAAAACATACTTTTGTTACAATACAAAACTTCTTATAATTTTTTAAAAAGTTATATATTCACGGCTCAATATCAACCTCATATTACCATGCTAAAAAAATCTGCCCTGATGCTAAGTGCATTGTTAACTGTGTTTACTATTGTAAAGGCCCAGGATACCGATCCGTATGCGGGGATTATCCCGGCGCCGGTGTCGCTCACAAAAGCACCCGGTACTTTCCTGTTCAGCAAGGAAACAAAGATCCAGGCGGATTCGCCTTCAAATAAGGCTGTGCTGTTCTTTAAAGATTACCTGGCCGGCAACCAGGCGTACAATACGACTATAGTCGTGAAAAACGCTGGCGCAGCTCCCAATACTATCACATTAACATCTGCCGGTACCGATAATTTGCCAGCCGAAGGGTACCGCCTAACCATTACACCACAACAAATTACCGTTGCAGGTAAGGGAGCCGGTTTGTTTTATGGTATCCAGACGCTCATTCAGTTGTTCCCTGCCGAAAGAGCGGCTACTGCTAAACTTCCCTGCGTGCAGGTTGAGGATTATCCCCGCTTTGGCTACCGCGGCGCCATGTTGGATGTGGGCAGGCATTTTTTTTCGGTGCAAATGGTAAAAAAATACATCGACCTGCTGGCGGCTTACAAACTGAACAACTTTCACTGGCACCTTACCGAAGACCAGGGCTGGCGCATCGAGATAAAAAAATATCCAAAGCTTACCCAAATCAGCAGCATGCGTGCGCAAACGCTGATTGGCGGCTACCGCGACAAAACACCACAGCAGTTTGATGGTACCCCTTACGGAGGCTTTTACACCCAGGATCAAATTCGTGATGTAGTAAAATATGCGGCCGAACGTTATATCAACATAGTACCCGAAATTGAAATGCCGGGCCACTCGCAGGCTGCCCTGGCCGCCTACCCGGAACTAAGCTGCGACCCAACAAAAACGTATAAACCCGCCGAAACGTGGGGGGTATTTAAAGATATCTACTGCCCATCCGATAAAACATTCGCTTTTATACAGGATGTTTTAACCGAGGTGATGGAATTGTTCCCAAGCAAATACATCCACATTGGTGGCGATGAAGCACCAAAAGATGCATGGAAACAATCGGCATTTTGCCAGCAGCTTATCAAAAAATTAAAGCTGAAGGATGAAAACGAGCTGCAAAGCTATTTTATCCAAAGGGTAGAGAAGTTTGTTAACTCCAAAGGTCGCGGCATTATTGGCTGGGACGAAATTTTAGAAGGGGGACTTGCCCCAAATGCTGCTGTAATGAGCTGGCGCGGCGAAGAGGGTGGCATTGCAGCCGCGCAACAAAAACACAACGTGATTATGACACCGGGCAGCCACGGCTTGTATATAGATCATGGCCAGGGCAAACCAAGCCAGGAACCGTTAAGCATCGGCGGTAACGAACCGCTCTCGAAAATTTACAGCTATGATCCAACTCCCGAAGCTTTAACGCCCGAACAAAAAACTTACATTATGGGCGTTCAGGCCAACCTTTGGACCGAATATGTAGCGACTGACGCCAAAGTAGAATTTATGCTGCTGCCGCGATTGATGGCATTGTCGGAAATAGCCTGGTCGCCATTGGCTAACAAAAACTTTAAAGATTTTAGCGAAACCCGTTTACCATCGCACCTGGCCTGGCTGGATAAAAACAACCTGGATTACCACGTTCCGGTAGCTATTGGTGCCAAAGATACTGTAATGATAGGCACACAGATGAGCGTAAATTTAAAATCGCCGGTTGATGGTGCCAAGGTTTACTATACCATCGACGGCTATACCCCGCGTGAAACCGACCTGGAATACCAGGTACCTATGACCTACAGTGTACCGGCTGATCAATACCGCGAGTTGCAAACTATCGTAATAACCCCATCAGGTAAGCGCAGTAACGTTACCCGCACATTAGTTTACAATAAAGCACCTTTTGCAGCCGTTAATTATACAGCAAACATAAGCGGTGTTAATTACCAATTATTTACCGGTACCTTTGGCAGTACCAGCCAGCTGATTGGCTTGCCAAGTGATAGCGGAGCAGTAAAAACCTTTAATACAACAGAATTCAGGAAAAGTAAAGGTAAGTTTGGTGTAATTTACAACGGATTTATTAATATTGACGCTGATGGCAATTACGGCTTCTCCACACTATCGGCCAATGGTTCGGTTTTATTGATAGATGACCAGGTTGTGGTTGATAACGATGGAAAGCATACGGCCAACGAGCAATTTGGCGCAGCGCCGTTATTGAAAGGTTACCACAAGTTCACACTAAAATATGTGGATGCAGGTGGCAACAACACATTAAAAGTGTTTATAACCGCGCCGGGCAAAGCCAAAGCCGAATTGACTGCCGATGTACTGAAAAATTAAAAAAGGATAACATATAATGATCAGGAGGTTTGGTTATATACTTGTTTTAATGGCCGCTGCTATAATAGCCGGCTGTGGCAGCAACGAACCTAAAATATCGGGCACATCTGCAAAGCCAAAAGCCCCCGAGCTTATGAAGCCCTTCAGGTTTCATAAGATGATAGAGGTTTCGCCGGGGCAAACTTATGATGTGCTTAGCTGGGGCAGGGGATCGCAGGAGGCCGGGGCATTTATGATCCTGCATTCAGATTCATCGGCTATAAAATATACCACCACAACCGGCGACCTTGAAGGCCAGATCATTGATGTTTATAACTCTGATATGGACGTAGATGGTAACCCCGAAATATTGGTAGCGGTTAAATCAAAAGATACCATTAATCGTACCGGTATTTACGCCTATGAGTTTAATAACGAAAGTAAAGCCAACAAACTCGATTTTCCAAAACTGAACAGTTCGCAGCGCAAAGGTTACCGGGGCGATGACAATTTTTACATTCGTGATGGTAAACTGATCCGCGAATTTCTAATTTATAAAGGCAGCGGTAAAGATGCTGTTTCAACCGGTGCAAAACGCCAGCTGGAGTATGGGTTAAGCCGTAACGAATTCACGGTAAAGCAACTAAGTAAAGATTCTGTTGATGTGGCCCCAAAGGCGGCTACGGCAAATGTCGCATCAAAGAAACAAGACGATAAGCCAACCACCAAAAAATCTGAAAAGAAAAGCTCATCAAAATCTGCTAAAAAGAAGAAACGCAAAAGACATCGCAACGATTAAGGTTCTGTTTAATTCTTATAGTTTTTACAAAGGCGCATTAATGCGCCTTTGTTGTTCAAAATGGGTTAGCTAAGCAGTTTGTGCTGAAAAATATGCCATAACTATGCTATGAAGTTCATTGTTGCAAGATCGTCGCCTAAATGGTAGTATCTGCATCACCCCGTATTCTTCGCTGTAATGCGGTATTGCTCGGGCGATGAGCCGATATATTTTTTGAAAATGCGTGAAAAGTAATATGGGTCTTCATAGCCCAGGTTGGCCGCTACTGTCTTTATTTTATCGCCATTGGCATATAATAACTGGCAGGCCTTTTGCATTTTTAAGTGAATAAAATAATCAATGGGGGGCATGCCGGTAGCTTTGCGAAATAGGTTGGAGAAATGCGACACCGATAAACTATGCTTGCCGGCCATATCTTCCACGCTCAGTTTTTTGCTCAGGTTATTACGCATGTTGTGGATGGTTTTGGTGATCATATCGCCTTCATCGTTCTTATCATGCTGGATATGCCGCTCGGGCATTAAAAAGGTGGCTATAATATGGTACAGGCAAAAGCAAGCGCTGTTAATGTTCTCCAGGCTGTAGCCCATCTCCAGGGTTTGGTAAATATTATGCCATATGGATATTGCGCTTTCGTTAAATGGGATATGTACGGGGCCACGCGTAATGCTTAAATTAAGCGATTTGTTGAAGCTGTCTATTTTATCGCCGGTAAAATGCACCCAGTAAATGGTCCATGGGTCATCAATATCAGCCCAATATCTCATGTATTTATCGGTAGCCGGGATCAGGATAAATTGGTTGCTGCGTACTTCAAAACGTTTGTTATCTACAATATAATGGCCCTTTCCCTGTAGGCAGTAAATGAGTATGTTGTCTTCGCAACCTTTGCGGCGTTCGCGATAATGGAACGAAGCCTTGGGAAAGTAGCCAATATGTGTTATATAAATATGAAATAGCTCAGGATCACGTTCTTTGGCCTCGCGCAATACTTTTTGAGGGATGCTGATGAACTTTTCACCGTCAAAACCTTGCCGCCTTTTTAAGCTGTTACTCATCAAAAATAATATTAAGGAATAATTGGTATTATAGTTGGATATTACATCAGCAGGAACATAGCACCCGGCATACAGGTTGCTATTATAGATAAAACAATCTGCAAATACAATCATTTACACAGTATTGCAAACCCGCCACAGCATTATGCCAATAAACCATAATTTTGACATTTTTTTTAGTGGAATAATCCATTAAAAAAAATGTTTTGGCTATTATAAACTCACAAACATCGGTTTACTTTTGGTCTGTTCGTAACAACCAATATAACCAGCGCTGTCGATCTTGCTTTTAAAGTTACCCTATTGCCGGTTAGCGGCGGTAACCCACAAATAGCCTGCTTCAAGCCTTTTATAAGGTAAAAACATTACTGTTTAAATATTAAACCTGTGCATGCCGGTTTTACGCTTCGGCCACACTATAACATTTATATGCTATTAAAAAATAAGGTAATTTTTTTAACGGGCGGCACCGAAGGCATAGGCTTTGAGTGCGCCAAAATATACCATGGGGCAGGGGCAAAGCTTTGTATTGTTTCCAATTCGGAGCGGAGCATTGATGAGGCCAGGTCAAAGCTGCAGTCACTGGATATCCTGTACCTTAAAGCCGATGTTTCAGTAGCTGCCGCTATAAGGCAGGCTATTGCCAAAGTTGTAGATTATTTTGGCAAAATAGATGTGATCCATAATAATGCAGGTATCAGCAACCCATCAAAAGCTGTTCATGAAACCACCGTGGACGAGTGGGATGCCCTTTTTGATGTAAATGTAAAAGGCATATTTAACACTACCCGGTATGGAATTGATGAGCTTAAAAAAACGCGCGGTAATATCCTGAATACTAGTAGCCTCGTTGGCGATATGGGCCAGGAAATACATGCCGCATACAGTGCAACTAAAGGCGCTGTAAATGCTTTAACCAAATCAATGGCGCTTGATTATGCCCCTTACGGTATCCGCGTTAACGCGGTAGCCCCGGCGGGTGTTTGGACACCCATGCTGCGGGCCTGGAGTCAGCAACAGCCCGATATTAATTCAATCGAAAATTACCTGGATAACATTCATGCCCTGGGATATTGCCCCGAAGGCGACGTGGTGGCAGATGCCTGCTTGTTCCTGGTATCCGACCAGGCCCGGTTTGTAACCGGCTGTATTTTACCTGTTTCCGGTGGTGCCGAATTAGGCTATCGCCGTGTGTTAAACCAAACCATTTAATCAATCCCCCAAGAAACTTTATATAATAATGATTAAAAATATACAGGTTGATGATATCCGTTATAAGCTTGATGGAGCGGCCGGCAGCGATGCTATACATACCGATCCTGTTTACTCCTACGCGGTAACCCGTTTATTTGACGATTGCGGCCACACAGGAGTTGGCTTTGCATTTACCTTGGGCGAGGGCAATGATTTGGTTTGTAAAGCTGCCCAATATTATGCCGATAAAATTAAAGGGAGGGATATTGAGGATACCATGGCCAATTTTGGCGATTTGTTCAAAAAACTCTCTAACGATCAGCAATTTCGCTGGTTGGGGCCGCACAAGGGCGTGGTGCATTTGGCGCTTGCTTCGGTTACCAATGCCTGTTACGACCTTTGGGCCAAAAAAAGAGGCCTGCCACTTTGGAAACTGTTAACAGACCTAAGCCCCGAACAAATTGTAGCTACTTTAGATCTGTCGTACCTTGAAGATGAGTTGACTCACGAACAGGCTATCAGCATGCTCAAAGAGCAACAGTCCACTAAAACAATCCGCGAAGGCATTTTACAAAAAGGCTATCCTGGCTATGACACATCCATAGGCTGGTTTAACTACTCCGATGAAAAAGTACGCGAAAACTGCAGAATTGCATTGGCCGAAGGTTTTACTGCGATGAAGCTTAAAGTAGGCTCAACCGATCCGGAAAGGGATATCCGCCGTGCGCATATTGTGCGGGAGGTTGCCGGCGATAGTGTAAAAGTAATGCTTGATGCCAACCAGCAATGGAACCTGCCGCAGGCGATATCGATATGCAACAAGTTAAAGAGCATGAACCCCTACTGGATAGAGGAGCCCACCCATCCAGATGACGTATTGGCCCATAGAACTCTGGCCGATGCCATTTCGCCGTTAAAATTGGCTTTAGGCGAGCATGTGCCCAATAAAATCATTTTTAAAAACTACCTGCAAACCCGCTCGGCTTCATTTATCCAGGTTGATGCTGTAAGGGTAGGGGGCGTAAGCGAATTTATAACCGTGAGCCTGCTATGCAAAAAATACGGGGTACCTGTAGTGCCGCACGTGGGCGATATGGGCCAACTCCACCAGCACCTGGTTTTGTTTAACCACATAGCAATTGGTCACGAGGCTTTATTTTTAGAACATATCCCACACCTGAAAAAGCATTTTGTAAACCCCGTGAACATAACCGGCGGCGTATACCAAACACCGCAGGTGCCTGGGAGTAGCTGCGATTTGAAAATATTAGGTTAGTGAGTTGTGAGTGAGTTGTGAGTTGTGAGTTGTGAGTTGTGAGTTGTGAGTGAAAATGGGCTTGGCAAATTAGCGATTTGGAGTTTAGAATTTACCAATTAGAGTTTAGAGTTTAAAAATTAGGATTTTTCCAGATGATACACACACCAGATTTGATCATTAGTGGCTTGTACATAGCGGTGATATTTATTATCGGTCTGTGGTCGGGTATTCGTCATCAGCAAAAAACAAAAAATAACAATAACGAGGCCGGCGAATATTTTCTGGCGGGTAAAAAACTGCGCTGGCCAATGATTGGCCTGGCCTTATTTGCCACCAATATTTCATGCGTGCACCTGGTGAGCCTTGCACAAAGTGGTTTTGATACTGGTTTGCTCAATGGCGACTTTGAGTGGATGGCTGCTTTTACACTAATACTACTGGCTTTGTTTTTTGCACCTTTTTATATCAAATCAGGTGTATCAACATTGCCCGATTTTTTAGAAAAACGTTACGACAGGGCCAGCCGCGATTGGCTGGCCATCATATCGGTGGTATCCGCCGTGTTAATTCATATCGCTTTTTCGTTATTGGCCGGCGGTATAGTATTGCACACGCTGTTTGGGGTTGATATGTATACCAGTGTTATCATCATCTCCATTATTACTACTATATACACCGTAGTTGGCGGTTTAACCGCCGTAGTAGTTACCGAATCTATCCAAACTGTGGTGCTTTTAGGCGGCGCTATCATCATGAGTATCGCCGCTTATACCAAAATGGGCGGTTGGGAGCCAATGGTTGAAGTACTAAAACATACCGGCCAGCTTAATAAACTATCTATGCTTCGCCCTCATGGCGATGCCAGCGGTATGCCCTGGTATGCGGTGTTTTTAGGATACCCGGTATTGGGCATCTGGTACTGGTGCGCCGATCAAACCATTGTGCAGCGCGTTTTAGGTGCCAAAGATGAAAACCATGCCAGGGTTGGTCCGCTGTTTTGCGGCTTTATCAAAATATTACCTGTTTTTATTTTTGTGATGCCGGGCCTGTTTGCCTACACGCTGGCGCAAAGCGGGTACCTGGATATTTCGGCCTTAAAAAGTGTGGTTGATGGGAAAGAAGTGGTGAACAGTAAAGGGATTTATACCTTGATGATTACCCAGTTAATTCCTCCGGGGCTGATAGGCGTACTTGTTGCCGCGTTATTATCCGGTTTAATGAGCCAGATTTCGGGGGCATTAAATTCAATATCAACCATTGTAAGCTATGATATTTATAAAAGGTATAAACCCGATGCAACAGACAAAAAACTGGTGAGCATTGGTAAAATAGCAGCCGGGGTAGCGCTCGTTCTGTCGTTAATGTTATTGCCACTACTCAATAATTACGAAAGCATATTTAATGGTTTAAATGACATTATAGCCCACATAGCGCCGCCAATAACCTGTGTGTTTTTGTTAGGTGTGTTCTGGGAAAAAGCATCGGCTGTTTCGGCTAAATATACTTTATGGATAGGGTCTGCAATAGGGGTGGCGGTGTTTGTCATTGGCAAGGTTTACCCTGCAAGCGCAATTGGCTCCATTCCATTTATGATGATGGCTTTTTATCTTTTTGTAGTTTGCCTGTGTTTACAGGTTGTATTATCGTATATGTACCCCGTTCAACATACCAAAGAAAGCGCTACCCTGTATTGGAAATCGCCCTGGGAACCTTTGCGTGGTGTTGCCTGGAGTGGTTTAGGCAACTATAAAGTACTTTCGGTTTTGTTAATTGGCATAATGGCCATATTGTTTTACATTTTCAGGTAGTAACATCATGAATACAGTTATCCATCAAATTAAACATTTTACACTTATACTTTTCACTTGCGTTATTGGCTTTTCGGCATGTAAAAGTGGCGATAATAAAACAGGTCTACAGCAGGATACTGCATCAACAAAAGCCGTGCAGCCGAAAAATGTGCAGCGTTTTGGTATGGTAACCGGCTTAAGGCCCGAAAAGATGGCCTACTATAAACGATTGCACGCGCATGCCTGGCCCGGTGTTTTGAAAAAGATAAAAGAGTGTAACATTCACAATTACTCCATCTATATTCAAAAAATAGAGGGTAAGTATTTTTTGTTTAGTTACTTTGAATACGTGGGTGTTGATTTTAAGGCCGACATGGCCAAAATGGCGGCCGATACCACCACCCAAAGCTGGTGGAAGGAAACCGATCCTACCCAAATACCCCTCCCCGGGGCCGCTGCCAGCAAGCAGCAATGGCAAGCCATGGAAGAGGTATTTCATACAGAATAAATCCCTTTGCCTAATTTAAATCGTAAAAAAACAGGCGTTGTTTTTAAATTGACTAAAATTAAAGTGATGTAGTGAAAATAAGAGTTATTTTAACGGCGAATATTCCATTGTTCATGAACAATGGAATATTTAACTTTAATGGATTTTATTTAGTTTTGATTTTTAAACTGTCGGGCAACCATGAGCGACAGTGGCGTTATAAACCTAACGTAGTTTTTTAGGCTTTAATTGTTTACTTATCATATTCTTCTTAACAGGGAAGAATTTGTTATATATCATAAGCGGATTTTGGGGTTTAAAATTGATGAATAAAATTTAAATGAATTGATAATTAGCCGGTTAATTTAACATATGAGTAAAACTTTACCCTTTAACAAAAGTGTCATTTTTCTTGAACTATGCCCGTTTAATGCGTTGGTAATAAATGGGATGTGTGCTGCTAATTATACAAACCGGGCCCGCTAAATGAAAAAGGTGGGCGGTTATGTTTAATTATGGCACATACACAGATGAGCAGCTTACCGCCCTGTTAAAAGAGGGGGACCATGCTGCCTATACCGAAATTTACCGCCGGTATTGGAAAAAACTGCTGTTAATAGCCTGGAACCACAGTAAAGATGAACTTGCCTCAAAGGATATTGTACACGATGTATTTATATCGTTATGGGAAAGGTATACCGAAGTTGAAATTAATAATCTTCCCGCCTTCCTGGCAACATCGGTAAAATTTACCGTTTACAAGTATTACCAAAAAGAGCAGCGCAGGAACGACCTGGCTTTGCAAAATTACGAGTATGAAACTACTGTGAACGATGAAGATAAGCTGGATGCCATTTTTTTGCAGGAATATGTAAACGGCATTGTTGAAAAAATGCCCGAGAAATGCCGCCTGGTATTTGGCTACAGCCGCAACCTGGGGATGAAAAATTCGGAGATAGCTACCAAAATACAAATTACCGAAAAAGGGGTGGAGGCCAATCTTACCCGGGCGCTTCGTATTATCAGGGGCGAACTTAAAAATCATGGCTGGATACTTATAGTGGCCATCCATATCCACCGGCTTTTCAAATAAAAAGAGAAGTGCACTCCTGCCTTCTTTAATTAAATAAATTTTTTTTTAATAACCATGTAGGGTACCGTTGTTGTCGCGGTACATACCTATACTAAAGCGCAATACCAATTGAACCGCCAAACCATTTATAAGTTAATACGCAAGTATAAAGATAATACTGCGACCGAGTCGGAAAAGGAAACTTTAACCGAATGGTACCGGAATGTAGCCAACCAGGACGGCGAATTTCCGGACGACGAAGAAAGCGTGGAAAAAGAAATGCTTTTACGTTTAAATAAACAAACCCAACCACTGAAGCCGCATAGCCGTTTTTTAAAAAACTGGACAATTGCTGCATCAATACTTTTTTTGCTTTCGTTTGGTGCCATTTTTTTTATCAGGAAAACCGGCAATACACAAAAAGTGGATTTGGCTCATAACACGATCATAACACCGGGCGGCAACAAAGCCATTTTAACACTGGCCAACGGTCAAAAAATATCGCTCACAGATGCGCAAAAAGGACAAATTGTTCAACAGAAAGGCGTTCAGATATCGAAAACTGCCGATGGACAACTGGTTTATACAGCAGCGGATGACAGTAATGATGGTTCAAATGCTATTGCAACGGCACAATACAACACCATGGAAACCCCAAGGGGCGGGCAATTTCAATTGTTTTTGCCCGATGGCACCAGGGTATGGCTTAACGCGGCGTCGTTGTTAAAATACCCGGTGAATTTTGGGGTAGCCGGCGAACGCAGGGTTGAACTAACCGGCGAAGCCTATTTTGAAGTAGCTCATAATAAAGATCGCCCGTTCAGGGTAGTTACCAACCGCCAGGTTGTTGAGGTTTTGGGTACCCATTTCAATGTTAGCGCTTATAACGACGAACCAAATACCAAAACCACACTGCTTGAAGGTTCGGTGAAAGTTACCGGCGGCGATAAAAATGCCATGTTAAAACCGGGCCAGGAAGCAAGCCTTACAGATCATCTTAAGGTATCTGATGTGGACACCGAAGAAGCCGTAGCCTGGAAGAACGGCTATTTCAGGTTTGATGATGAGCGTTTGGAAACAGTTATGCGCAAAGTTTCCCGCTGGTACAACGTAGATGTTGTTTACCGGGACAATGATGTTAAGGACGATTTATTTGCCGCTGTAACCACCCGTTTTGCCAATATATCAACCCTGCTTAAAATAATGGAACAAACCAGCGATGTTAATTTCAGCATTGAAGGATCAAAGATTATTATAAGCAAAAAGGTAAAAAAGTAAACACCCAAAACCAATATATAACCAATTATCAACCCTAAATTAAAACCATCAATATGAAGAAAAATACTACCTGAAGAGTAAAAGATGGCTTATAATATAAGTAAGATCAGGAACACTCGCGATGTTCCCGATCTAAAAGCTTATAAGCTAAAATGCTAATGTGACTCCACTTTTAACTTTAACAGCCTTAACAAATGTATAAAAATTTTACTACAAACATTTGTATGCCTTCGGGCTACATCAAGAAATTTCTGCTCATAATGAAGATGACAAGCTTTATGCTCATGCTTGCTTTTATGCAGGTGAGCGCAGCGGTTTTTTCACAAAAAATCACTTATGTAAATAAGGATGCTACGCTAAAGCAAGTATTTAAACAAATTAACAAGCAAACCGGGTATAATATATTTTGGTCGCCTAAAAGCATTAACAGCAATCATAAAATAGCTGCCGCTTTTAAAGACGCGTCTATTGACCAGGTGCTTTCCGCTTGTTTAAAAGATTTTCAGCTAACTTATTTAATTGAAGGTAAATCGGTTATTATTAAAGATGCGCCGGTTGTAAACACCAACACACCGGTTGAAGCCATGGCTGATATCACCATAACAGGTACGGTGAAAAATGAAAAAGGCGAAGCCCTGGTTGGGGTTACCATTGCAGCTACCGGCGACAAAAAGTCTGGTACCCTAACTGATAACAACGGTAAGTTTGTTTTGGATGTAAAAGATGGTACGGAAGTAAAAATTTCTTACATCGGCTACAAAACGCAAACAATTACAGTTACGCAAGGCAAAAAGGTTTACAACGTTATAATGGTTGAAGATGTTACTGCAGCCGAAACGGTAGTTGTAACCGCCTATGGGCGTAAGCAGCTAAAGGAAGCCATTGTAGGTTCTGTTACCACGGTAAAGCCTGGCAATTTAAAAATACCGGCAAGTAACTTAACCAATGCGTTGGCAGGGCAGGTTGCCGGCGTAATAGCGTTTACCCCAAGCGGCCAGCCGGGGCAGGATAACGCTAAATTCTTTATCAGGGGTGTAACTACATTTGGGTACAAGCAAGATCCGCTGATTTTGATAGATAACGTTGAGCTAACAACCAACGACCTTGCCCGCTTAAATGTGGATGATATCGAAAGCTTTTCGGTACTGAAAGACGCAAGCGCCACCGCGCTTTATGGGGCAAGGGGTGGCAACGGCGTAATTTTGGTAAAAACTAAAGAAGGTAAAGCAGGCAAAGCCCAGATTAATGTAAGGGTTGAAAACTCGCAATCACAATCAGCAAAAACCATTGCGCTTGCAGATCCTATTACCTATATGCGGCTTTTTAACGAGGCCACCCGCACACGTTACCCCTTAGATCCGCTGCCGTATGATGAAAACAAGATCATTAACACACAGGCAACTATTAATCATGCTCCCGGCAGTAACCAGTACGTTTACCCGGCTACCGATTGGTTGGGCATGTTATTTAAAAAACGCGCCAATACACAGCGCGCTAATTTAAGTTTACAAGGCGGCGGTGGCGTTGCCCGTTACTATGTTGCCGGCGCATTCACCAATGATAACGGTATTTTACGTACCGATATCAGGAACAATAATAACAACAACGTTAATTACAAAACCTACCAGTTACGATCGAACGTAAACATTAACGTAACCAGTAAAACCGAATTGATTATTCGCTTATCCGGTACTTTTGGCGAATATAATGGCCCGCTTACCAGCGACGGCACTCAGCAAACCCAGCTTTATAACCTGGCATCGCACACCAGCCCGGTTGATTTTCCGGCTTATTACCCGGCAGATTCTGCCAACCTGCGTACACAGCATATTTTATTTGGTAACTCACCTGCGGAATCCGATCAGGACGGTGGAAGTAAATACATCAACCCTTATGCTGAATTGTTAAAAGGACACCAGAACTCGTCAGAATCAAGGATGCTTGCGCAACTGGAATTAAACCAGAACCTGGATTTTTTGACATCGGGTTTAAATTTTCACGCCATTATGAGTACCAATAGGCGCTCATTCTTCCAGTCGTATTTAAGTTATAGCCCTTTTTATTATAATGCTATCAACTACGATAAAACAACCAATACTTACCAGTTAAACTGGATAAATAACCTGGCTACCGGCAATAATGTGGCGCGGGAGTATTTACAATATAATTCATTCGGTAATAGCGCAAGTTCATTCCTGTATTTACAAGGCGTATTGGATTATGCCCATACTTTTGCTGCAGATCACAGTGTAAGCGCAGCTTTAATTGGTACCGAGCAACAAACACTTAACGGGCCTGCAAATTCACTGTTCAATTCATTGCCTTTCCGTAACCAAACGTTGGCGGGTAGGGCAACCTATTCATACAAAGGGAGATATTATCTTGAATTTAACTTTGGTTTAAACGGATCAGAGCGTTTTTCGGCAGCTCATCGTTATGGATTTTTTCCAACTATCGGCGCATCATGGATTGTATCGGACGAAAAATTCTGGGGCGATTTGTATAATGTATTTGATAGGTTTAAACTACGTGGCAGCTATGGCTTAGTAGGTAACGACGCCATTAGCGACAGGAGGTTTTTCTATTTATCTGACGTAAACCTCAATGGAGGTAACTTTGCCAGTTTTGGTCAAAATAACGGCTACTACCGCAATGGAGTAAGCATCAACAATTACGAAAATGACGATGTAACATGGGAAACTTCAAAACAAACCAACCTGGGCGTTGAATTTACTTTGCTTAAAAAAATCAATGTAATAGCCGAGGTTTACAAAAACAACAAATACAATATCCTCCAGGACCGTTCTTCTATACCATCAACAATGGGGCTTGAATCGGGTATCTCAGCCAATATTGGTAAGGCCGAATCAAAGGGAATCGATATATCTGTAGATGGTAAAGAAAACATAGGCAGGGATTTTTCTTTGCAGTTGCGGGGTAACTTTACCTACTCAACCAACAAATACACTCAATTCGAAGAGCCTGATTATCCCGAATCTTACCGTCATCGCGAAGGCCAGCCAATTAACAGGTCTTTTGGTTACGTGGCCGAGCGTTTATTTGTCGACGATAACGAAGCCCGGAACTCACCTTCGCAGGTTTTCAGTACCAACGGTTTCCCACCTTTGGGCGGTGACATCAAATACCGCGATTTGAATGGCGACGGTAAGATTGATGGCGCCGATCAGACTTTTATTGGTAATCCAACTATACCCCAAATTGTTTATGGGTTTGGTATATCTGCCAGCTATAAAAACTTCGATCTTTCCGGTTTTTTCCAGGGACAGGCAAAAGTATCCTTCTTTATTAACCCGGCTACAACAGCGCCTTTTATAAAAAGCCCCGAATCGTACTACACCGGTAATACACAGGTGTTGCAAGCCTATGCTGATGACCATTGGAGCGAAGACAACCAAAATCTGTACGCATTGTACCCAAGACTTGGCCCCGATGGTGCATCTATTGAAAATAACAGGCAAAACAGCACCTGGTGGCTGCGCGATGGTAGTTTCCTGAGGCTTAAATCTGTTGAGGTTGGCTACACTTTGCCACAAAAAATAGCAAAAGCCTTATTGGTAAAAAATGCACGCATCTATTTTAACGGCTTAAACATGCTTACCTGGAGCCCTTTCAGGTTATGGGACCCGGAACTGGGAGGCAACGGATTTGCATACCCTATTCAAAAGGTGTTTAACATAGGTTTAAATGTCAATTTATAACATTAAGTAAATATGAAATCATATTATAAATATTTGTTTATGGCAATCTTCGCAATCTCTTGCGTGTCATGTAAAAAGTACCTGGATGTTACGCCGGATAATGTTGGTACTATAGATTATGCCTTCAGGAACCGGAATGAAGCAGAAAACTACCTGTTTACCTGCTATGCTACTATTCAGCAATTAACCTATGTGCAAAATAACCCTGGTTTTACCACTTCGGGCGAGATTATATTCCCAAACAACCTGACAGATTTCCAGGGAATTGATCCAACCGGGTTTAACCTGATCAGGGGTACACAAAACGCTGCTAATCCCGGCCTTAACTATTGGGATGGTTATAACGGCGGCCAGGCAACCTGGAAAGCTATCAGAAGGTGCAACACCATGCTGGAGAATATAGACAAACCTATTGACCTGGGCGCCGACGAAAAGAAAAGATGGATAGCCGAAGTGAAGTTTTTGAAAGCCTACTATCATTTTGTGCTCTTCAGGTTATATGGCCCTATCCCGATTGTTGATGTAAACCTGCCTATTAATAGCTCGACCGACGAAGTAAGGGTAAAAAGAGCGCCGGTTGATTCAGTGGTAAATTATATGGTAAGGCTTCTTGACCAGGCTGCACCCAACTTGCCGCCGGTGATATTTAATCCAACAAAAGAGCTTGGCCGTATTACCCAGCCTATTGCACTTGCTGTTAAGGCTCAGATATTAGCTACTGCAGCAAGCCCGCTTTTTAATGGTAACCCGGATTATATCAGCATAAAAAATAAAGATGGCAAGGCGCTTTTCCCTGCGGCCTATGATGCTACAAAGTGGGATAAAGCAGCCGCAGCTTGTTTGGCTGCAATTACCAGTGCCGAAGCAAACGGCGCGGCACTCCACAAGTTTATCGCTACAGCCAGCGTTAACGGGCTTAATGATTCGGTGAAGACAGTTTTAGACCTTCAAACAACAATCACCGAAAAATGGGAACTTAATACCGAAACAATATGGGCTTTAAATCCTGCATTCCCTTGTCAAAGCTATTGTATGCCAAGGCTCACAGCCAAAGCTGCTGCCAGCCCGTCATTCCAGGGTACTTTTGCTGTGCCGATACAGGAACAGGAACTATTTTATACCCACAATGGTGTACCCATTAACGAGGATAAAACCTGGGATTACGCCAACCGGTATGACACCCGCACCGGCGATGATGCCAACCGGTTTTATATAGGCAATGGTTATACTACGGTTAAAGCACATTTTGACCGTGAACCAAGGTTTTATGCCGATATAGCTTTTGACGGCGGTACGTGGTTTGGTAACGGCCAATTGGATCAAAATTCGCAATACTATGTTCAGGCACGCGGTAGCGGCGCATTGGCCGGGCCAACAGATAGGGTGAGGCTAAACATTACCGGTTACTGGCCTAAAAAACTGGTAAACTATTTAACTGTATATGACGATGGTTATACCATTGCCGACTATCGCCTGCCGGTAATAAGGCTGGCAGGCATGTACCTGCTTTATGCCGAGGCATTGAACGAGCAGGGGAAAACCGCTGCGGAAGTGCTGCCATGGATTGATAAAGTAAGGGCAAGGGCCGGATTAAAAGGCGTTGCCGAATCATGGACAACCTACTCAAAAGACCCTTCAAAATATACCACCCAAACTGGCCTTCGCCAGATTATTCACCAGGAATCGCGTATCGAACTCGCGTTTGAATGCACACCAGGCTGGGACCTTCGCCGTTGGAAAGAGCTGTCGGCCGCCTTAAGTAAGCCGCTGCAATGCTGGAGTATATATGAGTCATCAGCAACAAATTACTACCGTCCAAGCGCTACCAACACGGTAACACCAATATTTAATGTCAGGAATTATTTGTGGCCCATACTAAATGACGACCTGGTGATTAATAATAACCTGGTACAGAATTTAAACTGGTAAGTTAAGTGTTTAATAATCATATCATTAAATATGAAAAAAATGAAAAATATTAAAAATTATTTAATCCTTCTTTTTGCAGGGTTAGTGGTTTCAGGCATAGTATCGTGCAAAAGGAACGATGGGGAAAGGGTGCCAATCTCGACGGATAAAACAAAGCCCGGCATAATTACAAATGTCAAGATTGATAACTATCCGGGAGGTGCCTATATTACCTACACGCTGCCAAACTCCGATAATATACTTTACGTACAAGCCAAATACCAGATAGGGAACGGCGTATCACGGGAAACCAAATCAAGCTACTACACCGATACTGTAAATGTTGAGGGTTTTGCAAAAGAAGCCGACTACGAGGTTACGTTGTATACCGTAACCAGGGCAAATGTGCAGTCAGATCCGGTTAAGGTTACTGTACACCCGCAAACTCCGCCCTACATCTCCATTAAAGCCACAACAAGTATTGGCGCCGATTTTGGCGGTGTTAACGTTAAAGCGTTAAACCCTTTGAAGAAGGAAATTGGTGTTATTGTAACTGCCTTTGATAAATCGACTAATGCCATGGAAATCCAGGACCAGCATTATACAAAATCAGATACCATTGATTACTCCGTGCGTGGTTTTAATACCGATAACCGGAGTTTTGGGGTTTACATAACCGATAAATTCGGCAATATATCAGATACCATTAAGCAAGCCATCTCGCCATTGTTTGAGCAATTGCTGGATAAAAGCAAATTCAGCCCTTACAATTTAACATCAGATACCGAAATAGGATATGGTTGGGTGCTTCCCAATTTATGGGATGGTAAAACAGATGGCAACAGTGCCGGCTGGCATACCAACCCGGGGCATAACCCGCCATTTGTTTGCACATTTAATGTTGGCTTAAGCTACAAATTAAGTCGCTTTATTTTATGGGAACGGCCAGATCAATACGCCTATGGCCATGGTAACCCAAGAATTTTCTCTTTATGGGGCTCCAATGTTTCCTCGCCTAAGGATTCGCAGTTACCGGTATCAGCCGCAGTTGGCACTGTTATAGGTGATTGGACAAATCTTGGTAACTATCATTATCCGGATCCACCTTCTGGCTTACCATCAACGGCTGTTAACTCGGCCGATAATGCTTTTGTAAAGGCTGGCGTAAACTTTAATATATCATTAGCGGCGCCGCCGGTTCACTTTATCAGGCTTGCTGTCGCGCAAACATGGTCGGGCGGTAACTTTGCACACGCGATGGAAATTTCACTATACGGTAAACCAGAGTAGTTAATTTTTATAAAAAAATAAACATGAAAAAACTGATATATATACTGCTTGCCTGTTTTGTAGCAGCAGCATGGTACGGTTGTAAGAAAGATGGCCTTGCAAACGATTATAAAAAATTCTACGATGGTCATGAACTAACATACACAGGTGCGGTAGCACAGGCTATTGTACAGCCCGGTAATTTAGAGATAGGCCTGAAGTGGAAAGCAAGCTCCGATCCGAGTATCGTAAAATACGTTGTATACTATAACAATGGCGCCGATTCGCAGGTTGTTAACGTTACCACTAAAACGGATACCATAAGAACTATAATTAAAAACTTGCAGGAGTATACTTATTCATTTACCATCTACTCCTATGATGCCAAAGGGAATAAATCTATTCCGTATGAGTTAAATAACGCGAAGGTTTACGGACCGGTTTATGCTTCCAACTTATTAAACCGGGGTTATAACGCCACTACGCCTTACGTTGTCAATAGCGATGGATCGGTACAGTTAAACTTTATTACACCCGATACCATCAACATTAAAACAGTTATAAATTATACCAATGCCGCCGGTGTGGCTTCGCAGCTCACGCTTGCTCCAAACGTAAATTCAATAACGTTGCCTACGTATAAAACGGGTACGCCTATTACATACAAATCGTACTATATACCCGAGCGCACGGCAATTGACACATTTGCCGTTGCTCAGTTTGATATGTTTCCAACTATCTATATTTACGTAAAATGCGATAAATCTAAATTTTCGGAAGTTCACCTGCCACAGGATGTGCAAACATACTCAGGCGAAACCACTATAAGTAGACTGTGGGATAACAGCGATGGTCCGCAGGGGTACCCCAATATTTTCCATAGCGATGGATCGTATATTCCGCATGTACTTACCTTTGATATGGGCCAGTCATACAGCAATTTAGGGCAGATGGAAGAAGTTGGAAGAAACTGTTGTAACAACCCCGATCAGTTTGAAGTTTGGGGAATAAATAGCCTTGCAGGTGCTACCACAACCTTAAGGGCTGATAACAGCGGCTGGAAAGCGGAAGCTATTGCCAAAGGATGGATATTACTTAAATCTGTTACCAGGACAGATGACGGACAAGCTGCGCTGAAGGTTGATTTATTAAGTAACCCTCCACCTGTCAGGTATATACGCATCAGGGTGCTGCATACTGTAACAGGATCGGGCTATAGCAATATGAGCGAAATAACCTTCTGGAACAAGGAATAATATTTCTCCTGGTAAAAAAAAGAACCTCCCGGCCGCATGTGTCCAGGAGGTTCTTTTTTTACAAATTTTTGCCACCCGTAACAATACTCTTGATGTTCTAAAAACGCAATCATTTGCTAATATTGCTGTTTATATACGATTGTTTTATATAGATATTTAGCTCATCCTACTTTAAACCCAATATGACCAAAAAGATAATTTGCATTGCCCTTGTAGCTATTGGCGCGGTAGCCTTTAACCCGGTATGCGCTCAAAAGAAAGCCGTAGAAAAATCAAGCCCTTTAGTTATTTGGGACAATAAACCAGCCAAAACCTGGATGACTGAAGCTTACCCCATGGGAAATGGCCGCTTTGGCGGAATGGTTTTTGGCGGCCTGGCGCAAGAGCATATCCAGTTTAATGAAATAAGCCTCTGGACAGGCGATGAAGACGAGACGGGCGCCTACCAGGCCTTTGGCGATTTGTTCATCAGTTTTAAAAATAAGGATACAACACAGGCAATACCTGCTAATTATCGCAGGCAACTGGATATAGGTAAAGCTGTACAGCAGGCAACTTATACTGATAATGGTATAGCTTTTAAACGCGAGTATTTTTGCAGTTTCCCCGATAAGGCGATGGTTTTACATTATACCGCCGACAAAAAGGGGGCTTACTCGGCTATCATCAGTCTCAAAGATGCGCATGGCTCAAAAATAACCGGCAGTGGCAATACATTGGAGTTTGAAGGTAGGCTTGATAATGGTCTAACATATAGTGCAAGTATTAAAATAAAGCTAACTGGTGGCACAGCTGTGATTTTGGATGATGATAAAGGTGGTTCGCAATTGAGCATCAGCAATGCGGATAGCTTTACAATCTTACTTTCGGCTGCTACAAATTACAGCAACAAGCGCGAGCAACACTGGCGTGGCGAAGCACCAGGTGTAAAGGTGAAACAAAGCCTGGATGCGGCATCTGCCAAAACCTACCTGCAATTATTGGATAACCATGTAGCTGATTATTCGGCGCTTTTCGGCCGGGTTGCCATAAACCTGGGTACAACACCACCAACGGATGCCGCCGGGCCAACCTATAAACGTTTGATTGGCTATAAAAAACAGGCCGATCCGCAACTGGAGGCTTTGCTTTATCAATACGGGCGCTATTTATTAATCAATTCATCTCGCAAAGGTGGCTTGCCCGCAAACCTGCAGGGGCTTTGGAACGAGAGCAATAATCCGCCATGGCGAAGTGATTATCACTCCAATATCAATATCCAGATGAATTATTGGCTGGCCGAACCAACCAATCTTTCGGAATGCCACATACCATACCTTGATTATATCAATAGCATGCGCGAGGTTAAAAAGGTAAGTACGCAAAAAGAGTATCCCGGTGTACGCGGCTGGACAGTGAAAACCGAAAATGGTGTATATGGCGGCGGGAGCTTTTTGTGGAACACTCCCGGCAGTGCCTGGTATGCCCAGGGTATTTGGGAACATTATGCGTTTACTAAAGACAAAAGCTATTTGCAAACTTTTGCCTATCCTATACTGAAAGAGATTGTAGAGTTTTGGGACGATCATTTAAAACGCCGCCCGGATGGCACCCTGGTTTCGCCACTGGGCTGGTCGCCCGAGCATGGGCCAACCGAAGATGGGGTAACTTATGACCAGGAAATAGTTTACGACCTGTTTAGCAATTATATATCGGCGGCAGATGTTTTAGGCGCCGATAAAACCTATCGCGATCATGTTGCCGATATGCGGGAGCACTTGCTAAAACCTAAGATTGGTAAATGGGGTCAGTTACAGGAATGGGAAACTGATCGTGATGACCCGAAAGATACGCACCGCCACTCATCAAATTTGTTTGGCCTGCATCCGGGTAAGCGCATAAGTACTATAAAAACGCCCGAACTGGCGCAGGCCGCCAAAATAAGCCTATTGGCACGCGGCGATGTTTCAACCGGGTGGTCAATGGCCTGGAAAATGAATTTTTGGGCACGCCTGCAGGATGGCGATCATGCTTACAAAATCCTGAATAATTTTATTACCCTGGCAGGTGGATCGGGTGTTGATTATAATAATGGCGGCGGAGTTTACGCCAATTTGCTATGCGCGCATCCGCCGTTCCAGATAGACGGTAATTTTGGTTATACCGCCGGCGTTACCGAAATGTTGCTCCAGAGCCAGACCGACGAAATTCAGCTATTACCCGCTTTGCCAAAAAACTGGTTAAACGGAAGCGTACAGGGCCTTAAAGCACGCGGTGATTTCGAGATTACAGATATGGAGTGGAAAGATGGTAAAGTTACCAGCATTGTAATAAAGTCGTTGGCAGGCGGGATGTGTAATTTAAGATCGCCCAATAAACTGCTGGCCAAAGGGTTAAAAATTCCGGGAACGATGGTTGATAAGGAATTTAAATATCAGTTTAAGTCAGTTGCAGGTAAAACGTATGTTTTTAATGCAGGTAATTAATAGCATGCAGTCCGGGTTTCGGTTTTTAACTTTTCTCTTAGCTTTTGCAACTATTCATATTGGTTTGTCCTCGTATGCCGTAGTAAAGTATCCTGATATCAGTAATCGTAAAGTATCGCCGGGCAATACGATGTATTATGTTGATGCCGAAAAAGGGAATGACGATGATTCGGGAGTTGATAAAAAACATCCCTGGAAAACCTTTAACCCGGTTAACCGGCGGATTTTTTCGGCAGGAGACAGGATAACGATTACTGGCCCAGGCGATTTCAGGGAATCGCTTTTCCTGGTGGCGCGTGGCAGCAGCAAAAGACACGTTAAGCTGATATTTAAAAAAGGTACGTATAATTTTTACCCGGAAACAAGCTTTAAAAGGCAGTTCTTTATATCGAACACTAATGATGATGCTTACATTCCCAAGGCCATTGCTATCTATATTGATAGTTCAAATTATGTAGATATAGAGGCATTGGGCGCCAAAATGCTGATGCGTGGGAAGATGATAGAAACCTGTATTGATCATAGCCATGACATTAAAATACATGGCGCCACGTATGATTATTACAGGCCAACCGTATCGGAGTTAGAAGTGATGAAAACCGCTGATAATTTCGCCGACCTGAAAATTCATCCCGATTCAAAATATAGCATTAAAGATAGTCTGCTTACCTGGGAAGGGGAAGGTTGGAGGTATAACCCGATGTCCTTATGGCAGGTGCTAAATCCTGCAACAGGCCATTTGCAACGCGTTGATATCAATATGGACGGGTTAAAATATGCGGCAACAGGCATAAATAAGGTAAGTGTTTATTTTAAAAGCAATCCTGGATTTAAAAGCGGCCTAATTTATCAAAACCGGGATATTACGCGAGATTGTGCAGGGATTTTTTTGGTGCGAAGCAATAGCCTGGCGTTAAAAAACATCCATATCAACTTTATGCATGGCATGGGAGTGGTAAGCCAGTTTTGCCGGAATATCGCCATCGATTCTGTTTTTGTAAAGCCGGCCGAAAACTCCGGTCGTACCTGTGCCGCCTGGGCCGACATTTTACATTTTTCGGGCTGCGGGGGCAAAATATCGATCATTAATTCCTGGCTATCGGGAGCCAATGACGATGCTGTTAATGTGCATGGCACCTATTTGCGCATTATAAATCAACCCCGCCCCAACCAGTTACTTGTAAGGTTTATGCACAACCAAACTTTTGGTTTTGAAGCTTTTGTTAAGGAGGATAGTATCGCTTTTGTACATTCAAACAGCCTTTTGCAATATGGAGTAAGCATCGTATCCAATGCCGTAAAGGTAAATGATAAAGATATATTGTTAACCCTTAAAACGCCTTTAACCGATACTATCGCACCAAATGATGTTGTAGAAAATATTACCTGGACCCCCAGAGTTTATATTGCTCACAATACTATTGAACGCATCCCAACAAGGGGTGTTTTGGTTACCACGCGTGGCGGGGGGGTAATAGAAAACAACGTTTTTCAAGGTACCAACAACAGCGCAATAGCCGTGGCCGACGATGCCGCAAGTTGGTACGAATCGGGTATGGTTAAGGGTTTAGTAATCAGGAACAATAAATTTAATTTATGTGGCGGTCCGGTTATTTTGATCTCACCCGAAAATACCCAAAACAATATAATAAAGGTCCACAACAATATTGAGGTGATAGGTAATGCATTCATTTTACCACCCACTGCCGACGCGGTTTATGCAAAAAGCACTGCCAATATCAGGATAGTAAATAATAACTTCAAAGTTACCGGCGCAGTCGTTACTGAAGCCGGCCTGGTAAAGTTCCGGGATTGTACAAATACGCTGGTATCGCATAATAAAATTGATATCCGATAAAAGCAGATCGGGTCATCGTGTATCATAATCGTACACCTACTGTTACGCCTGCGTACACTCTTAAATTGAATCGTAAATTAACTACTTGATTTTCAGATGTTTTTGTAATTGGTATGTATTTTAAACTGCATTGCTGGTAATTACATCACAATGCTTAGAAATTATATTAAAACCGCCTGGCGTAGTTTAAAACGCAATAAAATATTTTCATTTATTAATGTGTTTGGCCTTTCGGTTGGGCTGGCTTGCTGCATGCTGATAACCGCCTATGTATACAGTGAACTAAGTTACGACAGATACCCTAAGGATGCCGGCCAGATTTATCGTGTTGGTATTAAAACTATTGAAAACGCGGGCACAAGCGAGTACCCCAACGTAGATGTTGCCGTGGCCAAAGGCATTAAAGATCAATATCCGCAGGTAAGCGATGTAACCAGGCTTACCGGCCATAAACCATCATTTATTGAATATCACGGCAAAAAATTTAAAGAAGAACACCTGTTTATGGTGGATGCAAATTTCCTGCAGCTATTTTCTATCCCCTTAATTGATGGCGAAGGCAAAACCTGCCTAAAAGATCCCAACAGTACCGTAATCACCGCAGCATTTGCAAAAAAATATTTTGGTAGCGGGGTGGCTGTAGGTCAATCGTTACTGGTAGATGGGGAGCCTTATAAGGTTACCGGGGTTATTGAAAAAGTACCCGACAATTCCCACTTTCATGGCGACGCGTTTTTTAGCATGAATAATTATGTAAGAACGGCGCAGCAAACCTGGAGCAACATTGGTTATTTTACCTACATAAAACTAAACAAGAACGCTGACCCGAAAAAGCTGGAGTCGGCGTTTCCGAATGACCTGGTCAAAAAGTTTGTAGTACCCGAAATTGCCCATGACATGAATGTAAGCGTGGCCGAGGCAAGCAAATCTGTAAATACCTTCCTGTTTTATTTACAGCCTTTAACTGATATTCACCTGCACTCGGCAACCAAATACGAGCTGGAAGCCAATGGCGATATCCATTACGTTTACATATTTGGTGTTTTGGCTATATTTATTTTGATGCTGGCCTGCATTAACTTTACCAATTTATCAACCGCCAGTTCGGCAAAACGGAGCAAGGAAGTTGGCATCCGTAAAGTATTAGGGTCAGAAAAGAGCGGGCTTATTTCACAGTTCCTTACCGAATCAGTATTGCTTACTTTAGGGGCCATGGTGCTGGCCATCGTATTCGTGTACCTGCTGTTGCCGGTTTTTAATGATCTTTCGGGTAAGCACATCGATATTGGTTTTTTTATAAATTTTCAAGCTATAGTTACCGAGTTGTTGCTTGTGTTTGTGGTTGGTATTATAGCCGGTATTTATCCTGCATTTGTATTGTCGGGCTTCCAGATCATTGCCGTATTAAAGGGCGGTACCGGTACTACCAAACAGGCCAGTAAAAACTATTTACGCAGCGGCCTTATCGTTTTCCAGTTTGCAGTATCTACCGCGCTCATTATAGCCACATTTGTAGTTTATCAGCAATTGCACTACATGCAAAACAAAAAGCTGGGTTATGATAAAGACCAGGTACTGGTAATAAATGAAACTTATTCGTTACGCAATAATATAGACGCCTTTAAACAGGAGTTGCTGCGTAATCCGCAGGTGGTTAATGCAACAATATCCAGTAGCGTTCCCGGTACAAGAGGTGGTATTGACGGTACCCAAATAGATGCCAAAGAATTTAATGACAAAGGCGGTCATGCCGAAATCCATACTGATATTTTTCATGTGGATGAAAACTATATCCCCACTTTAGGGATACAGATAGTAAAAGGGCGTAATTTTTATCCGTCGTACCCAGGCGATTCAATGGCAGTAGTTGTTAACGAGGCACTGGTGCGTGATCTGGGCTGGGGTAAAAGCGACCCGATAGGTAAAACCATTGTCCGCTCGGCAAGGGCACAGTATACAGTTGTAGGGGTGGTTAAGGATTTTCATTATGTATCGGCCAAACAAAAAATTGCGCCACTAATGTTATTGCCCGGCCACAGCATCAGTTCAATTATGGTTAAGGTGAAAACAAAAGATATTAAAAACCTTATTGCCGATATGCGTACGCAATGGGATAGCTTTAAAACTGATTTACCTTTCAGCTACTCTTTCCTCGACGAAAAATTTGCATCGCTTTACGCATCCGAACAACAAACCGGCAAGATATTTACGGTGTTTGCGGTTGTCGCCCTGATAATAGCCAGCCTGGGCTTGTTTGGCCTGGCAGCATTCATGATCAGGCTTAGGGTTAAAGAAATAGGCATCCGTAAAGTTTTGGGGGCATCAACAGGCAGTATTACTACCTTACTATCAAAAGAGTTTTTAAAACTTATTGTGATAGCATCGCTCATATCATTCCCCATAACCTGGTACGCCATGAGCAAATGGCTGCAGGATTTTGCCTACCGCATAAGCATCCAGTGGTGGGTGTTTTTATTAGCAGGCTGTATTGCATTACTGGTGGCCGCAATAACTATCAGCTTTCAATCGGTAAAAGCGGCCCTGGCCAACCCGGTGAAGAGCCTACGTAGTGAGTAGTTGTGAGTTGTGAGTTGTGAGTTGTGAGTWGTGAGTTGTGAGTTGTGAGTAGGTGAGTAGGTGAGTTGTGAGTTGTGAGTAGGTGAGTTGTGAGTTGTGAGTTGTGAGTTGTGAGTTGTGAGTTGTGAGTTGTGAGTTGTGAGTTGTGAGTTGTGAGTTGTGAGTTGTGAGTTGTGAGTTGTGAGTTGTGAGTTGTGAGTTGTGAGAAATTGCCTGTCAATTTAGCAATTAGAGTTTAGGATTTAGAGTTTAGGATTTGGGATTTAGAATTTAACTACACCGTTATGATAAAGAATTATTTACGCAGTGCTTTACGGAACATTACCAGGCACAAATTTATATCGTTCATCAATATATTTGGATTAACCGTTGGGTTAAGCTGCTGTTTGCTGATTGTGGTTTATGTGATTAACGAGACAAGTTATGATAAGTTTAACGCCAATGCCGATGATATTTATCGTGTTACACGCAGTTTTAATACGCCCGACGGGGTAGAAACGCTTCATTTGGGTGCAGTTGCGCCGCCGTTTGGGCCCTTGCTGAAAAACGAGTTTTCGGATATAAAAAAAGTTACCCGGATATTATCCAACGGATCAACCTCATTGCGGTATAAGGATAAGTTATTTAATGAGCGTGGCTCGTACTTTGCTGATGAGAATTTTTTTGATTTTTTTAGTGTAAAAACAATTCATGGTGACCCTAAAACAGCCCTTAAAGAACCATTTACTTTAATGCTGACTCCAGAGCTGGCCCGCAAATATTTCGGCAATGAAGATCCAATGAACAAGGAACTCCGGCTGAATAATCAATACAACTTTAAGGTTACCGGGATATATGAACCTTTCCCTGAAAATGCCCAGCTGCATCCACAAATGTTATTATCTTTTAATACCTTGAATAATGACGCTATCTACGGAAAAAAAGGACTGGAGACTAATTGGAGCAATAATTCATTCTTTACTTATCTTTTATTCCCCAAAGGTTACAATGTTGATTATGTGGCCTCGCAGTTTCCGGCTTTTTTAGATAAGTATGTTGGCAATAAGGAATCAAAGAACAGCAAATTATCATTCCAGAAATTTTTGAGCATCCATCTGAACTCACACCTGGATGATGAGTTAGAGCAAAACGGCGATATCAAAAGGGTTTACATATTTTCGGCAATTGCCTTGTTCATTTTACTGATAGCCTGTATCAACTATATGAACCTGTCAACAGCCCGGTCAACCTTAAGGGCTAAAGAGATTGGCATCCGCAAGGTAATTGGCGCGCAGCAAAAAGAGATCATCACCCAATTTTTAAGTGAATCGGTATTAATAACCGCTTTTTCGTTAATACTGGCACTGGTTATCACCTGGCTTATTATGCCGCTGATTAATAAATTTTCGGGGCTTACGCTTTCGTTTAGCCAGTTATATCAGCCTCAAATAATTATGGCTATTGTAGCTATGCCATTTGTGATAGGTATTATTAGCGGCATTTATCCGGCCATCTTTATGTCGTCGTTTAAACCGATCAAAGTTTTAAAAGGGATGTTAAAAGTAGGCTCTGGCAACATTTCATTCCGTAAGGTATTGGTGGTATTACAGTTTTCTATTTCTATTATTTTGATAGTGGCCACAACCATTGTATTTCAGCAACTGAGGTACATGCAGCAAAAATCCCTTGGCTTTAATAAAGATCATTTGGTAACCATGGGTAATGCATTTAGCCCAAGCCAGTTTGAGGTATTTAAAAACGAAGTGATGAAGAATGGAACTATAAAGGGTGTTGGCCGATCATCAAGAATTCCGTCAGGTCGTTTACTGGATAATCAGGGCATTTCTGTTATACAAGGTAGTACAGTGCAGGCCGTTAATGCCGACGTTAAGTGCGTTAATGCCGATTATGGGTTTATCCCAACCTATGGCATGAAGATGGCAGCTGGCCGTAATTTTTCAAAAGATTTTGCTACCGATAGTAGTAACTATATCATAAATGTTTCTGCTGCAAAAGTATTAGGTTGGAAAACGCCGGAAAGCGCGATAGGCAAAGAAATAAGTTACGGCGGTGTAAACGGAAAAGTTATAGGCGTGGTTAATGATTTTCATTTCGAATCGCTGCACCAAAATATCATCCCGTTGTTATTGCTTATGCCATCATTCGCGAATAATAATTACGGCCGGCTATCCATTAAAATAGATGGCGGGAACGTGCAGTCGGCCATAAATACATTGCAGCAAACCTGGAAAAAATATCAACCCGAAACACCATTTGAATATACCTTTTTGGATGAGAAATTCCAGAAACTGTATGATAGCGAGCAACAGCAAGGAACCCTGTTCACTATATTTTCGTTCATTGCCATATTTATAGCTTGTTTAGGGTTATTCGGCTTGTCGGCATTTACTATTACCCAAAGGGTTAAAGAGATTGGCGTGCGCAAGGTATTGGGTGCCAGTATCCCACAAATAGTAACCGAACTATCCAAAGATTTTTTAAAGCTGGTGCTTATTGCATCGGTAATTGCATTACCTGTAGCATGGTATTCCATGAGCAAGTGGCTGCTTGATTTTGCCTTCCGCATCAGCATCCAATGGTGGGTATTTGTAATGGCTGGTATAATTGCAGTGATAATCGCTTTTATAACTATCAGCTTTCAATCCATCAAAGCAGCATCGGCAAACCCGGTGAAAAGCCTTCGGAGTGAGTAGTGAGTGGGCAGTTGTGAGTTTGCAGTAAGCAGTGAGGGGCTCATTACAAAGTAATGAAGCGATAAGTACCAATGAACTAATGAACCAGTGAACTAATGAACCAACAACATGATTAAAAACTATTTTAAAATAGCCCTGCGAAACTTTTGGCGGCACAAGTTTTTTACGTTTATCAACGTTATCGGGCTGTCTATTGGTATCAGTTCGGCGCTGGTTATTTATTTGATCGTACATTTTGATTTTACTTTTGATAAATCGGTTCATGATAGCGACCGGGTATATAGGATAGTTTCCAATTACACCTACGCCGGCGAACCTGCTTATAATCGTGGTGTTTGCGGTCCCTTGCCCGAGGCCGTGCGTACACAGGTTAGCGGTGTTGATGTGGCTGCCCCGTTCTTCGCTTTGTATCAGCCAAATGTATTTGTCCCTGGTAAATCCGGGGTGCCTGTTAAATTTAAACTACAGGATAATGTGGTATTGGCCGATGATCGCTATTTTGAGCTTTTTAACTATACCTGGCTTGCTGGCAAAGCTAAAACCGCGTTTAATGGCCCTAACCAGGTTGTACTTACAACAGCGCAGGCCAAAAAATATTTCCCCAAACTTTCGTACACCCAAATAATGGGCAGGGTTATCATTTATGATACTTTAAACACGGTTGTAAGCGGCATTGTTGAACCGTTAAAAGGCAATAGCGATTTTAAATCGCAGGCCTTTATATCTTACTCTTCGGCTACAAATAACCAGGCTTTAAAGAGGGAGCTGCGGCCCGAACATTGGGGTGGTACAACGCCGGCTTCCCAGTTATTTATAAGGCTATCGCCCAATACAACCGTAGCTCAAATAACCAAACAGCTTAACGATATATTAAAAAAACATAACCCGCCAACCCCGTCAAACAAAGGCAATACACGCAGCTTTGTTTTGCAGCCGTTAAGCGATATTCATTTCAACGGGTTATACGGCACATTTTACGGTGGCCGTACAGCTAATAAAACAACACTTTATGGTTTACTGGCTATCGCTTTGTTTTTATTACTATTAGGTTGCATCAACTTTGTTAACTTAACAACCGCACAGGCTGCCCAAAGGGCAAAGGAAATAGGTATCCGTAAAACAATGGGCAGCAGTCGCTTACAACTCATCATCCAGTTTTTAAGCGAGACGTTTTTTATTACATTGATTGCCGTTACTATATCTGCTTTGATAGCACCAGTGATCCTTAACCTTTTTAAAGATTTTATCCCCGAAGGTATCACGTTAGATCTTTTAAATCAGCCCAATCTTATCGTGTTTCTCTTAGCGCTTACATTTATAGTGAGCTTGTTATCCGGTTTTTATCCGGCGGTTTTACTATCGGGTTATAAACCGGTTTTGGTACTTAAAAACCAGGCATCATCAAACAGCAGTAAAACGCGGAATGCGTGGTTGCGTAAATCGCTCACGGTAACTCAATTTGTAATAGCCCAATTTTTTATTATGGCTACCGTATTGGTTAGCAAGCAAATATATTATGCGCTGCATAAAGACCTGGGCTTAAAAAAAGATGCTATTTTGATCATCAATTCGCCATGGAAAAACCGTACAGAAAGCCGTAACCAGGTGTTTTTAAATAAGCTAACCGCGCTGCCCCAGGTGCAATTGGTAAGCCTGGGTAAAGATGCGCCGTCGTCAGATAATGGTAACTCTACCGAGGCCACTTTTCGCGATGGCAAAAAGGAAATTAAAATGGAGTTGGGTGAAAAATTCGGCGACGAAAACTACATCAACGTATATAATATTAAATTATTGGCAGGCCGCAATTTACAGCCCGGCGATATCAACAGGGCATTTTTAATAAATGAAACTTACGCCCACGCCATTGGATTTAAAAACCCGGCCAATGCGGTAGGCAAGTACATCGATAATTTTAACGGCGATGTAAAAATGCAGATTATCGGCGTGGTGCATGATTTTCATGCCGAATCATTACACGCGCCAATTAGTCCGACATGTATTTTAACTGAGCATAATAACTATAACAACGGTACCTTTCACATTGCATTAAAACCACAGTCGGCAGGTGGCGATGACTGGAAAAAGGCGATTGCCGCGATGGAAACATCATGGAAGGAAATTTATCCCGAAGATGATTTTGAATACCACTTTTTTGACGAAAATATTGCCAGGTTCTACGATGCCGAGCAGCATACCTCAACCTTATTAGCCTGGGCAACGGGATTGTCTATATTCATTAGCTGCCTGGGTTTGTTAGGCCTGGCCATTTACAATACCAATCAGCGTACTAAAGAGATAGGGGTACGTAAAGTTCTTGGCGCCACCGTATTGCAGATAGTTGCGCTGCTATCAACTGAGTTGATTTTACTTATCCTGCTGGCATTTGCAATGGTTACGCCATTAGCATGGTACGCCATGAACAAATGGATGCAAAGCTTTGCCGACCGTACCAGCATCAGCTGGTGGATTTTTGTACTAAGCGGCGGTGGCATGTTGGTAACCGCACTGATAACATCAAGTTTTCAAACAATAAAAGCCGCGATGGCGAATCCGACCCGGAGCTTAAGAAGTGAGTGAGTTAGTCATTGGTCATTTGCTGCGCTGTCATTGGTCATTGGGTTTTTCCTTTTGGGATTTATTCTTTAGAGTTTAGAAATTAACATTTAGAGTTTAGGATTTAGATATTAGAATTTAATTTTCAGCCATGATAAAAAATTACTTCAAGATTGCGTTCCGTAATTTCGGACGGCACAAGTTATTTACAATGATCAACATTGTAGGTTTGTCTATCGGCATTAGTGCCGCGTTGGTAATTTACGTTATTGTAAATTATGATTTTGCGTTTGATAAAAACCGAAGGGACAGCGATAAGATTTACCGCGTGGTTACCGAGTATTCATTCTCGGGCAATGTGGGGTATAACGGTGGCGTTACCGGGCCACTGGCGGGGGCTGTAAAAGCCGAAGTAACGGGGGTAAAAGAGGTTGTGCCGTTTTTTACCGATGGTGGCATCAACGTATTTATAGCTAATAAAAAAGATGTGCCTACGAGGTTTAAGAATCATGATAACATTGTTTTGGCCGATGGCAGGTATTTTAAACTGCTTGATTATAACTGGCTTGCAGGGTCGGCTAAAACGGCGCTGAATGAACCTTACCAGGTGGTGCTAACGTCAGATCAGGCTAAGATATATTTCCCCAAATTACCATACGGCCAGATGCTTGGTAAAACAGTAACTTATGATACCATTAAAACAACCGTTACCGGTATTGTGCAAACTCCAAAAGAAAATACCGACTTTAATTTTCACGATTTTATATCCTATAGTACAGGCCTGGCCAACCCTGCCCTGAAGGATAATCTTCAGTTAACAGAATGGGGAAGTACCACTTCGGCATCCGTGTTGTTCGTTAAACTTGCAGATAACGCATCGGCAGCCAATGTTGAAAAGCAGCTGAATGTATTGCTAAAAAAACATAATCCGCCTAAAAAGGAAGACGCAGGCAATACCCAGGTTTTTCATTTGCAGCCCTTAAGCGATCTGCACTTTAACAAAGAATACAACACTTTTGATGGTGGGCACACAGCAAGCAAAACAACCTTATATGGCTTATTGGTTATCGCTGCATTTTTGCTGATATTAGGTTGCATCAATTTTGTAAACCTTACAACGGCCCAGGCATCCCAACGGGCCAAAGAAATAGGCATCCGCAAAACAATGGGAAGCACCCGCCGCCAACTGATAACACAATTTTTAAGCGAAACCTTCCTGGTAACCATTTTTGCTGTAATTATAGCGTTGCTGGCAGCGCCATCCATCCTTAAACTATTTGCCGATTTTACCCCCAAAGGTATCACGGTTGATTACCTGCACAATGGCAATATCCTGCTGTTTATGCTTGCATTAGTGGTGGTTGTAAGTATATTATCCGGTTTTTACCCCGCGCTTGTATTATCGGGCTATAAGCCAGTTGATGTGTTTAAAAACCAGGCGCACTCGGGCACAAGTAAAACCCGTAACGCGTTTCTGCGTAAATCGTTAACTACGGTTCAGTTTGTAATAGCGCAATTTTTTATCATGGCTACCATATTGGTAAGCAAGCAAATTTATTACGCCCTGCACAAAGATCTGGGCTTTAAAAAGGATGCTATTGTCAATATATCCATCCCATATAAAAATATGGATGAAGGAACAAAGCAGGTTTTTAAAAACAGGATTGCCGCCATCCCTCAAATTGAAATAATGGCCATTGGCAGCAACCCGCCATCCTCGGGCAATACCAACAGCACCGAGGCTACTTACAAGGACGGTAAAAAAGAAGTTAAAACAGACGTTCAGCAAAAATTTGGGGATGAAAACTACCTGAAGGTTTATAATATCAAACTGCTTGCCGGCCGCAATATTACACAAGCCGATTCAACAAAGGCTTTGATAATTAATAATACTTACGCCCGGACACTTGGCTTTAAAAAGCCATCAGATGCGATAGGTAAAATACTTGATTATAATGATAACAAGAAAATGGAAATTGCAGGCGTGGTTGCCGATTTTTATCAAAAATCATTACATGATGCCATTAAGCCGCTTGCCATACTTATACCACTCCGTAAGTCTCAAAACCGCACTTTCCATATAGCTTTAAAACCGCAATCAGCCGGTGGTAACGATTGGAAAAAAGCCATTGATGGTATGCAGAAGATTTGGAAGGAACTATACCCGGATGATGACTTTGATTATAGTTTTTATGATAAAAACATCGAAAAGTTTTATGAATCAGAGCAACATACATCTAACTTGCTTACCTGGGCAACGGGCTTATCCATATTTATCAGCTGTTTAGGTTTATTGGGCCTGGCTATGTACACCACCAATTTACGCACAAAAGAAATTGGTGTGCGTAAAGTGCTTGGCGCATCGGTGGCGCAGATTGTTACACTGCTATCAACCGAATTAATATTGCTGATAGTGCTGGCTTTTGCAATAGTTACCCCGCTGGCCTGGTATGCCATGAACAAATGGATGGAAAGTTTTGCCGACCGTACCACTATCAGTTGGTGGATATTTGTGACAAGCGGCGCAGGTATGCTGCTGGCGGCACTGTTTACGCTAAGCTTCCAAACGGTAAAGGCAGCAGTTGCCAACCCGGTGAATAGTTTGCGTAGCGAATAGGTTAGTTCATTGGTCTTGTCTGTTGGCATATTACAGCCTTCAGCCAGCGAAAGACTTACGAAGTTTTTAAAACTTCGTAAGTCTGGTGTACTCTACGCTACTGTTTTTGTCCGCTATGCCCACGTTCCAGTGAACCAAGCTAATTAACAATGCCACCATTGAACTAATAAAATGATAAAGAATTATATCAAGATAGCCCTCCGTAATTTACAACGCAACAGGGTTTATTCCCTGATAAACATAGCCGGGCTTACTATCGGTATGGCTGCATGCCTGCTGGTTGCTACGGTTGTTATAGACGATCTGTCGTACGATAGGCAGTGGAAAAACGCGGATAAAATTTACCGGGTAATAACGGTAGATAACAGCGATAAAAACTTGGTGGATAAATCGCCCCGAAGCTTTACCGGTTTAGGGCCAAGCCTAAAAGCCAATTTTCCGGAGGTAAAGGATTATTGCAGGATGGTAGACAGAGAGTCCCGGTATAAACTGGGCGACAACAAGGATGGTGTAAGTATTGTTGCACTATCAGCCGAACCAAGCGTTTGGAATGTGCTGGACTTTTCGGTTGTGCTTGGTAATCCTAAGAAGTTTGTTCCCGGGTACCCCAACCTTGTCATCACCGAAAAAATAAGGAAGCAATATTTTGCTGACGGAAACCCCATAGGGAAAACCATAACAGATATTCCAGATTTTGGTAAAGCGAAGACATATATTATTACCGGTATTATAAAGGATATTCCTTCAAACACGCATTTAAGGGCAGATATGCTTATTTTAAATGAACATGATGCCGACTACAATCAACTCAATAAAGCAGGCTTTGGTACATTTACTTCGCAATACATTCTGCTAAAACCGGGCAGTTCGGTAAAAACATTCAGTGCCAAGGTTAATAAATGGTACGCCCAGTTTACAAAAGGAAACAGCAGGAATGTCAGTTATGAGTTTCAACCGATGACAGATGTTTATTTAAAGTCTGATTTTGGCGGATACCAGCGTGTGCAGGGTAAAATAAGCAATGTATACATCTTTAGCGGCATCGCGGTGTTGTTATTGATTATTGCCTGCATCAACTTTATCAATTTAACCACCGCTCGCGCACTGAAACGGATAGCCGAAGTGGGGATCCGCAAAGTTCTTGGCGCTGCTAAGGCCGATTTGATTGCCCAGTTTTTGTTTGAGTCGATTTTGTTTTTCGTTATCTCTTTTGCCATAGGCATATTTGTTTATAGCATTTTACTTAACCCGGTCGAAAACTATTTAGGGTACAAGCTTACTTTGACACTATCCGGCAACATTGGTATGTTTTCGGCCATATGCGGGGTGGTTTTACTGGTGAGTTTATTAACCGGATTATACCCGGCTTTACTTTTATCGGGGCGTTTACCGGCAACGGCTTTAAAAGGCAATACCGGAACTCAGCAGGGTAGCGGCGTGTTGCGTAAAGCTTTGGTTGTTGTACAATTCACCATATCTGTAGCTGTGCTAATTTGTACAACTGTTGTTCAAAAACAGCTTAAGTTTATTAATAATAAAGATCTAGGGTACGATAAAAATAACCTGCTGCGTATTAACGAAACCGGCTGGGGTACAAGTGGCGATGCCTTTAAACAAGAGGTGCTAAAAATTGCCGGCGTCGAAAATGCCAGTATCAGTACGTGGTACCCTTCCGGCGGTGGCGGCTTTATGACAACAATGGTTGATGATCCTAATCAAAAGGGCAATAAAATTCAGGCCACCTATATCAAAGCTGATGTGGATTTGGCTACTACCTTAAAACTCCGGTTGGAGAAGGGACGGTTGCTTAGCAGCAAATTTGAAAATGATGCATTAAATTCCGATTCATTAATGCAGAAAAGCATGGAGAGGTTTGAGGAAGCGCAAATGACACAGCCTGTATTAATTACAGCTTATACAGCACGGGCGCTTAACATCAAAGAATTAAACAAGCCTATATTAAACATGCGTGGCATACCTGTGGGCATTATTAAAGATTTCAATAACGAGTCGCTTAAAATTGCAATGTCGCCAACGCTGATTGTCGCAGACAATAAAATTACTTATGGCAGTATGCTGGTGAGGGTGCAGCCTGGTAGCCAAAAGCAGGTATTAACCAACGTTAATAAACTATGGAAACAATTTTTTCCCGGTAAAATATTTGAATACCGATGGGTAAACGATTTATTGCAGGAGCAATATAAGGCTGATAACAAATTGCAGCAGCTTTTTACATTGTTCAGTTTCCTTATTGCATTCATGGCTTGTATGGGGCTATTTGGCCTGGCAACATTTACCGCCGAGCAGCGCATTAAAGAAATTGGCATTCGCAAAGTGTTAGGAGCCTCGGTAACATCAATAACCACGTTGCTATCAATCGATTTTGTGAAGCTTGTGCTTATAGCTATTGTAATAGCCGCACCGATAGCCTGGCTGGGCATTGATAAATGGCTGCAAACTTATGCTTATCGAATAAAACCCGATATTGGCCTGGTATTTATTTCGGGTACAATAGCAGTAGTTATGGCGCTGATAGCCGTTGGTTATCACACCATAAAAGCTGCCACAGCCAACCCGGTTAAAAGTTTAAAGAGCGAGTAGTAATGTTTATTGGTTCATTAGTTCACTGGTTCATTGGTCTTGCCTTACCAGCGCTAATCTGTTAATGCAAAGCCAAAACTAATAAACAACTCTACCAATGAACTATCAGCTGCCTTGGTCTTTTAGGTTTAATATCGCTGCTTACCGTACAGCGTACCAAAGAAATAGGCATCCGTAAGGTGCTTGGAGCATCGGCAACCAATATTACCGCATTACTCTCTGCCGATTTCATTAAACTGGTAGTAATTGCAATTGTAATTGTAATTGTAATAGCATCGCCCATAGCCTGGTTAACGATGAGTAAATACTTGCAGGATTTTACTTACCGCATAGATATTCAATGGTGGGTGTTTGCATTAGCAGCGGCCTTATTTGTTCTGATAGCTTTTGCAACGGTATGTTATCAATCGCTTAAAGCAGCACTGGCTAACCCGGTTGAAAGTTTGCGAAACGAATAGTATGGAGGGAAAAGGCGAAAGGTGGTTCTACGGTTAATGCGACCTTTTCCCTTTCGCCTTTAACCTTTTGCCAAAACCACTGTATCATTAGCGTACACTCACTGTTACGCTTACGAACATGTTTGTAATTTTTAAATAACACATCAAATTGATTATCAGTAACTTAATGTTTTGGTATGTGTTTTAAACCATGTGCACAAATCTGCATATCACATGATCAAGAATTACTTCAAAATAGCGTGGCGTAATATTATAAGGCATAAAGCTTATTCAAGTATAAACATAGCCGGCCTAACTGTTGGCATAGCGGCTTGTTTGCTCATTTTTGTTATTATCAGTTTTGAGTTGAGTTTTGATAAATTTCAGCCCAATTATAAAAATATATACCATGTTGTAACCCAGGAAAAGCACGAAGCCGACCTCACTTACAATCCTGGTATTGCCGTGCCTGCTACCGAGGCACTCCGCTTAGATTTTCCGCAGGCAAAAGTAGCCGCCATAAATAGCAGCTATGGCAGCCAGATCACCGTTCCCGATGGATCGGGTAATGGAACCGGCGATAAAAAATTTACCGAGAACCTGGGCGTTTTATTCATCGAGCCACAATTTTTCGATATCTTCAGTTCACAGTGGCTTGCCGGTAGCGCCTCGGTTTTAAAAGATCCTGATATGGTGGTGATTGATAAAAGCACCGCTATTAAATACTTTGGCGACTGGAAGAATGTGATTGGCAAAATCCTTAAAATGGATAATGTAATGACGCTGAAAATAGCCGGGGTTATTGAGGACGCACCTGTAAACAGCGATTTTCCATTTAAAATAATGGTATCGTTTGTTTCCTGGAAAGCCCATGGCAAAGACTATAACTATAGCGGCGAATGGGGATCTACCAGTAGCAACCACCAGGTGTTTATGCTGTTTCCTCAAAACATGAGTGCCGGCAATATAAGTTCGCAGCTGAAGATCTTCTCGGCAAAACATTACAAAAACGGAATTTCTAAAACCAACATACTGGCCCAACCCTTATCACTTTTTCATTTTGATACCCGTTTTGGCAATCCGCTTGCCGATCATACCATGAACTACGCCACCCTGCGTACGCTGTCGTTAATAGCCATATTGATCATTATAATGGCATCCATCAATTTTATAAACCTGTCAACAGCACAATCTGTTGGCCGGTCGAAAGAAGTTGGTATTCGCAAAGTATTGGGCAGTACACGTAAACAACTGATTGGCCAGGTTATAGGCGAGACTACCCTGGTTGTATTTTTTTCGGTAATACTTGCTTTGGCCATAGCCAAAGTTGCTATGCCCCAACTAAAAAATATAGCCAATGTACCCGAAAGTATAGGTTTGTTCACTGCGGTAAACCTGCTTTTTGTAGCAGCGGTAATGGTAATAGTTATCCTGTTATCCGGAGTTTACCCGGCAATGGTGGTATCTGGCTTTAAACCGGTTTTGGCTTTAAAAAATAAAATTACAGCTGCTTCAATTGGTGGCATTCCATTGCGCAGGGCTTTAGTGGTTGCTCAATTTGCCATCTCGCAGTTGTTAATCATCGGTACAATAGTGGCAATGAACCAGATGGACTATGTGAACAAAGCAGACCTGGGCTTTAACAAAGGGGCAGTACTTATTATTCCTGGTTATACCGATAGTATCAGCCTTGGCAAAATGGCATCGTACAAGCAGCAGCTGATGCAAAACCCGGCGGTAAAATCGGTAAGTTTTACTTCGGATGCACCATCGTCAGAAAATAACTGGGGTACCAATTTTAACTTCAATAACACGAAAAAGGATAATGGCTTTAACACTTATTTAAAATTCGGCGATGCTGATTATTTTAAAACATTCGGATTGCAATTTATTGCCGGTAAAGGTTATGATGTAAGCGATACTGCTAAACAGGTAGTAGTGAATGAAACATTTATTCACAAATTAGGCATCCAAAACGCTGAAAACGCCATCGGTAAAACAGTACAGTTTGGTGGTGGCGGCAAATGGATGCCAATATCGGGTGTAGTTAAGGATTTTAAAACCAACTCGCTGCGTGAAACCGTAAAGCCAATTGTTATCAGCCCGGCAAAAAAATTTGAAGGGAACGTTGCCATCAAAATTCAGACCAAAAACTTAAGTAGAACTGTTGCCGAATTGCAAAAAATGTGGGAGAACACCTATCCCGAATATGCTTACAATGGCTATTTTCTGGACGATAATATTGCCAAATTTTACCAGGCAGAAAACCAGATGGCGATGGTTTACAAAATATTTGCCGGTATAGCCATTTTTATTTCCTGCCTTGGCTTGTATGGCCTGGTATCGTTTATGGCAGTACAGCGTACCAAAGAGGTTGGTATCCGTAAAGTATTAGGGGCATCGGTGAGCAGCATTGTTTACCTGTTTTCAAAGGAGTTTATTGTACTTATCGTTATCTCTTTTGTAATTGCCACGCCTTTGGCCTGGTACGTGATGACCGGCTGGTTGCAAAACTTTGCTTACCGTATTTCGCTCAGCGCATGGGTATTCCTGCTGGCTATTGCTACTTCGGTGGTTATTGCCTGGGTTACTGTAGGGTATAAAGCAGTACGTGCGGCGCTGGCCAATCCGGTGAAAAGTTTGCGGAGCGAATAGTGGAGTAGTGAGTGTAGGGCGGCAAGTGATGAGATGACAATTTACTTTAATGCGGCACCGTAAGTTAGCTGCCAGTACCAATGAACTAATGAACTAATGAACAATTGAACTACTATGATAAAGAACTACATTAAAATTGCCTGGCGTAATTTAAAGCGCAACAAGACCTATGCCGCTATCAGTGTTATTGGCTTGGCGTTGGGTATTGCCTGCGGGATATTGATATTCACGTTGGTTACCTATCACCTAAGCTTTGATACCTTTCATAAGGATTCGGACAGGATATATCGTTTATATACCGAGTGGCATGATGATGGCATCGGAAAATCAAACGGTGTGCCGCAGCCATTAGGGAAGGCCTTCAGGAACGACTTTACTATCGGCGAAAAAACCGCGAGGGTAATAAATTTTGAGGGTACGCTTATCACCATAACAAAAGGCACGGAGGTAAAAAAATTCCAGGAAGTAGACGGCGTGGCTTTCACCGAGCCTGAATATTTTGACATTTTAAACTTTCCGCTAATTAAGGGCGATAAAAAGAAAATGTTGGTAGCTCCGGGCGAGGCGTTGGTTACCCAAAAAATAGCGCAAAAATATTTTGGTAACGATAATGCCATTGGCAAAGTGTTTCGCCTGGATAATAAGGTGAACTTTACCATTACCGGTATCTTGAAAGATTTGCCCAACAACACCGATCGCAGGCAACAGATTTATGTATCGTACGGTAACATGGACGAGTACACCGGCAATAAGCGGCGGGAAGAGAATTGGGGAGGTGTATACAGCGGCAGCGAGGCCTTTACCAAGTTAAAAAAAGGGGTAACCCAGGCCCAGGTTAATGCGGTAACCGCTCAACTTATTAAAAAACATTATACCGGCCGCGATTTAAAAGTTTGGTTTTTTAAACTTCAGCCACTTAATGATATGCACTTTAATGCCGAGTTAAATGGCTATGCTGATAAAAAATACCTTTGGGCGCTATTTTTTATCGGCTTATTCCTGATTATTACAGCCAGCGTAAATTTTGTTAACCTGGCAACGGCGCAGGCGCTTAACCGCGCAAAAGAGGTTGGTGTACGTAAAGTGTTGGGCAGTATGCCAAGTCAGCTGTTTTGGCAGTTTATTGCCGAAACCGCTTTAATAACTACAGCGGCGGTATTGGTTGCTGTAGCGTTATCATACATAGCTTTGCCAGCTATTAATCACCTGTTTCAGTCAGAAATGCAGTTTGATAAAACAGCGCTGGCTATATTTATTATATTGATCGGTATTGCCGTAGTGTTCTTATCGGGTTCATATCCGGGTTTGGTGCTGGCAAGGTTTCAGCCTATCCAGGCGCTTAAAAGCAAACTTTCGCAAAAGGACATCGGCGGGTTTTCACTGCGTAGGGTGCTGGTAGTTACCCAGTTTACCATATCGCAGGTTTTGATTATCGGTACTATCATCATTGTATCGCAGCTGCACTACTCGCAAACCGCCGACCTGGGCTTTAACAAGGATGCTATTGTAATGATACCTATTCCTAAAAATGACGACAAGGCTATTTTAAGCACGTTGAAAAACCAGTTAAACCAAATTCAGGGTGTCGAAAAAGTTACTTATTGTTTCAGGCCGCCCGCTTCGCAATCCAATAATAGTACCGGGGTTAATTTCGACCATCGGCCCGAAGAAGAACATTGGAGTATCAATGTTAAATCGGCAGATGAAAATTACATTTCAACCTTTGGATTAAAATTGGTTGCCGGCCGTAATTTTTTCCCGTCAGATACTACACGTGAGTTTGTGGTGAACGAAATGGTAGCCAAAAAACTAAACATGAAGCCACAGGATTTGATAGGTAAAATGCTGTCAATTAACGGCAAAGGCACAACAGCGCCAATAGTGGGCGTGGTAAAGGACTTTTATAACTATTCCTTCCACAGCGAAATATCGCCGGTATGCATCATGCCGAATTATAAAGGTTATTCAACCGTGGCCATTAAAATGAATATGCGTAATGCCAAGGCATCTTTAGCATCGTTTGAAAAGGTATGGAACCAAAGCTTCCCCGAAGAGTTTTACTCGTACCAGTTCCTGGATGATAATATCAAAAAGTTTTATGAGCTGGATAATATTCTGTTGACCCTGATTGAGGCCTTTGCGGGTATCGCTATCGCCATTGGTTGCCTTGGTTTGTATGGTTTGGTATCGTTTATGGCTGTACGCAAAACAAAGGAAATCGGCGTACGTAAAGTTTTGGGCGCAAGCATTACATCGGTGCTTTGGGTTTTTGGTAAAGAGTTTTCCATTTTATTGCTGATTGCGTTTGTCATTGCATCGCCATTAGCCTATTGGGCCATGCATAATTACCTAAAAGATTTTCAATACAGGATCTCTATCGGGCCCGAAATCTTCTTTGAATCTATACTGTTCACCTTTGTGATAGCGGCGATAACCGTAAGCTACCGGTCGGTATTGGCCGCGCTGGCCAACCCGGTAAAAAGTTTAAGGAGCGAATGATGAGTTCATTGGTTCACTGGTTCATTAGTTCATTGGTGGAATGTTTTAGAGTTTGCATGGGACGGCTTGGTGTCAGCAAGTCGCCACTAAGCGAATAAACAGGACGTACGAACCCAGTTAACAAATGACCCATCAGACAAGATCAACGAACCAGTGATCCACCAGGACAAGACCAATGAACTAATGAACCAGTGAACTAATGAACCAATAAATAAAATGATAAAAAACTACATCAAAATTGCTTTGCGTAACCTTTGGAAGCATAAGGCGTTTTCCATTATCAATATAACAGGCTTATCCATAGGGATAACAGCCTGTTTTTTTATATTCATGTATGTAGGCTTCGAGCTAAGCTACGATAAGATGCATACAAAGGCCGATAGGATCTATCGCCTGGTCACGGATATAAAAACGCCTACCGAGACCATCAATACGGGCGTTACGGCGTGGCCATTTGCGCCAAACATTAAAGCCGATTTTCCCGAAGTGGAATCGTTTGTAAGGATAAGCGGCGGCAGTTTCCTGGTAAAAAAAGGGAACGTTAAATTCCAGGAAGAGCACTCCATATTTGCCGACTCTGCATTTTTTAAGGTTTTTGATTTTAAACTGCTGAAAGGTGATCCCAAAACTGCATTGTCGGAAGTAGCCACAATCGTATTTTCCGAATCGGCAGCAAAAAAATATTTTGGCAAGGCAGATCCTGTCGGGCAAACCGTACTGGTTACCGGCGATAATATCCCGGCCAAAGTTACCGGGGTTATGAAGGATATTCCCGAAAATTCGCAGATTAAAGCGGACATGCTGATATCGATGGTTTCGCTCACTCAAAAGTTTAATAAGGGGCTGGATAACCAATGGAGCAATTTTGGAGCATCAACATATCTGCTGTTAAAGCCCGGCACAAATCCTAAAAACCTTGAAGCTAAACTGCCTGCATTTTTAGAACGCCGTAACGGCGAAGAAGAAAAGAGACAGCACATGTTTTTCAAGCTATTTTTAGAGCCCTTGAAAACAGTTTACCTGTACTCGAAACGTAGCGGGCAGGAATCGGGGAGCATTAACAACGTTTATATATTTACTGTTGTGGCCATATTTATATTGCTGATAGCTTGTATAAACTTTGTAAACTTAACTACGGCACGCTCGGTTGAGCGGGCCAAGGAGGTAGGCATCCGCAAGGTGGTAGGCGCCGAAAAAGGGCAACTGGCCGGCCAGTTTATCGGCGAATCTGTGGTGCTTTGTCTTATCGCGTTTTTGCTCACCATCATACTCTCTGCTTTATTGCTGCCATTATTTAACCAGCTTGCCGGTAAAACAATCAGCGCGGGTATTTTTTCCAACTGGTATTATGTGGCCATATTGCTGGGTACATCTGTGGGTATAGGGCTTATTGCGGGTATTTACCCCGCATTGGTTTTATCGTCATTTATGCCGGTTTCGGTGTTAAAGGGCAGGTTTTCGGGCAGTAAAAAGGGCAATGTGTTACGTAAAACATTGGTTATCGCCCAATTCACCATTTCGATATTTCTCATCATTGGCACCATCGTTGTTTATTCGCAAATGAGTTTTATGCAAAACCGCGATCTCGGTTTTTCTAAAGACCAAATGCTCATCATCGATACCAATGACGACCCTGCAGGCAATGCATTTAAAGAAGCCATAGCATCTATACCGGGCGTTAAATCAACCGCCCGCTCATCAAGCATACCGGGCGGCGGTAATCCGGGCGCTTATTCCGAAATTGAGAACAAAAAAGGCGATCTCCAGATTGCCAATCTCGACCTTTACTTTGTTGATTGGGATTATGTGAACCAGTTTAAAATTAAAATGGTAGCCGGTCGTGCTTTTGATCGCCAGTTTGGTACCGATACGGCACAGGCCATGTTACTGAACGAGGCCGCGGTTAAACTATTTGGCTACAGCACGCCTCAGCAAGCAATAGGCAGGCGCTTTAAACAATGGGGCCGCGAAGGTAAAATAGTAGGGGTAATGAAGGATTTTCACTTCCGTTCGCTACAGGAAGTAATTAAACCGTTAAGTATGCGTATCGAAATGAGGAACGTTTCCCTGATTTCGGTAAAAATGTCCACCCAAAATACCGCTTCAACACTGGCAGCCATCGAAAATAAATGGAAGATGTTAATCCCCAACAGGCCCTTTGGCTATTACTTTTTAGATGAGTTTTTTGACCGTCAGTACCGTGCCGAGCAGCGTTTTGGCAAGCTGTTCCTTAATTTTGCCGTGCTGGCCATATTTATATCATGCCTTGGTTTGTTAGGCCTGGCATCATACAGTACACTACAACGTACCCGCGAAATTGGCATCCGCAAGGTATTGGGCGCCACTGTGCCGGGAATTGTCAATATGCTATCCATTGATTTTATTATACTGGTCATTATCTCCTTTTTCATCGCATCGCCATTGGCTTATTGGTTTATGCACAGCTGGCTCAAGGATTTTGCCTATCGTATTGATATCAGCTGGTGGATCTTCGCCGTTGCCGGCATCCTGGCGTCTGTTATTGCCCTGGGCACCATCAGCTTCCAGGCCATCCGGGCAGCATTAAGCAACCCCGTTAAAAGTTTGAGAAGCGAATAGTATAGGTTAAAGGATAAAGGCGAAAGGTAAAAGGCAGCTGCGTTAGCGGCATGTCCCAACCAGGTGAATCAACCGGCGAAGCCCGATTGATTCACCTTTCACCTTTCACCTTTCACCTTTCACCTTTCACCTTTCACCTTTCACCTTTCACCTTTCACCTTTCACCTTTCACCTTTCACCTTTCACCTTTCACCTTTCACCTTTCACCTTTCACCTTTCACCTTTCACCACATTGTATCATAACCGTACGCCCCATGTTACATAAGCGTACAGTTATTATTTATTTGTTTTGGATTAACTTACTGATAATTAACTGTTTGAAAGTTTGGTATATTATTGATACCTGAATGATAAAATGATTATTATTATTGCTGTTAAGTAAAATTCAAATCACTAATTCACAACTAACTAATTCAAAACAAAAAAATGTTATCTCTTCAGCATATTTCAAAATACTACCAGGTAAGCGGACTGAAAAATTATGTGCTTAACGATTTAAGCCTTGAGGTTGATGAGGGCGAATTCATTTCTATCATGGGGCCCTCGGGTTCGGGTAAATCAACTTTGCTTAACGTTATCGGTATGCTCGATGAGCCAACCGACGGCTATCATTACTTTGCCGGCCATGCCGTACATCAGCTTAAAGAAAAACAACGTTCGGCTTTATATAAGCAATACATCGGTTTTGTTTTCCAGGCATACCACCTTATTGACGAACTTACCGTTTATGAAAACATCGAAACGCCGTTAATTTACCAGGATTTTAAAAGTGCCGAGCGTAAGGCCATGGTTGCCGATATACTGGATAAATTTAATATAGTTGGTAAAAAAGATCTTTTCCCTGCCCAATTATCCGGCGGGCAACAGCAGTTGGTTGGCATTGCCCGCGCTTTGATTGCCAAACCCAAATTGTTATTGGCCGATGAGCCTACCGGCAACCTGAACTCCAAACAAGGGGAGGAGATCATGGAACTTTTCCGTAAGCTGAACAAGGAAGATAAGGTAACCATTATACAAGTAACCCACTCCGAAAAAAATGCCGAATACGGCACCCGTATCATTAACCTGCTCGACGGTAAAATAGCATCATCAAAACAACTCTGATCATCATATAGTAATGCGATATTTTAAATTTATATTTTTTGGTTTGATAGCACTGTCGGCAACACAGGTACAGGCACAAACAGATTCTGTTCTATCTATTAAACAATGCGTTGACATCGCTATAAAAAACAACCTCGATGTAAAGAAAAGCGAGCTGGAAATGGCAAGGCTGGCAGTTGGCTACAGGCAAGCCAAGGAGTATTTATTGCCTACCATTAATGCCGACGTTAACCACAGCGTAAATAACGGCCGGAGTTTAAATACATATACCTATAGCTACGTAAACCAGTCGCTCACTTCTGGCAATTATAGTTTAAACGGCAGCCTTACACTATTTAGCGGCCTGCAAAATTTAAATAATATTAAACAAACCTCGCTTTCGTACCAGGCAGGTAAAATGGATTTTCAACAGGCTAAAGACCAGATAACCATACAGGTTATTACAGCCTATTTGTCTGTTTTGGATAATGCCGAATTATTGAACCAGGTGGCCAATCAACTGGATGTATCAAAAAAACAAATTGAACGGCTTACTATTTTAGAAAAGGAAGGAGCCAATAAAGTACCATCAGACCTGTATGATTTGAAGGGTACTTATGGCGATAACCAGCTAAACCTTGTGTCCGCAAAAAGCGCATTGGAGGTATCTAAACTAAACCTGATGCAAATGTTAAACATTCCGTATAACAAAAACCTTAAGCTGGAACCATTGAGCGTACAGGATGTATCAAGCAAAACCGACGCGACTTCAGAGCAGGTATATAATACGGCGCTGCAGCAATTAGCGTATATTAAAGCGGCCGAATTAAGGAGCAAAAGCGCCGAAAAAGGCATAAAGGTTGCCCAGGGCGCATTGTTGCCTACACTTACTTTGGGCGCGGGTATCTTTACCAATTATTCAAGCGCGGCACAAAAATCAACGTTTATCGATTCGGCAGAAGTAAATACCGGTTCATATGTAAAAGGAGCGGGCGGAAACCAGCCTGTATATACCAAAATTGCAAACAATAGCATTCAAAACATTGGTTATTACGATCAATTTAAAAATAACTACAATACCCAGGTAAGCCTAAGTCTGCATATCCCTATCTTAAACTATTTCCAGAACCGGAATAAAGTGTCCCTGGCAAAAATTAACTACCAGGAAGCAAAATATGTAGAGAATAATGCCAAAATAGTTTTAAAACAGAATGTTGAGCAGGCCTATCTGAACATGACACTTGCTTATGAAAGGTATACAGTTTTGCTTGAACAGGTTAAAGCTTATTCAGAGTCGTTCAGAATTGCCGAGATCCGGTTTAACGCGGGTGTGTTAACATCAGTTGAATTTGTGGTAACCAAAAACAATCTTGACCGCACCAAGCTCGCGATGATCAATGCCCGTTACGATTGCTTTATCTACAACAAAATATTAGATTATTACCAGGGACAACTAAGCTTGTAAAAAAAACAGAAAAGTTTTAGGATCTGTAAAAAAGTTTTACATTTATCGCAGAATTTAAATCCAAATATCCGGTTTATATATCACCGCAATCGCCGTGTAATATAAACCGGATTTCTATTTAGGGACTTCTCAAATTACTTTTTGCCGCTTCTGGGGAATTTTAATAAATTTATCGCCTAAACATAACCCTACGAAAATGAAAAAAACAATCTTAATTACCTTTAGTATCTGCCTGTTATCCATCGGCTTTGTATCGGCGCAGGTAGTGCCAAGCTTTTCATTTGGCGCTAAAGCGGGATTAAATTTCTCGGCATTTCCGGCAAACGGAAAGTATGACAACAGCTCGCAAGCAGGCTACCTGGGAGGCGTTTGGGCGCGATTTGGTGCACTCGGTTTTAATTTTCAGCCAGAATTATATGCCACAGCAAAAAACCTAACGGTTAAGGACGATGCCGGAAACGAAAACAAAGCTAAGTTTACAAGTTTGGATGTGCCCTTGCTTATAGGTACAAAAATTGGCGCGCTTGGCTTAGGAGGGCGTTTTTATGGCGGCCCGGTTTTTTCTTTTACGGTTAATAAAGATCAGAGTTTTAGTGGCGCAAGCAGTGAAATAACAAAGTTAAACTACAAAGATGCCAACTATGGCATCCAGCTTGGTGCCGGGGTAGACATCAAAGACTTTTCTGTTGATTTAAGGTACGAAGGCGGTTTGAATAAAATCAGCTATGGCCCGGGCTATTCGCACACCCGCGTGAGCATTTTTAGCTTATCATTGGCTTACAAAATATTTTCGTTGTAAAGGGGCTAAACCCGGTTCAACAATATTACCTGGCTTGCCACATAATGGCAGGCCTTTTTTATTTGTACGCCCGGCCCGTTACACATCATAAATTGTCTTTTTAGTATTATATTTTCGGCCTATTTGGCAATAATAGTATTATACTTATTGTAAATTGTACACCTATATTTAAATTCCGGTTTGTTACCCAACAAAACCGCGCAAAAGGTTGCAGTACAATGAATATAAATTTTAATAGCATCAAAATTCAGGCAGGCAGGTCAACAGGGATATTTTTATTACTGTTGATGGTTAAGCCGGGCACCGCCCAAACTACAGATACCGCGTCAAATCCAATAAGATTAAACCAAATAGGGTTTTATCCAAACGCCATAAAAAAGGCAATTGTTTTAAGTGGCGATGCCCGATTGTTTACCATCCAGGCGCCAAATAAACGCACCGTGTTCAGTGGTACCTTAAAACCATCTGCAAGCCCGTCTTTTGCAGGCAAAACTACTTACATAGCCGATTTTAGCGATTTTACAAAACCAGGCGAATACCGGCTGACCGCTGCCGGCGCAGGCAGCTCTTATTCATTTAAAATAGCAGGTAACGTTCACCAGAAAGTAGCGAAAGGAGTTATCAAAGCCTATTACTTTATGCGGGCATCAACGCCGCTGCCCGCGAAGTATGCCGGTAAATGGAGCAGGGCAGCGGGGCACCCGGATAATAAAGTATTGGTTCATCCTTCGGCAGCAAACCAAAAGCGGCCGGCGGGCACTATTATTTCATCGGCAGGTGGCTGGTATGATGCCGGCGACTATAATAAATACGTAGTTAACAGCGGCATCAGCACAAGCACCTTGCTTTCATTGTATGAGGATTTTCCGGCCTATACGAAAACGGTTAAGCTCAATATTCCCGAAAGCGGCAATACCCTGCCCGATGTGTTGGATGAGGTATTATGGAACCTGCGGTGGATGCTTACCATGCAGGACCCTAACGATGGCGGCGTGTACCATAAATTAACCAACGCCGCTTTTGATAAGTTTGAAATGCCGGATAAGGACACCACGCCCCGGTACGTAGTACAAAAAGGTACGGCTGCCGCGCTTGATTTTGCCGCTGTTATGGCGCAGGCCTCCCGGATATTTAAACAATTCCCGCAGCAAACACCAGGCCTGGCCGATTCATGCCTCATGACCGCGAAAAACGCCTGGAAATGGGCTGTCCAAAATCCAAATGTTGCCTACCGGCAGGAGGAAAATAACAGGAAATTTAACCCTGCCGTAACCACCGGCGGCTACGGCGACAACAATTTTACCGATGAGTTTATCTGGGCAGCATCCGAGCTTTATGTTACCACCCGGGATGCAGGTTACCTGAAAAATATCAACCTGCTGCCCGATGATAAAATGCCGGTACCGGCCTGGAGCCAGGTAAAACTATTAGGCTATTATACATTGCTCAAAAGCAATGCCGGCGTTGCAGAGCTGCCCGAGATTAAAAAGAGGTTGTTAATTACTGCCGATGAATTGATTAAAGGCGTTGATGGCAATGCTTATCAAACCTCCATGACGCTATCTGCCAAACATTTTGGCTGGGGCAGCAATTCCGACGCGGCCAATGAGGGTGTGCTGCTATTGCAGGCTTACAGGTTATCGCACGATAAAAGGTACCTGGATAACGCCCTGGCCGACCTGGATTACCTGCTTGGCAGAAATGCTACCGGGTACTCATATGTAACCGGGTATGGCACTAAAACGCCTTTGCACCCGCATCACCGTCCATCGGCAAGTGACGGCATAACGGAGCCTGTACCCGGTTTATTGGTGGGCGGGCCAAATCCGGGCATGCAGGATGGTATCAAAGCGCCATCCAAAGTACCTGACGAAGCTTATATTGACGATACCCAGGCTTATGCCGCCAACGAGGTAACCATAAACTGGAATGCGCCTATGGCTTACCTTGCTAACGCGATAGAAGCTTTGCAAAACCAGTTAAGCTTAAAAACGAAATCAACTAAATAAAAATCTCTCAAATAAAATCAATTAACAAATGCGAAAAATTTACATAACGGCAGCAAGTTTACTTTTGCTCAATGTAATATCCCCGGCAGTACAGGCTCAAAAAAAGCCGCTGATGAGTGCTATCGATAAAAAAGTAGATGCCCTGATAGCCAAAATGACCTTAGAGGAAAAGGTAGGCCAGATGACCGAGGTTACCTCCGATGTGGTGTCAAAAACAAAAGCGCCCGATCATGAGCTGGATGCTGATAAATTAAAAGAAGCCATCATGAAATACCATGTGGGCTCAATTTTAAATGTAACCGGGCATGCATACAGCCGCGAGCATTGGTATGATGTAATATCAACCATCCAAAAAGCCGCCGGCCAGGACCGTTTAAAAATCCCGGTTATCTATGGTATAGATGCCATACACGGGGTTACTTATACTGTTGGCAGCACACTTTTTCCGCAGGAAATTGCTGTGGCAGCTACTTTTAACCGTGATATTGCCCATAAAGCCGGCGAGATTACTGCCTATGAAACCCGCGCCAGCTATATTCCATGGAATTATTCGCCCGTGCTCGATTTGGGCAAATCGGCGCTTTGGCCTCGTATTTATGAAACCTTTGGCGAAGACCCATACCTGGTGAAAACCATGGGTGCCGCTATTATAAAAGGCTACCAGGGTAATAATGTTGGTGATAAATACCATGTAGCCGCCTGTATGAAGCATTACCTGGGCTATAGCTTTCCGTTAAGCGGTAAAGACCGTACCCCGGCCTGGATCCCCGACCGTTATATGCGCGAATACTTTTTACCCTCGTTTGCCGAAGCGGTAAAAGCAGGCGCTAAAACCCTGATGATTAACTCGGGCGAAATTAACGGCGTACCTGTACATGCCAGCAAATACCTGCTAACCGACGTACTGCGCGGCGAACTTCATTTTGACGGCGTAGCGGTTACCGACTGGCGCGATATTCAATACCTGCATGACCGTCATCACGTAGCTGCTACTCAAAAAGATGCCGTGATGATAGCGGTTAACGCCGGTGTAGATATGAGCATGGTACCATACGATTATACCTTTTTCACCTACCTGGTTGAGCTGGTTAAAGAAGGGAAAGTACCAATGGCCCGCATTAACGAAGCTGTACACCGCATATTGAAAGTTAAGTACGAACTGGGCTTATTTGAACGCCCGGTTGGCAACCCGGACGATTACCCGAAATTCGGATCGGAAGAATACCGCATGGCGAGTGTACAGGCTGCAAACGAGGCCATCACATTGCTTAAAAACAATAACAATGTGCTACCGCTTAAAAAAGATATGAAAGTGCTGGTAACCGGTCCTACGGCCAATACTATGCGTTCGCTGGATGGAGGATGGAGCTACACCTGGCAAGGCGATGAATCGGACAAGTTTGCAGCTAATAAGAATACTATATTGGAGGCTGTCCAACAAAAAATCGGCAAAAATAATGTGAGCTACGAAGCAGGCGCTGGTTTTGACAGTTTGCAAAACATCGACGAAGCTGTTAATGCCGCAAAAAAAGCCGATGTAATAGTGCTTTGCCTTGGCGAATTATCATATACCGAAAACGTAGGCAACATTGACGACCTGAACTTGCCTGCCGCCCAGATTCAATTGGCGCAGGCGCTGGCAAAAACAGGTAAACCCGTAATACTTGTACTGGCCGAAGGCCGCCCAAGAATTGTTACCGATGCAGAGAAACTTTCGGCAGCTACGTTGATGGCTTATTTACCCGGCAACGAAGGCGGCGATGCCATTGCAAGTGTGTTATTTGGCGATGTAAATCCATCGGGCAAATTGCCGATAACTTATCCCCGTTTTACTAATGCCCTGACCAACTACTACCGTAAGAACCTGGAGAACGGTAACCCGGATGATAAACATGGTTATAATCCGTTATACGAGTTTGGTACCGGCTTAAGCTATACCACATTTAGTTATGCTAACCTGCACATTAGCAAGCCTGAGTTAAAGGATAACGAAACGTTGACTGTTACCGTTGATGTAAAAAATACAGGCCAGGTTGAGGGCAAGGAATCGGTGTTGTTGTATACCAGCCAGCAGTATGCCAGTATTGCGCCGGATACCAAACGCTTAAGGGCTTATGATAAAATATCGTTAAAACCGGGCGAAACAAAAACAGTATCGTTTAAAATAACCCCGAAAGACCTTGCCTTTGTAAACGATATAAGTAAAACCGTTACCGAAGCAGGGGAGTTCAAGATTATAGTAGGCGATCAGACGCAAAGCTTTAACTATGTGTCGGCAAGCACTGTTCCGTCGAGAACCGGCAAACTATAATTTGAGCCGAAAGCAGAAGGCTTAAAGCACAAAGCCGGGAAATATTTGAGCCGAAAGCAGAAGGCCTAAAGCACAAAGCCGGGAAATAAAGTTACCGAAGCAGGTATTGAGAATTTGGCATATGCCGGATTTTTAATACCTGCTTTCTGTTTTGATGCCGGATAAAAGCTTTCTGCCTTAGGCTTTCAGCTTTTAGCTTTTAGCATTACATTTGTTTACCTATTATAATTATTCCAGATGAAGAAGGCGCTGTGCTCATGCTTGTTGTTGATATCCTTTTTAAATTTTTCCTGCTCCAAAACAAAATCAACGCCCGAGCCGGTTGTGGCTGATTCCGTCAAGGTATTTGCGAAAGGCGCCGATATCAGCTGGGTTACCGAAATGGAAGCTAAAGGGATTAAATTTTATGATAAATCGGGTACACAAAAAGATCTGTTTGTCCTCTTAAAAAGCCTGGGATTTAATGCCATTAGGTTACGTGCCTGGGTTAACCCAACAAACGGTTACTGCAACACGGCCGATGTTGTGGCCAAGGCGTTGCGTGCCAAAGCCCAGGGCTTTAATATCATGATCGATTTTCATTACAGCGATTGGTGGGCCGATCCGGGTAAGCAAATCAAACCCGCCGCCTGGGGTGCGCTTGATTTTACCACGTTGACTTCGACCCTGCATGATTATACCAAAAGCGTTATGAACACGCTAAAAGATAATGGCATTACCCCGCTATGGGTGCAGGTTGGTAACGAAACCAACGATGGCATGCTTTGGGAAGATGGGCGCGCCTCAAAAAACATGGCCAACTTTGCCGCTTTGGTTAAAAGCGGTTATGCAGCTGTTAAAGGAGTGAGCCCAACTACCCAGGTAATTGTACACATTTCAAACGGTTATGATAATGGCCTTTTCCGTTGGATGTTTGACGGTTTGAAGGCAAATGGGGCCAAATGGGATATCATAGGTATGTCGTTATACCCATCCAAAACAAACTGGGCCGGTTTGGATTCGCAATGTTTAACCAATATGAACGATGTGGTTTCCCGGTATGCAACCCCGGTTATGGTGGTTGAAGTAGGGATGGAGGCTGGCGCACCGGCGGAAGCAAAAGCTTTCCTGTCGGATATTATCAGCAAAGTAAAATCTGTGAATGGCAGCAACGGCAAAGGCGTTTTTTACTGGGAACCCGAAGCGTACAACAACTGGCAGGGTTATGGCCTGGGCGCATTTGATACCGGGGGCAAACCAACGGCCGCGCTGGACGCGTTTGCAAATTAAAGATCCATTTTATTTGGTGTGATAAATTTTAAACACCAGGTAGGGAAAACTTCATGCTACCTGTTATAATGTTGTAATTAATTCCACATAAATGTACTTTTATTGAAGCTTTTTGTAATTTTTTACTCCCGGTTCCTGTTCTTATAAATTGCGAATATGGAGGTGTTTTTTATTTTTTGCAAAAACGTCAATTGGTTGATATTCAGTATGTAAAGTGTTCCATCTCTTAATTTGATAATATGTAAAGTATTGACTGTCAATACCAAAGCGTTCCAGGGCGTTCCATGCGATCCACGCGTTCCGGTGGAACGGCTGTACATGTTATTGTACCCCTGTCGACATAGGCAGACAGGTTGTTATTGGCGGCGATTAGTTTAATATCGCTTCATAGTTTGATGAAGCTGGCCTCGTCAACAAAACTGCTTTTACCATTAATTACCGCTATTGCTTTAACCGTTGCATTGGCCGAAATGGCAATTGGTTGATTGTACAGCATTGAAGCTGTGGTAGGGGTAGTTCCATCTAAAGTATAATAGATTTTGGCATCAGGGTCAACACTTTTTATTTGTATGCTGATGGGGCTTTTGAATGATTTTGAGGGCGCTATGATATAAGGGTTGGCTACAATTAAACTGTCGGTGATTTTTGAAACCGGGCGTTCCAAATCCTGTACAAACAGTTTATTGGCCAGTTTGCCGGCAAATACTTCAAACTCGCCGCCGTTGGCAATATCGTCGAAATTAAGGTACAGTTTGTTATACGTTTTCTTTGCCAGGCTCATACCCTGTAAATAAATATTGCCTTTGCCTATGCTTGCCCCGGAATTGATTATGGCGAACTGTTTGCCGTTTTCTAAATTAACTACAGCTTTATCAAACTGCGGCACACCAACCTGGAAAGCCTGCTGCCCCGGCGCAATATTATAAATACCCAGCGAACTCATTACATACCAGGCCGACATTTGCCCGCAATCTTCGTTGCCGGCCAGCCCATCGGGCTTGTTGCTGTATTCCTCGCGCAATATCTTATCTACATAATATTGTGTTTTCTCTGGCGACGCCGTAAAATTATACAGGTAAGCCATGTGGTGGCTTGGTTCGTTACCATGCGCATATTGCCCTATCAGGCCGGCCACGTCCGGGATATCGTTGCCCTTAAGCTTTGATTCGGTTGTGAATAACTCATCCAGTTTGGCTTCAAAAGCTTCCTTGCCGCCCATCTTTGCCATTAGGGTTTCTACATCCTGGGGCACCATGAATGAGTATTGCCAGGCATTGCCTTCAGTGTAATTACCGTTAATCTCGGTAGGGTCGAAGGGGCTAAACCAGCCACCATTGCTGCGGGCCTGCATAAAGCCATCCTGGTTATTATAAACGTTTTTCCAATACTGGGCACGCTGAATGTATTCGGCGTAGTCCCTGGGCTTGTCCAACATTTTGGCCATCTGGGCTATACACCAATCGTCATAGGCGTACTCTAAGGTTTTGGATACCGATGCATCTTCCTGGCCAGATAATACCGCGCCGTTTTTACGATAAATGTCCAGCCCAAACTGGTTGCGGTTTACAGCTGCTTTCATCGCCGTAAATGCTTTGGCTGCATCAAAATCACGGATGCCCTTGGCATAGGCATCTACAATAACGGGGATGGAGTGGTTGCCAATCATGCAATAGGTTTCGGTGCTGGCCAGTGGCCATATCGGCAATAACCCTCCCTGATCATACATCGCCAAAAACGATTTAATAAAATCAAGTGTGCGCTTCCTGTCTATCAGTGTCAATAAAGGATTTTCGGCCCGGTAAGTGTCCCACAGCGAAAAAACGGTATAGTAATTAAAGCCCTGCGCGGAGTGCACCTGTTGATCCATGCCGCGGTATTGCCCGTCAACATCACTATAAACATTGGGGGCCAGCATGCTGTGGTACAGGGCAGTGTAAAATATAGTTTGTTTTATCCCGGCATAGTCAATGGGCTTTATCTTTTTGCCAGCAGGAGCAGGGCCGTAAGGGCTGTTAACCGTCCCTGCATCACTCAATGCCGATTGCTGCGACGATGAGGGGCCGCCACCTTCAACCTGTATTTTATTCAATTCGGTATTCCAGGTTGCTTTAGCAGCTTTCTGGACCTTCTTAAAATCGAAATCGGGCACTTCTGCATCCAGGTTTTTCAGGGCACCTTCGGCACTTACCGCCGAAATGCCAACTTTAGAAATCACCTCGCCGGGATTGTTGAACTGCAGGTACATTTTTATGTTTTTTCCTTCCAGTTTGTTTTTTCCTTCCTGTACCTGGTCATTAAGTGCTATGCCGTAAGTTTTAAATGGTTTTGAGAATTTAGCATAAAAGTAAACCTGCTGATTATTAGCCCATGATTTTGATTTACGCCAACCGCGGATCTCGTGATCATTAACCGCTTCAATCCATGAATCTAACACTTCGTCGCGGTGTTGCAGGTCTATGATGATGTTGGCTTTTTCGGCATCAGGATAGTTATAACGGTGTACGCCTACACGGGTGGTGGCCGTTAATTCGACACCAATGTTATATTTATCCAGCAGGGTTTTGTAGTAACCAGGTGTAGCCACCTCGTTTTTCTTTTTAAAGCCAGAACGGTATCCGGTGTTTTTAAACTGCGGCTCGCCGGTTGTGGGCATAAACAGCACATCGCAATAATCCGGGATACCGGTGCCGCTTAAATGAGTGTGCGAAAAGCCATAGACTACAGTATCAGTATAATGATAGCCCGAACAACCATCCCAGCCTTCCAAACGTGTATCGGGGCTAAGCTGTACCATACCGAAGGGCATAACCGCGCCGGGGTAAGTATGCCCATGCCCCCCGGTACCAATAAAGGGGTTAACCAGTTGGGCGTAATCTTTAAATTTTATTTTTTGTGCCGATGAAACCTGGAATGACAAAAGGAGTACAGCATAAAAAAAGCTGCTTATATAGGTGCGCGACGATGGCATATGTTTAACGTGTGGTATAATAACGCAAATTAAAACTTAAAAGCATATAAACGAAAAAACGCCCGGTTCATTTTAGCCGGGCGTTCAGTTTAGCGGGGATATTATGCGTTGCGTACAACGCCTATTTTTTTCAACAGCTTACGGTTTTCGCGGCGGTGGATGAGCCGGTGGACGATAGCATATATGATTGGCAATATCAATAACGTTAATATGGTTGAAGTTACCAGCCCACCGATAACTACAATGGCCAAAGGTTTCTGTGTTTCTGAACCTATACCTGTTGATACAGCCGCCGGCATTAAACCGATGGCCGCCATTAGCGCCGTCATTACAACCGGTCTTACGCGGCTGATAACGCCCTCTAAAATGGCTTTATCAAGTGCCATATGTTCTTCCAGGTTCTTTTTAAACACGGATACCAGGATTACGCCGTTTTGGATGCAGACACCAAACAGGGCGATAAAACCAATGCCCGCAGAGATGCTAAAGTTTGTGCCTGTTATGTGTAAGGCCAATATTCCACCTATTAACGCGAATGGTACATTCATAATTACAAGGGTGGCGTCTTTAGCGTTGCCAAAAGTGATGAACAAGATGAGGAATATTACCAGCAGGCAAATTGGCACTACGTGCGCCAGGGTTTTTGAAGCGCGTTGCTGATTTTCAAACTCGCCCGCCCATGCATATGAATAGCCATGATCCAACTTTACTTTTGAGTTAACTTTTTGTTGAGCTTCGGCAATAGTACTACCCAGATCCCTACCTCTTATAGAGAATTTTACAGCGATATAGCGGCTATTATTATCCCGGTAAATAAATGCCGGGCCGGTTGTTGATTTGATGGTAGCAATCTCCTTTATCGCTATTTTTGATCCGTTAAGTGTAGGGATCATCAGGTTTTCGATCTTATCCTGCGTATCCCGGAATTGTTGCTGATATCTTATCCTGATATCAAACCGGCGTTCGCCCTCATATAGCTCAGTTGCGGCTTTGCCACCTATGGCCATTTCAATTACCGAGTTGGCATCGGCTGTTGATACACCGTATAATGCCATTTTTCGCTGATCCAGTTCGATCCTGAATTCGGGCTGACCTAAATTGCGCAAAACACCAAGGTCTTCAATACCCTGAACTGTTTTTAAAACACCCAATACGCTATCGGCCTTGTGATCAAGGGTCTCAAAATCAGGCCCGAATATTTTTACAGCCAATGATGCGTTAACCCCGGCCACGGCTTCGTCAACGTTGTCCCGAATTGGCTGAGAGTAATTAAATACAGCACCTGGTATTTTGGTTAACTGTTTATCCATCATGCTTATCAGCTCATCTTCGGATATACCTTTGCGCCATTCCTTTTTATTTTTAAGGTCGACTTGGATTTGCACGTTGAAGAAACCCTTAGGGTCGGTACCGTCATTGGTGCGGCCAACCTGCGCCAGGGTTTGTTTTACTTCGGGAAACTTTTCCAGTATCTGCATCATTTTTTGGTTGATGCTTTCAGCTTCATTTAATGATACACTCATGGGCAATTCCGCTTCAACCCACAGGGCGCCCTCGTTCAGATCGGGCAAAAATTCCGAACCCAAGAACTTGGCAGAGAAAAAAGTCAGGGCCATAAAAGCTATTGCTACCAGCAAACTTAATTTTTGATTTTTATAAGTGAAGCTGAACATCCGGCGGATGCCATTTTCAAAAAATATAACAACCGGATTGTGCTTTTCTTTAACATTTTTTTGCAGCAGGATGCTGGATAGGGCAGGCACCAGGGTTAACGTAAAGATCAACGCGCCAAGCAGGGCAAAGCCTAAGGTATAGGCTAATGGCGAGAACATTTTACCCTCAACTTTCTGAAATGCGAATATGGGGATCAAACAGGTGATGATGATGAGCTTGGAGAAGAAAATTGCTTTGCCCATTTCGGCGCCCACATTTTTGAACAAACCAAGTTTGGCAAGCCCGTTAAACTTCTGCATGCCTACTTCTTTGGCTTTATGATCCAACGCAACAAAAATCCCTTCAACCATTACAACTGCGCCATCTATAATAATCCCAAAATCTACGGCACCCATCGATAGCAGGTTGGCGCTCATTCCCTTTATCCGCATACACACGAAGGCAAATAACAGCGACAATGGGATGATAACGGCTACCGTTAGGGTAGTGCGCCAGTCGGCCATAAACAGGAATACGATAACTGTTACCAGGATAATACCCTCGCACAGGTTATGTATAACGGTTTCGGTACAAAAATCCATCAGGTTTGTACGGTCGTAAAAGGTGTCGATCTTCACATCCTTTGGCAGGATGTTATCGTTTAAATCTTTCACCTTTTCACGGATACGATCTAAAACCTCCGCCGGATTTTCGCCTTTACGCATTACAATAATACCTTCCAGCACATCTTTTTGCTTGTCGCGGCTTACTTGCCCCAATCGCGGCAGACCAGCCTCTTTAACCTCGGCAATATCTTTGGCCAGGATAGGTACGTTATTTACATTTTTGATGATAATATTCTGGATCTCATCTATATTATTGATAACCCCGATACCACGCACTACATAGGCCTGGTCGTTTTTTTCGATCACATCGCCACCCACGTTAATATTACTGCGGTTTATAGCCGTATAAACGTCGAGAGATGTAAGCCCATATTTTTGCAACAGGGCAGGGTTAACAGATACTTCATAAGTTTTTTCCTCGCCGCCAAAGCTGTTTACATCGGCAACACCAGGAACAGATTTAAATTGACGGTCCAATATCCAATCCTGGATAGCGGTAAGTTCATGGATTGATTTTGTACGGCTTTTAAGCGTATAACGGTAAATCTCGCCGGTAGGGCCGTACGGCGGTTCTACTTCTGGTTTCACGCCGTCGGGCAGGTCGGCATTGCCCAGGCGGCTTAATACCTGTTGGCGGGCAAAAGCGTCATCCACATCATCGTCAAAAATAATGCGTACGTATGATAAGCCAAAGGCCGAAGTAGTACGCAGGTTAGCCTTTTTTTGTACCGAATTTAAAACAGTCTCCATCGGGATAGTGATCATTTTTTCAACTTCCTCGGCGCTTCGGCCAGGCCATTGGGCTATAATGATGATCTGGGTATTAGTTACATCAGGAAACGTCTCGATGGGCGTATTCAGGTAGCTCCAAACGCCAAGCACAACCAAAACCAGTGTCATAAAAAACACAAAGTAGCGGTGCCTGAGCGAAAAGTATATTATATTTTTAATGAATTTATTCATTTTGATAGTATCAAGTATTCAGTATCAAGTATCAAGATTTTTGGGTATCAAATGGTTAGTATCAGGTAGTCCGTATTTTGATATCTAGTTCCCGAACTTCGGTCTTGATACTTACTACTTGATACTAAAAAATCAATCTCCCGCTAATGCATCATATAAAAGCAGGCCGTTTTTCGAGATCACTCTGTCGCCGGCGTTTAGGCCTGATGCGATGTAGGTGATGTCATCAACGGTTTTGATAACGCTTACCTCGCGTACTTTTAAATCGCATTTGCTGTTGTAAACCACCACAAAGTTTTTGCTGCTGTCGAAGATCACCGCTTTGGCGGGAATTGATACGGATGTTGCAGCATCATTATTGGTAATTACTACGTTGGTAAACATTTCGGGCTTCAGCAGCATATCGGTGTTAGGTAATACTACCTTTATCTTCATCACCTTGTTATCGGGGTCGAGTACCGAGCTTACGGCATCGATTTTACCTTCGAAAACTTTACCTGGGTAAGCCAGCGTAGTTACCTTGGCGTTGTAGCCGGTTTTAACCTTACTGATATCAGATTCAAACACGTTGGCCCAAATCCATACATCTTTCATGTTTGATATGGTAAACATGCTGCCATTGTTATCCTGGCGTATAAAACTGCCCTGGGTAACATTTTTTTCGACGATATACCCGCTTTCAGGCGCCTTGATAACCAGCGTACCACCCGGATTTGTGTTGCCACCGCCATTGATGGCAATTTGCTGTTGAATTTTTCGGTTGGCAGCCTCGGCTTTATTGTAGTTTTCCTTGGCTTCAGTGTAATCACGCTCGCTGGAAATACCGTTTTTATACAAGTATTCGGCTTGTTCTAACTGTCGCTTTGCTATAGATAAATCTGATTTTGTGGCTGTTAAATCGGTGTAGTTGCCTGCTACATCGGCGCTGCGCATAATAGCCAAAGTTTGGCCTTTGCTTACTTTATCACCAAGGGATACCTTTACGTCTAATATTTGCCCGCTGGAAAAAGGAAATACTTTTACTACGTTGTTTTCGTCGTTGGAGACCTCGCCCGATAGGGTAAGCTCATTTTTTATAGCAGTGGTTTTCGCAGTGTCGATGGTTATAATTTTTTCCATCGAGTCGCTTACACAAACCTGCTTACTTTCTGCTACGGGTTGCGGCTTGCCTTTGCAGGCGGCAAGCAATAGTAAAGCGGAGATGCCGGATAACAGCGTTTCTCTTTTCATCATTATATATGTTTTATAAGGTGTTTTACGATTTAATTATAGTAGTACCGGTCGCGAAATTGAGGTCGGCAATGGCTTTTTGTAGATTATATTGCTGTTGCAGTATTTTAAGCTTGGTATCCTTGTAGGTATCAAAAAAATCAACAAACTCAATCAGGCTGATTTGCCGTTGCTGGAAGCTTTTGAGCATGCTGTTAAACAGGTTATCGTACTGCTCATTAAACTCCAGTTGCTGGGTCGAGAACAATTGCTGGTTTAATTTGTACTGATTTACTGCAGCAACTACATCGTTTTTAAGTTGAAGCTCGTTTTGCTTTACCGTTGCTTCCTGGCTTTGAATATTGTATTTGGCCGATTTAATATTACCCTGGTTGCGGTTAAAGAAGGGGAGGGGCAGCCCAATTTGTAAACCATAGTAATTGCGGGCATAGCTGCTGTTTTGGTCATAAGCGGCGCCGATGGTAACGTCTGGCACGGCCAAAGCTTTTTGATAGGCCAGGTTATGTGTGGCCGAGCTTAACTGGTATTGGTTTGACAGGTAGTCGGGCCTGTTGGTTTTGGCCTGCTCAATAAGGCTGGGGATATCGAGGGTAGCCGTTTCAACAGGTTTATCGCTTATCACGGGGTACACAAAAGCTGTTTCTTTGGTTTGCAGCAGGGTTTTTAACTCGGTTTGTAAATCGTTAACCTGGCGGTTATTCTCCACCATATCATTCTGCAGGCCAAAAAGCAAAGCTTTTAACCTGATCAAATCCTTCATAGAAGTATTGCCCGCATCAAATGATTTTTGGATAGCAGCCACCAGGTTTTGAGCCGAGCTTATCTCGTTTTGATAAACTTTTGCCTGGGCATTTAGCGTAGCCAGCTGGCTGAAATCAAGTTGCAGGTTATAGCGCAGGTTACGCATGAGGTCGGCAAAGGCCGCCTCCTGAACTTTGGCATCGTCTTCGGCAACTTTTACCTGTTTGCCGCGTTTGCCGGCGGTGGCAAATACCTGGCTTAGCTGCACAAATACCTGGCCGCTGTTGTTGCCATGATAAAAGAACTTTTTACTGCCGCCATCCCAGATGTTTTGGTCGGTGCTTAGTACGGGGTTATCCCAAAGTTTGGCTTGCTGTATCAGCGCTTTTGAAGCCTCAATATTATACTTCTGCGCCAGAAGGCCCAGGTTGTTCTCCAAAAACTGCTTTTCGGCATCCTGGAAGTTAATTTTGAGTGTGTCGGTTTGGGCGTTGGCCCGGATTGTATTACAGCAAAAAAATACAATAAATAAAAATAGCAGGGTTTTTATCTTAAACATGGTCCTCTTTCAATTCAACGGGACAAAAATTCATAAAGGGTATGAATTTTCTATGAAGAGGATGGCCGGGGTGGAAATTTTATATGCGGATATTGTGATAAGGTGTTCGCTTTTGCAAGTATCCGTTCGGTTTGGAAGACGCGAACACTTAAGTTATTATTTTGATGGTGTTCGGGCCCAGGTGAGACCGAATACCACATTTTTAAAAATCCGAGCACAGGGCCGTTATACCCTAAAAGGTGTTAAGAACCGGGAAATTTTACACAAAAAGTGATACTAATGCTTAATAAATACACCAAAAATTTAAAAGAAAATGCAAATTTTTACAACAAAAATTCATTTGCCAAAAATATGCTGTAATAGGAGCGATGTGATGTAAAAAATACACTCGTTTTATAATAGTTTAGAAACCGATGCGCCTTTGCCAAAACGAAAACTCAAAGAAACTTCATGGGTTGCATTGTTAAAACCACCCAGGTTTGCCGAAGATGTTCCGAATTGATAACTGTACCCTAAACGGACAGATTCTATGTTTATCAATATGATACCTGCAGCCTGATTGTTGGTACGATAATTTACGCCAATACCAAGCTGGTTTTTGATATAAAGCGTGCCCGATATATCGCCTACCAACGGAACTCCATTTGCATAGGATACCAAAGCAGCCGGCTTAAAGCTAAATTCATCAGACAGGTTGGTTATACACCCTGCCGAAAAATAGTAATGATTCCTGAAGTTATTGATGTTTTGTACCGAAGCGGTACCAAGGCTGGTTAACGTAAGTTCCGGCAGCGAAAATCCAACATAATACCAGTCTGTATAATAAATAACCCCGAAACCCAAATTGGGCTTAGTTTGGCGTACATCGTCCTTGAAAGACGGATCGCCTGAGTCGAGTTCAGAATAGTTAGCCCTGTAATTCCGCAGGCCGGCATTTAACGATACGCCCAAATAGCTGTTTGTTTCCAGTTGAATAGCCTTGGCAAAATAGGCATTAATTTCAAACTGGTGCTCTACGGCAAAATTGTCGTTCATTACATTAAGGCCAGCTGCTCCGTTTATGCTTTCTATGGGCAAATTACCGTTAAAAATTAAGGTTGATGGCGCCCCGTTTATGCCTACCCATTGCTTGCGTGCCAGCAATGTTACCGAGCCCGCCTTATCAAGCAACGAGTAGGCCGGATTAAGCGGCGTCAGGTTTTCGGCATATTGAGTATAACTAAACTGGCCGTTTTGGGCTTTGAGCTGTAAACTAAATCCTATCGAAAAAAATGCGATGCTTAAAAAGCCGGTTATCCTCATGTTAATATTTAATGATTAAATAGCCGGTTTTACGTTTCAACTGGCCTTTATTGCGGTACTCCAGCAAGTAATAATAAGTACCCGCATGCTGCATAGCGCCCGTTTTATTTGATCGCCCGTTAAATACCTTACTCGTATTATCATATCCCGATGCTTCAAATACGGGTGCGCCGCTCCGGTCAACAATGGTTAATTTATTATCAGGATAAGCTGTAATGCCATCAATGGTAAACACATCGGCAATGCCATCGCCATTTGGCGAAACACCCTGGTGAACTGTTATGCCGTCATTTTGCATGTTGTCTGCAAGGCTCCCTACAACAGCAGGCAGGCTTAGGCTATGTTTATTTACAACTCCAACCAGGGCGGCGGGCCTGGTTATGGT